>CAZDBE010000007.1:17797-39084 GCA_964503675.1 uncultured Pirellulaceae bacterium | reverse complement strand
TAGTCGATCAGCGACAACACAATATGGTTAAGGCGATTCGAATTTTGCATCAAAGATACTCTGTAGGTGCGGCGATTAGCTGAACAAGTGGTTCAGAAACATTGCATCGACGTGCGCGCTTACTAGGTTTGGCAGAAGTCTGCCACACGACGTACCTCTTTATCGTCGAAACTTCAGACAAGAAAGTTGCACCAGATTTTCCAAATGATTCAATAATTCAGGATCTTAATCCCCGATGAGAGACGCTAGCAGGACAGCTATTAAGTTAGCAGTGAAATTCAGATCCTGAAGCTCTCGGTCCGGCAGTCAGCCAAACCTACTCTATTTCCAACCAGACGGATGCTTGCACCAATATGCTGGCGGGGTTCTCAACGGTCTGTATGGGAGTAACAGCTTCGGAGCAGGACAGGACAAGTTCGATCCGATTGAAATTCTCAAGGGCATCGGTAATAGCGATTTCAGCATGTTGGCCAACCATCAAATCACCATCTGTCCTGTCCAGTGTCCGTCGATTAAGAAAAATCTCGCAGTGGGCAGTTGGAGGTAATCCTTCCGCGCAGAGCCAAACGACGGAGTGGTTGTCGAGGCCGGTGGGCAGATTGAAATTTCGCCGCAGTTTAAGTTTCCCGTAAAATGGATGGCCGAAATGTTCGGCTGTTCCACCGAGTGCGGCCTTTAAATTTGTATTGGCGAGTTTGAGATGGCTGGATGAGTGAAGAATCTCAGCTTCCCACGGCCCGGCAAGACGAATTCGGTGCCTAGCGTTCATGATTGTTTGGGTTTAGGGTCGAAGGTGAATGTGTTTGGGGCGCCGAGAAATCCGGGGCCACAGAATTGCAATTGCGGCACCGAAGCGTTGCGGCGCGTTAGCTCACGGCAACGTTTCTCCAATCGATTTTGTGGTTTATAATTCAGTGACGTAATTCTCGTAAGATCATTTCCCTGCCAGTCAATTTTACCACCTTCCGTAGCCTTGGCCAACATTCTTATTGTTGATGACAACGCGGTCGATCGCCTTCTGGTGTCATCGATCGTCAAGAAAACACCGCAATGGTATCCCCAGTCGGTCGCCTCTGCGCGGGAAGCACTTCGGGCAATAGAACACGAGGTTCCCGATTTATTGATCACTGACTTGCAGCTACCTGAGATGAACGGAATCGAACTGGTGGTGGAGATAAGGAAAAAGCTTCCATCACTGCCAATCTTGCTGATAACTCACAGTGACAACGCGCAAATGGCCATGGAGGCACTCATCGTAGGTGCCACCAGCTTTTCTCCCAAGCAGTCTCTGCAAAAAGATTTGCCCGGCACGATTGCACAATTACTTGATGTTGCGCAACGCACACGGTACACCCACGACCTAACTTTCTGTCCGATGCCCGGGCACCAGATGTTTGTACTTGATAACGAACTGTCGTTGATTGGGCCAACCATCGAGAATCTACAAGGTCACCTACCGGCATGGAGCGACCGCGATCGTTTGCAGATCGGAATGGCGATCGAGGAAGCGATCACTAATGCGATGCACCACGGCAATCTAGAAGTTGATTCTGCACTTCGTGAGGGCGAGACCGAACAGCGCTATTACGATGCGGTTGCCAATCGCAAGCAGGAACCCGGCTATTACAATCGCAAAGTACGTATTGAGGCCGAGTTTTCGGATCAACACATTTGCATCCAAATCTCCGATGAAGGGCCGGGGTTCAAACCTGAAAGAGTTAGCGATCCGAGGGAGGCCGAGAACTTACACCGACTTTCGGGACGAGGGCTCTTGTTGATCCGTACTTTCATGGATCAGGTCGTCCATAATTCGGTTGGAAACCAGATCACAATGACTAAATTGCGTGAGGCATAGGCGGTTCTATCTGTTCTGACTTCGATTCGCACCTGAAGTTTTTTGAATCACCGTTGCAGGATTTGTCTTTATGGACTCCCCTATTATCCCTAAAACCGTTAGAGGTCTGACCGCTGGATGGTTGTAGAGTTTTCTGCCCTCTTTCATCGTGAATCGTGAGCACAATCTCGGGGCCTTGAGGCTAGAGTGACGTTTTGGGTCTCGGGGGACTCCCAGCGAGAGGGCGACTTTTAATTTAACTAATCCATTGCCCTAATTTATATATTTTCCTTTACGAGCATTATGTCTTCAGAACCTATCAAAATTTGCTGTATCGGCGCAGGCTACGTCGGCGGACCTACCATGGCAATGATCGCCAAACAATGCCCGGACATTGAAGTCAATGTCGTAGATATCAATGAACCTCGAATAGCTGCATGGAATAGTGATGCGCTTCCCATCTACGAGCCGGGCCTAAAAGATGTCGTGGAGGAAGCACGTGGAAGGAATTTGCACTTCACTACCGATGTTGCTGAGACAATTGAGAAATCGGATATCATCTTCATCTCTGTAAATACGCCAACCAAGACATTTGGCATCGGGGCGGGCCGCGCCGCGAATCTTGAATTCGTCGAAAAGTGTGCTCGTCAGATCGCTCAAAACTCCAACAGCCACAAAATCGTGGTCGAAAAATCTACGCTGCCAGTCCGAACTGCGGAGGCCGTCAAACGAATTTTAAAATCCGCGACCAATCCCAACGCATCATTTGATGTGCTTTCCAATCCTGAGTTTCTCGCCGAAGGGACTGCGATTGAGGATCTGCTGAATCCGGACAGGGTGTTAATCGGTGGAGAGTCCTCCAAAGCAATTGATACGCTAGCGGGCATTTACAGTCGTTGGGTTGAACCTGAGCGGATCCTCAAAACTAACCTTTGGAGCAGTGAGCTTTCCAAATTGACTGCCAATGCTTTTCTCGCCCAAAGAGTTTCTTCGATCAATGCCATCAGCGCGCTCTGTGAAGCCACCGGCGCCGATGTAGATGAGGTTGCTAATGCGATCGGAACCGACTCGCGGATTGGCCCAAAATTTCTCAAGTCCTCAGTAGGTTTTGGAGGCAGTTGCTTTCAAAAAGACATCCTGAATCTCGTCTACCTTTGCGAGCATTTTGGTCTGCACGAAGTCGCGGCCTACTGGGAACAAGTCATCATCATGAACGATTATCAAAAACGACGGTTTTCAACTAGAATCGTCCATACGATGTTCAATACCGTTTCCGACAAGAGAATTGCAGTGTGGGGTTTCGCGTTCAAGAAAGACACCAACGATACGCGCGAATCAGCAGCGATCTATATCTGTAGAGATCTGCTTGAAGAGCGCGCGAGGCTGACGATCTACGATCCACAAGTGAAATTGGATCACATCAAACGTGACCTACAATACTTGATGGCCAACGAATCCGGCGAGCTATCGGAACATCATCGTAAACTGATTGATTCCAATGTTGAAGTGGCTAGTAGCGCCGAGGCAGCAGCCTCAGGAGCCCACGCGATTGCTGTACTGACTGAATGGGACGAATTTAAGGCAGTCGATTTCGATGCGGTCTATCGGGCCATGAAGAAGCCCGCGTTTCTCTTTGACGGTCGCAATCTACTGGATCCAAAACAACTCGCTCATCACGGATTCGAAGCCCATTCAATCGGCAAATCTTAATCAATCGTCATTCTCGGCAGGGTAGATGCCGATCGCGCGAGTGGGGTGATTTGGGTAGTCGAGGGTTAAATTTCTCGCTTAACCACGAAATTTGGGCGCGGAAGGCGGGTTGATGTTAGAATGGCGAATTGCAAAGGGTGACCAAAATGCAGAAGGATCTTTAGTTTCCTCTTTGCGAACTCTCTTGCTTCCCAAATAATGACTTTCTCCAAGATACTAGTCTTTGGAAAAACGCTTCGATAACACTATCGCAATCATTCATCTTTGTGAATGACAAGACTTCAAACCAGACAACACGATGGCCACAACCACTCCAGACGCCAATCCCCCAGCATCCAGATCTTCGTCATCAGCCAAAAGCTCGGTCGATTGGAGGTCGATTGCGATACCTTATGCGATTGCGATCGGTGCCCAAATTCCAATGCTGTTGCTATACGGTCGCAACCTCCATCTGGACAAACCCCACTATCAGACATTTCCTATTGCGATCCTCGCGACGTTGTTGATCGCATGGAGCCGTTGGCCCAAAGAAGCGAGAATGCCGTTTCATCGTAGTGTGTTTAGTGACGTACTGCTGGTGATGGGGCTTATGTTTGGGATTGCTTGTGTCCTGTTCAAATTTCCCTCGGCGGCTGCCGCCAGTGTGATGCTGCTGATCACCAGCTTGCTGGCCAGAACCGTCGATAAGGAAACGCTTAAAAGTTTGTGGCCGGCAAGTCTACCGATGTTTGTGTTTCTGGCGTTACCTGGGGGATATGACGTAAAACTAATTACGACCCTGCAAAAATATAGCGCGATTTGTACAAGCCGTTTGTTGGACCTGGCGGGGCTCGGGCATCACATGGATGGAACGGTCATCCAAGTCCCCGGGCGCGAAAGTTATGGAATTGAACAAGCTTGCAGCGGGGTGCAATCTTTTTTCACGCTGCTGTTTATCGCAGTCGTGTTCATCGTTGTGTTTCGGCGTCCTCTGTTCCGCAGTATTGTACTAATTGGCTCGGCCGTCTTCTGGGCCTTGTTCATGAACACCATTCGCATCTTTCTTATTCCGGTGTTAGACCAAGCGGGCATTGACGTTGCACATGGATTTCCGCACGCGATGCTGGGTTGGAGCACTTTGATCGTCGGGGCAGTGCTACTGCTGAGTACCGATCAATTCCTCTTATTCCTGTTCGGGCCGGTCGACACTGAGATTGGCCGTTCGGGACCCTTTGGGCGATTCATTACGAAAGTCTGGAATAGTCTGGTTGCAGGAGCCACGCTCAAAAGCGATGAAGAAAAAGGGCGTCGCCGCAAAAGGAAAGGCCGGAAGGCTATCACCCAAGCAGGGCGCGCTATGATCTGGGGTGTTTGCGGTCTGATGGCGCTGGCAGGTGTTTGGAGCAGTTGGGATGTTTTTTACGCATTGGTCAATGAACGTCACAGCGTGAGATTCTTTGATACCGAAGTTACCCAACCATTCGAAGAGACAGACCTTCCCGCGAAACTTGATGACTGGAGTGTCGTCAACTACAAAATTGACAACCGTGAGCGTGGAAGCGACCTCGGAAAGCGGTCTGATTTGTGGACCTACCGTGCTCCCAACTATGTAGCGCAAGTCTCATTGGATCAGCCATTCCCGGGTTGGCACGAGCTGACAACCTGCTATCAGAATTCTGGTTGGGAGCTTGTTTCAAGGTTGCGGAAAGATGTAAAGCTAGAGATTCTTGATGACAGCGGAAACCCTGGCAGCGTTTCTTGGCCCTACGTCGTTGCCGAGTTTACGAAGCCAACAGGCGAGCGAGGATTTCTAGTGTTCTCGCTTTTCAATACTGACGGTGCTCCGGTTGACCCGCCCGAATCATGGAATCGCCTGATATATTTTATGGAGGGCGTGAAGAACCGGCTATCAGGTCGCCTCCGTACCCAGTTTTTCAATACCGCTACCTACCAAGTTCAGGCATTTGTTGCGGGCTACGGCGAATTTGATGTCAACACGCAAAAGCAAGTAGAAGAACGATACCTCAGGCTTCGCGAAATCACCCGTCAGAGGTACGTCGAAAAATCAACCGCACAATGATACGCCCGATTTGTTGATTGTTGATCTATCTTGCTGGAGGGCGAGTTTTTTGAGCTGTACTCAATTGATGTGGCAGGGGCACGGAAACGCCATTTACAGTCTTTCGGTGCTCAACTATCCTCCCAGCAGTGGATACCCAGTCGGTATCGGTCGTTCGAGTTCCGTTTTTTGGTTCTACTGCGCCGCTCTGGCGATTTGACTATTGAGTTTCATTCATAGGTGGTGCCACCGAAAGGGACGGAGTCCGAAGTGAGTTCGAGGTACGTTGGTGAAAGGCGAGTTGTGTTACGAGTATTTCAATTAGGGCATGAGAAAATTTGACGGTGGTTGCTCCATTTGGACAAAATATCTTCGTGACAGGGCACCGCGGAATGGTTGGTTCCGCCGTCGTTGGTGCCCTTGCCGGCAAAGGGCGTCAAGCCATCACTCGCTCGCGCGAGCAGCTTGACCTTTGCAATCAAGCAGCAACGGATCGTTTCTTCGCTGAAAATGAAATCGATACGGTCATCTTCTGCGCGGGTAAAGTTGGTGGGATCCATGCAAACCACACCTACCCAGCCGAGTTCATGCATCAGAATTTGGCGATGGCGACCAATTCGATTCATGCTGCCTTCAACAATAAAGTTGAGCGGTTTCTATACTTAGGCAGTACTTGTATCTATCCGGGTAACGCACCGCAGCCGATGGACGAATCTTGTCTGTTAACCTCCCCGCTAGAAAAAACTAATGAGGCCTATGCCCTCGCTAAAATTGCGGGTCTCAAGATGTGTCAGTTTTACCGGCGGCAATACGGCGTGGTGTTCCACTCAGCCATGCCAACTAACCTATATGGGCCGGGCGACAATTACCATCCAGAGAACTCTCATGTCCTTCCGGCATTGATTAGGCGCTTCCATGAGGCCAAACAGGCGGGAGATGCTTCGATAGCCATTTGGGGAACTGGCACGCCTCGGCGTGAGTTTTTACATGTTGATGATCTGGCCGCCGGGTTACTTCACCTACTTTCGATCGCGGATCCGCCGGATGTTGTAAACGTTGGGACAGGGGTCGATGTTTCGATCCGCGAACTTGCTGGCTTGATTGCGGAAGTTGTTGGATACGAGGGGGAAATTGCAACCGACCCGTCTAGGCCGGACGGCACGCCCGTCAAAAGGACCGACATGACGTTAATGCACTCCACCGGTTGGCAAGCCAAGATTGATTTGAGAACTGGCATTGAACAGACTTACCGTGATTTTTTGGCGGAGATTGAAACCGGCGTAATGAGAGCCGTTTAGCCGAATTTTATAAGACTCATGTACCACTCTACGCTCAATTACTAAACCATGAAAAAAGCATTAATTACTGGAATCACTGGTCAGGACGGATCTTATCTTGCCGAAATTCTTCTTGAAAAGGGTTATGAGGTCCACGGCATTGTGCGGCGCAGCAGTTCATTTAACACTCAGCGCATCGATCACATCTATCAAGATCCACACGAACCTCAGCCCAAATTGTTTTTGCATTATGGTGATCTAACTGACGGACAGGGTATTACAAATCTGGTTCTAGACATTGAACCCGACGAAATCTACAACCTTGGTGCACAGAGCCATGTGCGAGTCTCATTCGATGCCCCAGCATACACGGTCAACGTTGTTGGCATTGGCGCTTTGAATGTTCTTGAAGCTGCTCGTCAGTTGAACAAGAAAAAGGAAACTCGCGTCTACCAAGCTTCGTCATCAGAGATGTTTGGGGACGTGATTGAGACACCGCAAACCGAGCAGACGCCTTTTCAGCCACAGTCACCTTACGCTTGCGCGAAAGTCTATGCGTTCCACCAAACGGTTAACTACCGCCAAGGTTACGACATGTTTGCGACCAATGGAATTCTGTTCAACCACGAATCACCACGCCGCGGTGAGACTTTTGTCACTCGTAAGATCACTCGGGCTGCCACGCGGATTAAGTTGGGACTTCAGGACAAGCTGTATCTCGGTAATCTTGATGCCAAACGAGACTGGGGCTATGCCAAGGACTACGTCGAGGGCATGTGGATGATGCTGCAGCATGACACACCAGATGATTTCGTTCTTGCCACTGGCGAAACCCAAACTATCCGACAGTTCTTAGACTTCACATTTGAGTCTCTTGATTTGGATTGGCAAAAGTACGTAGAGATTGATCCGCGTTACTTCCGCCCAACTGAAGTAAACCTACTTTTGGGTGATCCATCAAAGGCCAAAAATGAATTGGGTTGGGAAGCCAAAACCAGTTGTAAGCAGTTAGCCGAGTTAATGGTCGGTCATGATCTTGAGTTAGCGAAGCAAGAAGCGACAAGCGAGGACCTCGCATAGAAAACCATGGTTGATTTCGATTGTTTTTTAATCAATGATGTGGCCGCAGACGAACATGCTAAAATTTTTTGCTTTGAATAAACTCTTAAAAACCAATAGGTTACGGAGTACAGGCGTTAGCTTCATTGCATGCATTGGATTGTTCTGCTGCTGTTTAGTCAGTATAGCGCAAAGTCCCGAAAGTACCCTTGTCGTTGTCAATAAAGAATCGCCAGATTCACTGACTATCGCGAGCCACTATGTTCAGTTACGGAACATTCCTGCGGTCAATGTTGTTTACTTGAGCGGCATCACGACTATCGCAATGTTTGGCCCTGAGAGCAGTAGCTCAAAAGCATTCCAGCTACAGATATTGAATCCGATTCTCAAGGCGATGAAGGACCGAGGCATCGAAGACCAGATCGATTGTATCACCTATTCTGCTGGCTTTCCCACGCGAATCAATTTTCAGCCGCAGCTAACTCGCTACCTCAAGGCCGAGGGGAAAAAGTACAACATTCAGTTGCACGCTCCTTGGACGTCGATCACCAGTTTGACCTACTTCTATCGAAACGCGTTTTCCGATAGCCCCAATTTCCTTGAACTTGATGCTAACAAATTCGCAAATCCGCGCCCCTTTAATGTTTCAGAGAATCCTTTTGTTGGCGATGACGCCCGGCAGTTTCGAGAGGCGATCCGAAGCACAGAGGCAGGAGATGAATCAGCGGCGATTAAAACGCTGCTGGGTCTGGCGCGTAAACATCCACTGCAAATGGCAGTCGTGTACGCACTTGCACGTGCTTACGCGCATGCGGGCGAAAAAGAAGAAGTTCTATCAACTTTGACGCACGCTCAGGTCAATGGCTTTGCATACCGATCGGTGATAGAAAAAGACAGCGCATTTGCTGAAATGCTTGGTGATCCGGCGTTCGTGGAAATTCTTCAGCGGATGGAAGACCGTCCGAGCGCGCTATTGCCGACCAGAGCATTTTCGGGGCAGTCATATTGGGCGAAAAATGGATGGCCAAACGGAAACTCGCAGCAAGGTCAGCGATACACGCTGTCTACGGTGTTGGCGGTCACTGGAAAAAACCAGTCATCGCTTGAAGATTCGATCGCTCGTCTTGAGGCCAGTGAGAAAGCCGATGGAACCAAGCCGGATGGCTTGGTTTATTTTGCTGATCACAAAGATGCGCGTTCAAGAACACGTAAAAATCAATTCAAGTCTGCTGCTGCCGAACTAAAGTATTTGGGCCGTGAAGCCTCGATTGGGAGCGGTATTTATCCAAAGAACAGAGGTCGAGTCATTGGCGTAACGCTTGGTAGTGCGAAGCTGGATTGGAACAAAAGTGGCAGTCGCTTTCTTCCGGGTGCGATCGGCGACAACTTCACCAGCTATGGCGGTTGGTGGCAGAAGGCCGGGCAAACCCAACTTAGCGAATTCCTCGACGCGGGTGCTGCCGGCGCCTGCGGAACGGTCTACGAACCGTGGACCATTGCGGCCAAGATCCCCAGTGCGCGATGGCATGCGCATTATGCGCGAGGTTGTACGTTGGCAGAATCATACTACCAATCAGTATCAGGACCATTTCAGCTACTGATTGTCGGCGATCCGTTGTGCTGTCCTTTTGGCAATTTCCCCAAGTTTGCAGTCCAAGGGCTGAAATCAGACTCAATTGTTGAAGAAGATTTTGAATTAGAAATCGAAGCCGCTGACGATAGTCCGGCAATTCGGTCTTATGGCATGTTCTTCGATGGCGTGTTCCAGACCACTATTAAGAACCCTAATCGCTTCAATATCTCTATCGAAGACATGCGGGAGGGGCGCCACGAAATACGAATTGTCGGAGTCGCGGACACGCCGACTGCAAATCGAACTAGCAAGCAACTGAACTTTGTTGTCAATTGAAATTTTAAAAGTACATCGCGTATCCGAATAATGCCGCTGCGACCCTCAAAACCGAATCTTGAATCGGGTCAGCACTGGATCTGATTTGGCTTAGATCATCACTTTGGTTCAACCAATTCAAATTGTGCAGAAAAACAGCTCAAAACGCCGTATTTAAATTAGTATTCAATTGTCTCTGCCGTCTTCAAATTTACTGAATTTACACCTATGAAAATACTCGTTACCGGAGCTGCTGGATTTATCGGCTGCAACTTAGTGCGGCACTTAATCAATGACTGCGGACACGATGTCCTCGCGGTTGACAAGCTAACCTACGCTGGGAATTTGGCATCACTTGCCGATTTACAAACGAGTGATTCGTATTCGTTTTTGCAGGCAGATATTTGTGACACCGCTGCGATTGAGCGCGCCTTCAACGAATTTCAGCCAGATGCAATTATGCATTTAGCGGCTGAGTCGCATGTCGATCGGTCGATCGACGGTCCCGAGGCGTTTATTCAAACAAATATCATGGGTACTTACCATTTGCTTCAAATAGCTCGAGCCTATTTCGACAAGCTTGCCGAACCGAAAAAATCTAGTTTCCGGTTCCACCATATTTCCACTGACGAAGTTTACGGTTCGCTTGGACCCGACGATCCGGCGTTCAGTGAAACCACATCCTACGACCCACACTCGCCTTACTCAGCAAGTAAAGCGGCTTCTGATCACTTGGTTCGAGCTTGGCACGACACTTATGGCTTGCCAGTTTTGATAACGAATTGTTCGAACAACTATGGCCCATTTCAGTTTCCAGAGAAACTGATTCCTGTTGTGATCCTTAAAGCCATCCGGGGCGAGAGCATACCGGTTTACGGGAAGGGTGAGAATGTTCGTGACTGGCTGTACGTAACAGATCACGCAAGCGCATTGGCCCAAGTCGTTGCAAAGGGTTCGGTTGGCCACACTTACAATATTGGCGGAGACAATGAGCTGCGCAATATTGATTTGGTCAAAATGATTTGTAAGATTCTTGACGAAATTAGACCGCCGTCCGACAACGGCTTAGACATCAAATCGTACGAAGAACTGATTACTTTTGTCACTGACCGTCCGGGCCATGACATGCGTTACGCGATCGACGCTCAAAAGATCAAATCGGAGTTGGGCTGGGAACCCAAGGAAGACTTCTCCAGCGGCTTCAAAAAGACAATCCACTGGTACCTTGAGAATGAAGCGTGGTGGAAAGATATTCTCTCGGGTGACTATCAGTTGAATCGACAAGGCTTGGAAAAAACAGCGACAGGAGACAAATAGTGAAGGGAATAATTTTAGCCGGTGGTTCAGGAACTCGTTTGCATCCGCTTACGATGGCGATGAGCAAACAATTGCTACCCGTCTATGACAAACCGATGATTTATTATCCGCTATCAGTACTTATGTTAGCGGGGATACGTGAGATTCTGATTATCTCAACGCCTCAGGATCTTCCCAACTTTCAGCGTCTGCTGGGAGATGGTTCGGCAATTGGTTGCGAATTTAGCTATGCCGAGCAAAAGGTTCCCAATGGACTAGCCCAAGCGTTTGTGATTGGCAAAGAGTTCATTGGCGACGACAGTGTTTCATTGATTCTCGGCGATAATATTTTCTATGGTTCCGGCTTCGGGCCGCTGGTGGCCCAGCAGAAAGATCCCGAGGGCGCGACGGTGTTTGCCTATAAAGTCAAAGATCCGAGGGCTTACGGTGTCGTCGAGTTCGATGATGACCGACGCGTCATTTCGCTGGAAGAAAAGCCGGCTGAGCCCAAGTCAGAATACGCGGTTCCAGGCATCTATTTCTACGACAATCAAGTTGTTGAAATCGCTGCGAATTTGAAACCGTCCGCTAGAGGCGAGTATGAGATTACCGATGTCAATCGTGAGTATCTCGCGCGAGAACAATTGAAGGTTGCGATCCTCAGTCGCGGTGTCGCGTGGTTGGATACAGGAACGTTTGCATCGTTGAACGATGCGTCTACCTATGTGCGCGTTGTCGAAGAGCGACAAGGGCTCAAGATCGGATGCATCGAAGAAATCGCCTTGCGGCAGGGCTTTATTTGTGTCGAAGGTCTTCTTGAAAATGCTGACAAGTACGCCAAAAGTGGATATGGCGAATATTTACGGAGCCTAGTCTGAGCCCGGTGTCTTCAGTGAAGAATCCTAGCATTCTGACCGCAGATGACTATCTCCGGTCTGCTGTCGCTCTCTCGGGCGTGATGGCCGACGTTGCCTCCTGTCGAAGTTGGATTTCACAGCGGCGAGATGCCATTCAAGCCTGTATTGAGCCTATCCCGTTCGATCAGCTGGAGAAATGGAAACCAGACAGTCACGGCAACATCGTACATGAGTCAGGTCAGTTTTTTGCAATTCAAGGGTTGCGTGTTTATGGCGATTCACCCGACGCCGAGGCTTGGGATCAACCTGTGATTCTGCAGAACGAGATTGGCATTTTAGGTTTCCTAGCAAAACGAATTGATGGAATTTTGCATCTCCTGATGCAAGCCAAAATTGAACCCGGCAATATCAATTTGGTGCAACTGTCTCCCACGCTTCAGGCAACACGAAGTAATTTCCTTCAGGTTCATGGCGGCAGAGTTCCGCGCTATCTTGATTACTTCCGACAGTCCGAGTCGATGAAAACTTTCTTTGATCAGTTTCAATCAGAACAAGGGATGCGGTTTCTTGACAAGCGAAATCGCAACTTGATTGTTGAGCACGAAGATGGGCATGAGGTTGAAGAAAATGAAGATTATTGCTGGATGACAATCGGTCAAATTAAAGCGCTTTCGAGTGAAGACAATCTCATCAATATGGATAGCCGTTCCGTGTTGAGCGGCGTTAGCTACAACGGCGCATCGGTCGATCGGTATCAAGACAGTTTGAGTCAGTACGGGGCGCTCATTCTTAAGTCCATGAGTTCCGACGCGTCGCCTGAGTATTCATGGGAAGAACTGTTGACTTGGGTTACACAAATGCGTTTTAGCACTCAGTTTCAAAGCCGGCGAATAAGTTTGAATGAAGTTCAGGATTGGATGCGCGAACCCGATAAGATTTCTAGTGAAAACCATAATTTTAGTGTGATCGCGACCAAGGCTACTATTGGCAATCGGGAAGTTGTTTCATGGACGCAACCCATGATGCAGCAGCACGAGTCAGAGCTTTTCGGTTTTGTGACGCAGGTTCGCGGCGGTGTACTCCACTTTTTGGCTCACCTTCAATCGGAGGCAGGGCTTAGTAGTAAGGGCGAGATTGGCCCAACGGTGCAGTGTTGTCCCAATCGGAGCTTGATCGGAGAAGGTCCCGGGGCGCGTCAGTTTTTGGACCTGTTCCTGAAAGCGTCTCCGCAGCAGATTCGCGTTGATAGCCATCAATCTGAAGAAGGTGGCCGCTTCTATCGCGAGCACAATCGAAATATGGTCATTGAAATTGATGCGAAAGTGGACCTAGATGCTTCCGCGACCTTCAGGTGGATGACATTGCATCAGCTTCAGGAACTCGGCCGGCATCCAAACTACTTGAACATTCAGGCTAGAAGTTTGATCAGCCTGCTGGACGTCAATGAAGACAGTGAGAAAGTGAATTCGTTAAGTTGAATCGTAAATTAAAAATAGGTGTCATCGGTTGCGGTTCCTTCGCAGAGCGGTCTGCGATCCCTGCTATTCTTGATACTGCGGACTTGTTCTCGTTGGCTGGCGTCGCCAGTCGGTCAGTGGACAAGGCTCAGCGGTACGCTGAAAAATTTGATTGTCCCGCATTCGATAGTTACGACGCATTACTTGAGTCCAGTGAAGTCGATGTTATCTATCTGCCGTTGCCCACGGGACTGCATGACCAATGGGTGGCGAAGTGTCTCGACGCCGGTAAGCACATTCTGGTTGAAAAATCGATGGCTTCCGACTTTCAGTCTGCAGAAAAGATGATTCAGCAAGCTGAACAAAAACAGCTGCTGCTCGCAGAGAATTTCATGTTTCAGTATCACCGGCAGATGGCCCTAATTGTTGATCAGATAAAAGGTGGAGCCATTGGAGAACTGAGACAGTTGCGAGGTTCGTTTGGCTTTCCACCCTTGCCCGCCGACAACTTTCGTTTCGACGCTTCACTTGGCGGCGGTGCTCTTTTAGACGCAGGAGCCTACACACTCAAAGCCGCTCAGTTCTTCCTCGGTCATTCGCTTGAGGTAAAAAGCGCATCGCTAAGTGACACGATGGGCACAGGCGTCGATACACTGGGAGCCGCTCATTTAGTCAATGCCGATGGCGTGTCCGCGTTGGTTGGGTTTGGCTTTGATAATTTTTACCAGTGCAACATCGAGCTCTGGGGAAGTCAGGGCAAATTGACAGCCAGTCGGGCGTTTACAGCAAAGCCCGGTTTCACCCCCGAAATCGTGATTGAGCGACAAGGAGAAATCGAACGGATTGAGGTAGAATCTGACTATCCATTCAAGCGACTCCTAGAGAAAATACACTCAGATATTTCAGATCGAAATTTTGCGTCCAGCTGGCAGGAAGCAAAAAATCAGGCGAATCTGATTGGCCAAGTAAAGGAAGCAGCAAATGACTAAACCGGTTTATGTTACGAGCCCCTTCCTTCCTCCGTTGGAAGACGTCACCCAGTTACTGGAGGGTGTTTGGGAAAGCGGAATCCTTACTCACAATGGACCTTTGGTCCAAAAACTGGAACGTGAACTTTGTGATGCACTTTCAGTCCGACACATGGTTGCTGTAACTAACGGAACCATTGCCCTGCAGATGGCAATTCGGGCACTTGACTTACGTGGCGAAATCTTAACTACTCCCTTCAGCTGGATTGCTACATGCAGCTCGATTATGTGGGAGCACTGTCAGCCGAAATTCGTCGACATCGACCCAGAAACATTTAACATCGATCCCTCATTGATCGAGGCGCAGATCACTTCTGACACAGTCGCCATCATGCCGGTTCATACCTTCGGTAACCCGTGTGATGTCGACGCGATTCAAGAGATCGCTGATCGTCGAGGGCTCAAACTAATCTACGATGCAGCACATGCAGTCGGATCAACGATAAACGGAAAATCAGTGCTCGAATACGGTGACATTTCGGCAACCAGTTTCCATGCTACCAAACTATTTCAGACCGGAGAAGGTGGTGGCTGTATTACTACCGACACTGATTTGGCTGGACGACTAAAGCGGTTGCGGTTTTTCGGCCATAACGATCAAAAGGACATTATCGAAACTGGATTCAACGGTAAAATGACCGAGATCCATGCGGCCATCGGCCTAGCGGTAATGCCTCATCTGCAATCCATCTTGGATCACCGATCTGAAAATGCCACCCTGTATCGTGAACTGCTGAATCCATGTGAGTCGATTACGTTTCAAAAGATCTCGCATGGACAATCCAATTTCAGCTACTTTCCAATCGTTCTCGATTCAAAGTCGACACTGGGGATGATCACGGATGCGCTCAATAAAGAGAACATCTTTCCACGACGCTATTTCCATCCGTCGCTAAACAAAATTCCGTTGCTAGGCGATATGTGTTGCCCGCTTTCCGAATCAATCGCATCGCGGATACTTTGCCTGCCACATTCTCCAAATGTAGATGAACATTTGGTTGAGAAGATCTCGCAAATCGTGTTGACAAATACTTGATGCAATTTCGAAGGTCACACGAATGTTTGTAAAATTCTCACGCGAGCATCAATTTTGCTGACCGCTGTTTCCCTACCCCAGCAATGCAAACTCACTTACCATCAAACAACCGGGCATACCCATGGAACCTGAATTGTTATCAGAACAACTAACTGCTGACGAAAGCGAAAACCTCGAGGCGCTAAAAATTCTTGGCGACGAGGGTGTGCCTACGATCCTTTATGGCGCGGGAGACTATGCCACGAGCATTTTGAATTTCCTGAACAAAAGGGATCTGAACAACATTAAGGCGATCTGTTTAGATCCAGCATTTGTCACCGAACCGGAGTGGAAAGGACTGCCCGTCTATTCCACCGACGAAATTTCAAGGCAATTCGACCGGTTCAACATATTGATAGGAATTTCGGACTTTGTTGTAGCTAGAAAACGCTTGAAAGACTTACCTGGGGTCGATCGCGTGCTTTTTCTCGACAGCGTTACCTTCTTTCACCTAATTTCACGAGACTACGTTTCAAAAAACATAGATTCGTTTTCGCGCACCTACCAATCATTAGCAGACGATCTCTCACGCAAAATTATGGTTGCGTACCTGAACGCAAAGCTGTCGGGCCTCCCACGAGAACTGTACGATTTGCATACCAATGACCAGTATTTCCCTGCTGGCGTTCTCGACTTTTCTGACGAAGAAGTGTTTGTAGACGCAGGAGCATACGATGGCGACTCCGTGCACAAATTTTCCGAAGCAGTCAGCGGCCAATATCAAGCGATTTACGCTTTTGAACCAGACCAAGACAACTACGAACAGCTGACTGCCTCGACAAGAAACATGAAGTCGATTTCCACGGAAAACAAAGGGCTGTGGGATACCAGCACCCAACTAAAGTTTAGCGTAGACACTGTGGCAGGAGTCAAATCATCAATTCAATCAGATGGAGAATCTACAATCGATGTTGAGTCTTTGGATGCGTACCTAGGAGGTTCTGCCGTCGTAACGTATTTGAAGATGGATATCGAAGGTGCCGAACTTCAGGCGTTAAAGGGTGCGGAACAGATTCTCCGGAATAACAAACCCAAGCTAGCAATTGCCGCGTACCACAAACCGGATGACCTGTTTGTGCTGACGCAGTACCTTCATAGCATCGTGCCGGAGTACAAACTTTACCTCAGGCATCACATGCCAATTTCTCAAGAATTGGTTCTGTATGCGAAAGTCTAACGCAGACGAATTCGACCACTGCTCGTCCGTTGCAAGTACTACGCATTCTCAATATTCTAGACGCTTTGTCGTTCGCCAGACATGTTGGCACAGGAAGTAAATCGTGAACATTGTTTATACATCTGGAACGTTCGATCTATTTCATATTGGACACCTAAACATTCTAAGGAAGTCTAAAGCGCTCGGAGACTACATGATCGTAGGTGTGAGCACTGACGAACTGGTGGCCTCCTACAAGAGGTCGAGCCCGGTAATTCAATATGAGGATCGAGCAGAAATCATTCGCCACATTACTTGTGTAGACCAAGTCGTAAAGCAGAAGGCGCTTTTCGATTATCGCTTGATGCAGAAATTTGGTGTCAACAAAATGACGATTGGATCTGACTGGAAAGATAAAGACAACAACAATCTTAGTCACATCATAAATAAGACCGACATCGAAGTTGTGTTTTTACCTTACACGCAGGACGTCAGCTCGACGCACATTAAGGAATCCATTCAGGCGGGATGGCAAGTTGATGTCTAGAAAATCCGTTCTTATTACTGGGTCCAGCAGAGGCATTGGCCTCGAGATCGCCAAAAAACTGTCAGAGGATGGGTTCTGTCCCATTTTGCATGGGTCGAGAAAAAGCGTTGACCTTTTGCGCGAAGTCTCCCAGGAAATCGAGAACTCAACTTACAAGGCTTTCGATTTAGATACGGATCCTGAGGAAGCGGTCAAGGAAATCGTCCAAGAGTGCGGTGGACTCTTCGGCTTGGTAAATAACGCAGGAGTTCTCGCTTCAAGTAGCATATTTGACGCAAGCTATGAAGAGCTTGAGAGTATATTTCGAATTAACGCTCTGTCACATTTTGTTGTCTCCCGCGTGTTCATGAATCAAAGTGACCTCAAAGAGGGCAGGATTGTCAATATCAGCACAAACGCGATTAGGTATGGTTACGGCCGGAACGGAGCTGTTCAGTACACCGCGTCCAAACTCGCGCTGGAAGCTTTGACGGGTGGGCTTTCCAAACTGGGAGCCGATAGGAAAGTCTTGGTAAACACTATCCGTCCAGGAATGGTGAACACTCGCATCCAAGAGGGGCGGGACAACTTGCAGGAGAGAATGAACTTGATTCCCCTAAAGAGAATGGCTGAGCCGACGGAAATCGCCGATCTAGTGAGTTATTTCATGTCCGACAAAGCGTCGCATATTACGGGTCAAACCATCAGCATTGCTGGAGGCGAATAGATTGACTCGACTCCCGCTACTTCCCAATCAAGGGTACCCCAAATTTAAACCGCGTCGAACGGCAGCTCTTTTGCCACCGAACCGAGGGGCGGTCTTACGGAATCGCGCTCCGTCGAAATTGCGTCGTCTCTGGTGGGCCATGATGGGGGAGCGCCTAGGAAAATTTCGGCGGTTAAGAGCAACGCTGGTTCTTCACGCGGCCAACCACCGTTACGTCGCAACAGGACAGCAGTACTCATGAACCCAATCAAAGTATTAGTTTTTCCGTGCGGGTCAGAGATTGGTTTGGAGATTGGTCGATCGCTTGACCACTTGAAAGAAGTCAAGCTCTGGGGAGCCTCGTCGGTTGCTGACCACGGTCGGTTTGCTTTTGACCGATATGTGGACGGGCTGCCAATGGTTACTGACCCGGGATGTGTCACTGCACTAAATCGCGTCGTCGATGAACACGGGATCGATTGCATTTTCCCAGCTATGGACGTGGTATTAGAGCTTCTTGCTGCTCAGACCCAAGACCTCCATGCCCCGCTTATCGGGTCAACCCCCGCCACGATTGCAATTGCTCGATCGAAGAAAAGGACTTACGAAGCCCTTGCCCACCACGTTCGCTGTCCTACCGTGCATGACCCAACTCGGTTGGATGACCTAGAGTTTCCGGTATTTCTCAAGCCAGACAAGGGATACGGTTCGATCGGCGCACGCAAGGTAGGCTCGGCTGAAGCCGTTGTGCAGGCGATTGAAGAAGATCCATCATTGATGGTTCTCGAACACCTTCCCGGCAAAGAATACACCGTCGACTGCTTCAGCAACTTCGATGGAGACCTTGTGTTTGCCGGGCCACGTGAGCGTTGTCGCGTATCTAAAGGCATTAGCGTTCATACAAAGAACGTACCGGATGATACCGGTGAATTTTTCGAGTATGCGAAAAAGATTCACCAAGTGATTCCGTTCAATGGTTGCTGGTTCTTTCAAGTTAAACGGGCGAAGTCGGGTGAGCTTGCCCTGTTAGAAATGGCTCCTCGCGTGAGCGGTTCGATGGGCCTGCATCGCTGTAAGGGTGTCAACCTACCGCTGATGTCGGTTTTCAATCACTTAAAAATTCCATGCAGAACGCAGGAAAACTCGTACGATGTCGAATACGACCGGGCTTTTTACAACCGTGTTCGCATCAACCACCCTTTCACGACCTTGTATCTTGATTTTGACGATTGCCTGTACCTGCAAAAACAATACCTACACCCGGTGGTAATGCGTTTGATTGTTGATTGCCGAAACGCGAAAAGACCGGTAGTCCTTGTATCCCGCCATCAGGGAGATTTGCATCAAAAGCTTATCGACCTAGGAGTACGAGGGTTGTTTAATGACGTCGTGCATATTACCAGCGGTGAGTCAAAGGTGAATTTCATGAATGATGCTCGAGGGATTTTGGTAGATGACTCATTCGCAGAACGACAGTCCGCGATCGATGCTGGAATCACCGCCTTGGGACCAGATGCTGTTGAGGCGTTACTGCTGTGAGCCAGTATCAACTCGCCTTATCTTTTGACGTTATTCGCCATGCCAACGCATGCCAGGGTGATACCGGTGAAGAACTTACACCAGTGAAATATCGTCGATTCTACGTTTTAGCCCCAACGCCCTTTAGGAATTTTCATGGCTCAAGCGAGCGTTAGTTCAACTTGGAAAAAATGGATTTGTATCGTATTCTTGTTTCCGATTTTGAGAGTGCTGGACACCATCCTCCCGAAGAACCCAAGACACTGGGCTTTCTCCGTTCATCACATCAAGTCCGATCAATTTATCGAAAATGCTCGCGCAGTTTTTGAAGAAATCAAAGATGACACGAATATTATTAAGTACATCTTCATTAGAGACCAAGAAATAGATTTCAAACTTGAACAGAATTCCCACACACGAATCGTACGCTCCAAATCTTTACCGGGTTTTCTGGCACTACTGCGGTGCAAAGTGATTTTCGTCACCCATTCGATTGCGATGGATTATGCTTGGCGATGGGAGGGTGGCTTGTTTGCAGTACTGAAACTAAATCTAAAGCGGCATGTCGTTGTGAATCTTTGGCATGGCATTGCGATTAAAAAGCTTTACGCATTATGGAATCCTGCGGTCCGAGATCGGTTAGACCGCGTTAAATATCGACGATACGAACGTCGTCACTACGCTGGCCTCGTCGCGTCGTCTCAAGTCGATAGCATGGCGATGACAGCTATGTTTGCTCCTATTTCGTACCAGCAGATCTTCCTGACTGGACTTCCTAGGAACGACTTCTTGAAGATGTCCAAAGACGCCCTTCCTCAGCATTTGCAACAACAAATGTCACAGATTCGAAAATGGATCGGTGACAAAAGACTCGTTGCGTACGCGCCAACATATCGGCAAACTGCGGCTGTCAGTGATTCATCGTATTACCAGTTCTCTGAACAAGAAATCGATGCCTTGAAGTCGGTGCTAAAGAAACACAACGCGGTTCTGGGTTTCCGGATGCACTATTTCAGAAACAATGATCAACTTTTCAACATAGGAAAGCATGTCGACAACGAAGTTATTTTTGATCTAGGACACGAAAACGTTTCCGAAATCGCCCCGGTCATTAGATCGGCATCGGTGGTCATTTCAGATTATTCTAGTGTCTTCCTTGAAGCGATGTACATTGATAAACCAGTACTTGGTTTTATGTACGACCTCGATCACTACCGCGAACAGCAAGACGGATTGCTCTACGACTTGGACATGATTTTTCCTGGTCCCGTTACCGAATCGTTCACTGAACTACTTGCCGCGATTGATCGAACCTTAGAAAACGACGAAAGCGTATCTTCGCCACAATACGCTTTTAGCAAAAAGTTCTTCTTTGATCATGTTGACTCTGACAATTCAAAACGGGTCGTGAAACGGGTAAGTAGCCTTCTTGGGATCTCGACACTTAACGATGATGAATCAAATTAGCACTACACGGTTCCATGAATGTAAAAACAGCTCAAATCGCCAAAAGTTCTTTCCGGCTATTCCATTTGGATGCTGTTCTTCTTTGCACCTCTGAAATTCGGGAGTTCTTCAACCATCGGCGAGTAAATAGCAGCGATGATTGATGGCGAGGCGATCTTCGCGGATGCCACTAACCGATTCAGCGACAGGATTTTTTCGATTGTCAGAAACATCACCTTCTGTCTATGTGCCGGACGTTTAGAATCGCGTTCGCATGAAGAAATGTCGATTTGTCAATTAGTCCCTACATGTTAAAACCAGTTTTTCAATGTCTCCACCACTTAAAACCAAACCTGCCACGCAATACGCCGTACTTCGCACTCAACGAATTGCATCCACGAAGCTTTGCGAAAAAC
>CAZDBE010000007.1:0-17787 GCA_964503675.1 uncultured Pirellulaceae bacterium | reverse complement strand
GTTATAGTCGGTTGTTTTAATCACTTGCAGTTTGTGGAGAAAGCACTGGAAAGCATCTTGTCTCAAGAAACAGATTTCCCGTTTGAAATTGTCCTTGGCGACGACTGCTCTACTGACGGAACGACTGAAATTCTGGAATCTTATTGCGAGCGTTTTCCAAAACAGATTGTACTACTCAAAGCGACTGAGAACTTGGGGAAAATTACTGGAAATGGTCGCTTCAACTTTCTCAGGTTGCTTGAAAACTGTCGTGGTAAGTACATTGCACTTCTGGAGGGCGACGACTATTGGACCGATCCAAAAAAACTACAACTGCAATTTGAGGCGCTGGAAAATAATACAGATGTCTTTTTGGCAGTGCACGATGTCCAAATTCGCCATGAGAAAACGGGCAGAAAAGAACCCCTTCGAAACGATGGAGATAGGACTGTTTTTGATTTAGCTTCCTCCGTCGGACTGCAAAGTAATTTTCATACTGCGTCTTTTGTTGTTCCGAAAACCCTATTTGACAACCTGCCCGATTTTGCGATTTCGATCCAATCCTTAGACATTCTTATAATCGCACTTGCCGCAATTCGTGGACCGGTACTACGAATCCCAAGAGCGATGGCCGTGTACAGGAAGAACTTGTCAAGCGTTACAAACAATGCGAGTTACAAAGGAACCCGTCTCCAGTTGGCTCGGGCAAACTTATACTCGCATTTAATGTCGTACTCACCTAAAAATCGATCGCACTTTGCTTCGCTGAAGCGCTCACACGTAGGCCTCGCGGTTAAGAGTTGCATTAATAAAAACAACCCTCTGAAGACAATCGTTGAGCTTTCGAAAGTTGGTTATTCGATCTTGCGAATGAAGGGTAACAGTGTCGCTCGCTAAAAAAACGGCATCGGCAATCAGCTGGTCGGCACTTGAAAGGGTAGCCAGCCAAGGGATCTCATTTGGCATTCAGGTCTTTTTGGCACGCCTAATTGAACCATCCGAGTTCGGATTGTTGGCTCTGATCGTCATCTTCTTGCTGTTTTCTAACCTAATTGTGGACGGCGGTTTTGGTCAAGCGTTAATTCAAAAAGAAAAGGTTGATCGCATCGACCTCTCCTCCGTGTTCATTTTCAATGTCGTATCTGGCAGCATCATGTACGCGGTAATGTTTTTTTCGGCTCCACATATTGCAGATTTTTACGCTGAACCGCGCCTAACTTTGTTGATTCGTGTCTTGTCGATCAATTTGATCGTTCGGAGCCTTAGTATAGTTCAGAATTGCATGCTGACTCGAAATCTGGCGTTTCGAAAGTTATTCAAGATATCAACTCCGGCTGCCTTAATTGGCGGAGTGGTTGGGGTTGGCTTGGCATTGCTTGGATTTGAAGTCTGGGCTTTAGTCTTTTCGCAACTGACTGCTGGCGTTATCGCCACGATCTGCTATTGGGTTTTTTCGGAAAGAGACTTGTGGCCTCGGTTTGAGTTTAGCTGGGGAGCGTTCCGTTCGATGTCCAAGTTCGGGTTTAATATGCTTGCGGCATCGTTTGTCTATCAAGGAGTACAGAACCTGTATGGCCTTTTGATTGGAAAGTACTTTTCGTTTGATCAATTGGGGTTTTACAATCGAGCTCGCGCTTTCCACAGAACTCCCATACTTGTCCTGACTGGCGTTCTGAACCAAGTAATGTTTCCGGTGTTTTCGCAGATTCAAAATGAAGATGAACGCATTCTTGTAGCCGTCCGTCGCGGCATTCCAGTTATTGCATTCGTAGTGTTTCCCACTATGACATTTTTGATTTGTGCTGCTGACCATATCGTCATTTTTTTGCTAACTGAAAAATGGCTTCCAGCCGCTAAATATATGCGATGGTTTCCTGTCGTTGGAATGATCTATCCGATTGCTGCAGTTTTGCTCTCTATTGTTCGAGCAAAAGGCAAAAGTGCTTTGTTCTTGCGGATGGATATCATCAAGAATGTAGCAGCGATTTTGGTTTTATTATTTACTATACAATATGGATTGCTATCTATTGTAGTGGGGCAGGTTGTCATATCACTCGCTGCACACTCTTTGGTTAATGCTCCTGTTTTCAATCGTGTTTTTGGATACTCGTTGAGTGCCCAAGTCGCCGATACGATTCCGTACGCTCTTACATCTGCGATCGCAGGGGCAATCTCGGTTCTCGCCGTCGCGTATGTTACAGTGCAAACACACTTATTTTTGGCGATTGCCCAAGCCGTAATTCTTACCACTGCCTACCTAGTGTTTTGCCATTGCTTTCGCCTTTGCGGCTACACCGCTGCGGTCGATCAAATCCTCAAATATGGCAGGAAGATGTTTGCTCAAATGGAGACGGTCAAATGAGAAATGTCGAAAATTGGAAGCCAACAAAATTTGAAATGCACGGTGGTAATTTTCGTGCTTCGCGAGACCCTTCTAGGGTGGGCATTTCATCTCGGCTAATTATTGATTTGATTGCCAGAGAGTATCAGGATGCAATTCCCAAGTATTGCTCCGGCAAACTCTTAGATCTTGGTTGCGGACACGTTCCCTTGTACTCAGCCTACAAAGAAATTATCGACGAAAACATTTGTATTGACTGGGCTGAATCACTGCATCAAAACGAATTTTTAGATGTTATCCACGACCTCACGAAACCTCTCCCGCTCGACTCAGAATCCTTTGATACCGTCGTCTGCTCAGATGTGCTGGAGCATATTCCGACCCCTGCTGCGGCTATCCAAGAAATTTCAAGGGTTTTAAAACCTGGTGGAGTACTGCTACTCAACGTGCCATTTATGTATTGGGTTCATGAAGCCCCCTACGATTTCCATCGATATACTGAGTTTGCCTTAAAGCGCTTGTGTGAAATCTCCGACCTAGATGTAATTCAACTCAATCCGGTCGGTGGCCCCGTCGATGTCATTGCTGACATTTCCGCAAAGCAATTTAAAAAAATTCGATACATTGGGAAATATCTTTCCAGCAGTTGTCAAAAGCTGGCTGGCTTAAGCAGATTGCTTGGGCTTCATACAGATTCCAAAAGCATTCCACTTCTTTATTTTTTGGTAGCCAAAAAGCGTGACAATGGAGCCATCAATTGAGTGAGAAATACCCTGCCGTTCATTTTTTGGCTCCCGCCTTTGGCCGATCAAGTGAAGTTTGGCTTCATCGACAAGCAACAAACTTTTCCAAAATCAGCCCAATTGTTGTCTGTGGCGATCACTTAAACACGAGTATCTATGATGCAAAGGGGGCGCCAGTTGAAATTTTCCCTGACTCTTTTTTGCAGGCGAGAAACCGATGGTCGCGAGCTGTCATCTTTCGGTGGCAAAAGTTCTTAAACCGTTTTAGCAAACAAGAATATGTTAGTAGACGCGTGGTAAAATGGATTAGAAATCGAATCATGCTTGATTCTCCCGAAGCGGTTCTATTCCATTACGGAGTTTCCGCGGTGAAATACCAGGAGCTCTATCGATCATGCGGTGTTCCAATGTTAGTCCATTTCAACGGATTTGACTTGTCCAGTAAGCTTCGATCGGAGGACTATGCTCGACAGCTCCGTGAGGCGATCCCGCACATGGCTGGTTTTGTCGTCGTTGCAAACTACATGCGTGATTGGCTATTAAGCAATGGTGCGGAGGCGAGCAAAATACATTACATCCCTTATGGAGTTCCCGTGAGAGAATTCAAGATATCAACAAATACCGGAAATGAACATTGTCGATTTCTGGCCGTTGGTCGTTTGACATCCAAGAAAGCTCCAGAGCATACTATTCGTGCATTCGCGAAGTGCCATCAGGCATTTTCAAACTGCACACTGACTGTCATAGGCGATCGGCCTTTGCGTGAGTCTTGCTCTCAATTAGTTGCGTCTCTTGGAATGGAAGATTCTGTGACATTTTTAGGTGTCCAAACATCTGAACAAGTCAAACTACACATGAGCGAGGCTAGTGTTTTTGTGCAGCATTCGATTACTCCCGAGTCTGGTGACAAAGAAGGTTGGCCCGTTGCAATTGCCGAAGCAGCTGCCAGTGGCTTGCCTATCGTATCAACTCAACATGCGAGTATCCCCGAAGAAGTCATCGATGGTGAGACCGGGATCCTTGTTGGCGAGAATGACTGGGAGGCGATGGCACAGGGCATGCTTGAACTAGCAAAATCACCTGACCTGCGTCAGCGGTTTGGAACGGCAGCGCGGTCGCATATTTCTCAATGGGATTTTTCGAATCAGATTGGAAAACTTGAAGATCTCGTACTCGCGATCAGCCGAGGCCCTCTGGCATCCCCCACGGACTAGTACCGCTACTGATTCTCGTGCTTGGGGCTTCAATTTGCCAACAAATTTACAACATCGAACGTTTCGAATCCCATTTCTACTGGCGCACTCAAACCGCGATTGGAAGAATTTTCCGTTGCTTGGCCGCGCAGCAACCCGGTTTGTAACAAGTCGCATATGAAAACAAAAGTAATGTATTTTCACCATGCTATTGGACTTGGTGGCGCTCCTAAAAGCCTATCACTACTGATAGCTGGGTTGGACAAGCAGACGTATGAACCGATCGTCGTTATGCCCAAGAGGACGAATAACGACCAAGTGAAAAAAATGTTTTTAGATGCCGGCGCCGAAGTGGTCGAGGAGGCCGATATTCGTCCTTTCAATGGTTCCGAAGTAGCTCCCTGCGTAAGCCTAAAGGATCGCGCTTACGCGGTGTTGTCATACAATCGGCTCGTAGGCTGCGCGCGAGAAACCGTTACTAGAGTTAAACCCGATATAGTTCACTTGAACTCAACCTGTTTGGTTGGCGCTGCAAAAGGGGCTCATATTGCTTTTCCCGCATTGCCTGTCATTGCACATGTGAGAGAACCTCTGCTTTCAAATTGGTGGGGGCGGAATTTGGCTAGAATGAACCGTAGACATGTCGATAGATTTATATCGATCGATAGGTACGGCCTAAAAACCATTGGTGGTAATGCTGATCAGGCAGGAGACGTGATTTACAACTTTGTCGATCGAGATGTGTTTCAGGCTGATCCCAAAAGCGCCTCACAAAAACGTGCAAAAATGGGATGGGAAAACGAGCAGACGGTCTTCCTTTTTCTATCCCGCGTTTCGCCCTCCAATGGAGCCCTAGAGCTTGCAAAATTAATCAATTTGGTTTCTGGGGAATTGGAGCCAGCCGTTCGGTTTGCATTTGCCGGTTTCAAAGAGCCGATGAATGAATATGCCATTGCTGCTGCAAAAGAGATTGACCGGTCGCAATTGTGCGAGCGGCTGGAGTTCGACCCGGATCCGGTTGGGCTGATTAATGCTGCGGATGTTATTATCGCTCCCTTCACGACTCCCCATAGTGCCCGTAGTGTCTTCGAGGGAGCGGCATTGGGCAAGCCAGCGATCGTTTCAGATGTGCCCAACTTGATAGAGCTTATCGTGGAAGGCAAAACCGGATTCTCTTTTTCGCTCAGTGATCCGTCGCAATTTGTTTCCGCAGTTGAAAAGCTATGTGATTCAAACCTTCGCCAGCAGTTTGGACAAGCGGCCTGTGATTTTGCTCGAGACAACTTCGACCAACAAACCAATGTGCAAAAAACAGTCGCCGTTTATGAAAAGTTGCTATCTCACTAGAGGGTACTTCAAAACGGGTTTTGAAACCGTGGTGGACGCTGCCTGCGTCCGAATATCAGATGCTGGCAGTATCCACCACGGGGTTTTGAAATGCCCTCTTATGTTTCGTCTCAGTTTGATTTTGGTGGGTTTTAAGGTTGTGCGCTTATTTAATAACCAGAGTATTTTGCTATGACAGTATTATTCAAGTTGGTGCATGATCTGATTTGTTTGTTCTGGAACATGCGCGCTCGTTTGCAATTTTTGGTTCGCAGAGTGAAATGGCCAAAGAATCTTTCAGTGCTTGGCCCAATGGGGCTTTCTGCTGGCGGCCGAGTGTTGATTGGTGAAAACGTAACCATTGTCAACGACTCCAAGTACAACCGTGCCGGAATCAACCACCCCACTCAACTGGTTGCAGGTCCCGGCGCCAAACTGAGCATCGGAGACAACACGGGTATTTCCGGCGCGTCAATCTACGCGATGGAGAGCATCGAAATCGGCAACCATGTCCTAGTCGGTGCAAATTGTCACATCTACGACACAGACTTTCACCCTGTGGATTGGAGGCAACGTCGTAATTCTGGTTCCCCAGCAACTTCACCGGTTATTATCCAAGACGATGTGTGGCTGGCGGCCAATGTTACCATCCTCAAAGGGGTCACCATTGGAGCTCGGAGTGTAATTGCGGCAGGCAGTATTGTGACTAAAGACATTCCGCCGGATTGCTTGGGGGGCGGGAGTCCTGCCAAGGTGATCAAGAAATTGAGCAGTAAGGAAATGAGCTCATGATCCGGCAACTACCACTCGGATTCTCGTTTCCATGGTTCCATAGTAGAGCAACCAGTTTTGCCTTTGGAGTTTCGGCTTTTTGTGGAACGGGTTCTCAAAAAGCGCAACCGATTTTGATTTACGGACATTTGTTGAAACAGCTTTGTGGAGTAACGCAACCGGTGATCCTAATGAGATTGCTAGTATGACCGGAGTGTCCAACAAGATACTGGTTTTCGAGCCATCACTCTCAGGGCATCGGGCCAACTATGTTGCGATCCATACCAGAGAGCTCTTGAAGCTAGGCGCAGACGTTTGCTTAGCTGTTCCCGGAGACGCGCTGGAGCAGGCGGAAGGGAAGGTGTTTTTATCGGATGTGCTTCCTCAAGCAAGACATATACCTTTGCCTGCACTAAACAATCGGCTTTCTAGTTTGGCCAACGCAAAAGCGAGACTGGGTTTGCTTAGAGAATCGGTTGCCAAGTGCGATCCGGAACACTGTTTTGTTCCTTACGCAGATGGTGTGTCGCAAGCTTGGGGCATGAGCCCGAGACCGAAGAATTTGTTTCCTCGCGCAATGCAGATCGAGGGTTTAATGATGCGTGGAACGTACGCTTACCCGAGTCTGAGCTGGAAGCGAAAACTGTCTGCCGAAGCGTCGCTGTTTTTTCAGAGCCGTGCTCCTTGGACTCGACTGCATCATCTGGATCCTTTGGCTTTCAATCGATTAGAGAAGCTTAGGCGAGGTTCAACACAGTACTGTCTGATTCCAGATATTATTGAACGTCAGCAATTAGTGGAGGCCGGCCATGCGAAGCAAAAGTTGGGGATTGCCAGCGACCGATACTTGGTAGCGTGCCCTGGTGCGGTGAACGCATCCAAAGGAAGCGACGTACTGATCGATGCAATTCTCACAATGGATAAATCTGTCCCGGTTCAATTGATGCTTTTCGGCAAGCATTCTGAAAAAATTAAAGTGAAATTGAAAGGTGTGGACGACGAACGAATCGTTTCAGTAGATCGTTTTTCTACGCCCGAAGAATTTGATTTGCTCTTCGCCGCCGCCGACTTGATCGCGGTGTGCTATCCTCGGCATATTGGATCTGCGAGTATTCTGTTGCGGGCTGCTGCAGCAGGGAAAAAGATCATTGCGTCAAATTTCGGTTGGGTTGGGTGGGCGGCAAACACATTTCGGCTTGGGCAATCTTGCAATGCGACTTCACCTGATGCTATCAAGAATTTAATTCGGGCAAGCATCGCATCTGAAAACAGTTCAAGTTCAAAACAGGAAGTGTCTGCTGGAGACCATTTGGTTGATTACCATTCTGTTTCGAATCATCTGGCCCACTGGACCAGCCTTTATCGACAGCGGCAGGGACTACCGCAAGCACCACGCACGGCATTTGCAGACGTTTTGAGACGGGCAAGAGAACTAACTTGCGAGGTTTGAAATGAAGTTGTTCTCCTATCAGGCTGACTTTGTTATAAAGGTCCACTAGATATTGTTCAGAAGATCACTCGCAGTCAACAATTGCTCACATTAACGCTTTCTTCCAATGACACGGTACGGGCATCGGATCAGAACTGCGTTACTCTTTTTGCCGATCACTCACTTGTTAATTAACCCACCCACTTTCAGTATGCGTTCGTAAAAGGGTCTCCGAAGAACAATGCTCTCAATAGTAATCTACCTGATCGTTGTGGTACTCATCATTTTGATGTTTCGTGTTCTTAAACAGCCTGGCATTGCAGCGGCCTTGGTTTGGTCAATGGTTGTTCTGGAATCAGTTGTCCAGCAGGGTAGCTCTTTCTTGATCCAAAATGCGAAACTAATGAACTTTGCCGTTGGTGGGGCGGCTGCTGTTGCGGCGTTATTTGCGATCCTTGGTAAGCGGTATCGCGGTGTTGCTATTCCAAGACAAGTGTGGCTTTACGGTCTTTTAATGGGTTTCTGCCTGCTGTCAGTGGTCTGGAGCGTCAGTCCCGATACAACGATTGCTCGCCGTAATGTGGCATTGCCCTACATTGTTGCCTTTGGATTTCTCGCGCCAATGTGTGTTTTCAGTGAGAAACAACTTGCCGTAGCGGTCAAGACCACCATTTATTTTGGTGCTCTGATCGTATTGGCTGACGTGCTTTCCACTCACGGCAAACGAGGAATCGTGCTTGCCTATGACGGTGACAAAGCGCTTGAATCTAATCCATTGGCCGCCGCATCTTACGCAGGGTATGTTGGCATCGCTTCTCTTTTTTCTATCTGGGGAAAAAAGTTGTTTAGCCCTGCTTCGATAATTAAGATCGGGATCATTTTGATCTGCTTGGTCGCAATGATTAAAAGTGGTTCGCGAGGGCAGCTGATTGCATTCTCTTTGGTTTCTACTGTTTGGCTTCCCATTATGACTAGGGCAACATCAAAAAAATCGATCGCAATTTCTATCGTTGCTTTCATTGCTGCGTTGATGTTGTCTTTTGTCGCGGTCTACCTTGTCGACCAACTTGGGTGGACAAATCGTTGGGATCTTGCGCGGTTGGCTGAGGACAATAGTGGCCGACTTCACTTTGGCCTAGAGATGCTGAAGCAGAATTTGAAAGCAGGTCCCGCCTATTGGATATTTGGTTTGGGAACTTCCTCTTCGTTTAAGTTTCTCGGAACCTACCCGCACAACATCTACTTGGAAGTTATTGCAGAAGAGGGTTTGCTTGGAACCATTTTGCTCGGGTCGATTATCGTGGTCTCGTTGCGGCAGGGCTACCGAATGATGCAATCGGACCGCCTGACGGGAGACGGACGGCTAAATCATGCGATTCTGATGGCGATATTTTCTTTCAATCTTATTTTGGCAGCAAAACAAGGCAGTGTGCTCGGAAGTGCGCCTTCGGTGTTCTGCCTCTCTATGACTATTGGTTGGGTTTATTCGCGAAATCAAAGGTTACTGGACGCCAAGCCAGTGCGCTATCCAGTGGGTATCAGGAGAAACTACGGGGTTGGCCTAGGTAGGTAGTTTGTCGTGATATCTTTTTACCTTACGTATTGCCAAAGAATCTATTTGAACATTAAGAATTCGTTGCCAGAGAGATCTGTATGAATAGCGATTCTACCACCTCGCGGGTTTATATTCAGCAGATCGTGGTGCCCGCCTACAGGCAATCTTTTTTCGCCCACCTAAATACGCATGATGATTTTGCGGTTGAGGTTCATGCCAGTGAAGCAGTTCAGTCGGAACCAGCGACCAGTGAAGACAAAAGCGGTTTCCCTTACCAGAGTCATCGATGCCGTTCGTTTCTAAACGGAAGGATGTTTTGGCAGTCAAAAATGCGATTGCCGCCCGAGTTTGGGAGAAATGACTTGGTGGTTTTTAGCAGCAATCCCCGTATTTTAAGTAATCTGCTACTGATCTGGGATGCAAAAAGGCGAGGCTGCCAACTTGTTTCATGGAGTCACTACATGTCTGCAACATCTGGCCGCTTATCTTCTTGGATTCGAAAAAAATTTACTTCAATGGTCGCCAACTCATATATCGTCTACACCGTAGCTGAGGCGGAGAGGATGATTAAGGACGGATACTCGGCCAGTACGGTTTGGCCAGTGAACAACACGATAGATACTCAGAAGGTCGTGTCGGCATGTTCGAAATACTTTGAGGGGGCGAAATCTAAAAACCCTCTTGATGATATTGTTTCCCCGTTTCGATTTGCGAGAACACAGTCAAAGCAACTACTTGAGTTCAAAAAACAACATGAATTAGCCTCTTCAACGCTTCTCTTTTGCGGTCGTTTGATAGCAAAATCTAAAGCTCATTTGCTGCTCGAAGCTATCGCAAGTATTACGAGATCGCGAGACGACATCACGTTGGTGGTGATAGGTGACGGGCCTGAGCGCGAGAAGCTTCAGGATTTAGCTACAGAACTGAATGTCGAACGAAACGTAAGATGGGTCGGCGCCGTTTATGAAGAGTCGGAACTGGCGCCCTGGTTTCTTAGTTCCAAGCTTTTTGTTTTTCCAGGCTCAATAGGATTAAGTTTGAATCACGCGATGGCGTACGGATTACCCGTTGTCGCTCACCAAAACCAGAAAAATCACGGTCCTGAGTTTTCGTATTTAGAGGAAAGCGTCAATGGTTTCACTTTTAAAGAAGGCAGTTCCAAGTCACTTGCAAGTACGATTTCCAACGCGCTCAACGATGAGAGACTGTTGGACATCTCGAATAATGGTCTCAAAAAACTTCATTCTCAATTAACGATTCCTCAAATGAGTAATCGCTTTGCGAGGGCCCTTCGGTCTACTGAAGGGAAAAAAAGATCATGAATTACTTGCAATGCGGTCTTCCTGACATTGTGACCGAGGCCGATGGCACAGAACTGGATTTGGTTACTACCAATGGATGGATTGTGAGGAAGAATACGGGAGAATTGCCCCAATGCATCGTGAAGGCCTTCTCAAATATTGGCGAATTGCGAAGTCGCGGGAAAGTGGCGTTCTGAATTGTCAGCGATGAGATTAACCTAGACCTAATGGCAGATCGATTTGTTAGTGCTTTATCCAAAATTCGAAATGTGGCGCTGGCTCAACCGGCCGACGACGTCTGAATTGGTGGAAACCAGAGACGTTCGCTGAGAAAACAAACAAACCAAAATATCAAGTAGATAGATTATGAGAGCAGTTGTTCTTGCAGGTGGACTTGGTGAAAAGCTTCGCTCATACACTGCCGTGTTGCCCAAACCGTTGATGCGGGTCGGAGACTTTGAAGTCATCATTCGGCAAGGGTCACGTATTTGTTGGGATACTGGATCGATAGACCAAGTGCGCGGGCAGTAAAGACTGACAGTAGTAGTTCGTGCAGGACTATTGGCTTCTATCCCCACAATGTTGCAGTTGAAGTGCTGGTCGAAGAGGGGATCAATCGCTTTGCGTTATACCCCAACCAAATTGCAAGATGATCTTGATTGCCAAACATGCTGTTTCACCAAATAACCTATTGCAATATTTTTCAACAGGTCGATACTGAAGGTTCACGAGCTTACTAGTGATTAGAAGATTAAAACGAATTTTGCAACGCAAAGCCATTTTTTTTCGCAGTGGCTTCCGCCCAGACCTATCGGTTTCAAAAAATTTACCGCCCGGGGCGATAGAGTACTTCGGAACCGGGTATGGTGGCTGGCCTGTAATTACGAGTCTGTTGACCGCGGAAAGCACTGTTCTGTCTTTTGGATTAGGCGAGGACATCTCATTTGATCTAGACTTAATAGAACGGTTCGAATTGTCGGTTCACGGCTTTGATCCGACACCAAAGTCTTGCCAATGGCTTGCCGATCAGTCTCTTCCTGATCGGTTTTATTTCCATAATATTGGCTTGGCTGCCGAGACAGGGACATTAACCTTCAATGCTCCTGTCGAGGAAGGGTTTGCGTCTTGGTCAGCAACGCATTCGATTGGCGATGCTGGAGCAAAAGCAGTATCTTTGCCGGTCAAAAGTTACGGGGCTATTTACGACGATCTTGGGCTTGATACAGTGGACGTGCTCAAGATGGACATCGAAGGATCTGAAAATGAAGTAGTTGAATTTCTAGGGCGGTCGGACTACCGTCCGATTCAGATTCTAGTGGAATTCCACCACCGAATTCACGGCACTGATTTTTCCCGAACTAAAGCAGCGATCGAAACACTGGAATCGATGGGCTATCGACTGTTCCACATCAGCGATTTGGGCGACGAGTTTTCGTTGGTGCTTGAAAAGGCGCTCGGCCAGTTTTGAATGGTGATAAACTTTCCGTGATTTCGCAAAGTGCAAATCTATTTGTCCTGCCGGGGTTTGGCGGACTGGCGATTCAAGAAACCATGGCCAGCGGTCACCCCGTTATTGTTACCGAAGCGGATGGGACTGAGTTAGACTTAGTGACAACCAATAGTTGGATCGCTGCGAAAGATACGAAAGCGCTCGCCGAGTGTATCAAGATGGCGGTTGGCAATCCCGAGGAACTGCGGAGGCGAGGTCGCGAGTCATATCGAATTGTGTTCGAAAAAATAAGCCTAAATTTGATGGCCGATCGATTTGTTGATGCAATATCGACGGTCCACAATCGTTTGAGGTCGTCTTGAAATTCCGCATTGTTAATATCGTCGACACCTTGGAGAAAATAAACACTGGGGTTTGGCATGCTGCTCTTGGTACGTCTAGCGCGCTAAAGCGATACCACGGTGTAGACTCGCATGTTGTTGCGCCGATGGCCCAATGGACCGACGATAGTGGTTCTCTTGCCGGAACTCATTTCATTGAGCGCACAGATTTTTCTTCCTTTGAACAATTGGTTTCAGAAAAAGGATGGCGTCAGGCGGATACGATTGTCGCGACTCATGGTTGTTGGCAGTTTCCAACCGCATGGGGTAACGCTGCCGAAAATAGGGGTTTTCGTTGGGTTTTCTGCCCCCATGGCATGCTAGAGCCGTGGCCCTTGAGCCAAAAACGTATTCGAAAAAAACTGTTTCTGGCATTTCGTGAAAGACCGAAGGTCCAGAGTTGTTCGGCGATTCGTGCATCAAGCCGACCTGAAAAAGAAAACCTGCGACAGTTGTTTCCCAAAAATCGCATTGAACTAATTCCTAACGGCATCATTGCACCGACCGGATCCTCCCGTTCCCCCGACGATCAACCCATTCGAATTCTCTACCTTGGTCGCCTTCACAAAAAAAAGTGTCCTCTTGAGTTAACAAAAGCCTTTGTGTCCAGTACTTTGGCGAACAAAACCGACTTTGAGTTGGTTGTTGCTGGTCCTGATCAAGGTGAACGGGAGGCGATAGTGAATGCAATTGAAGAAAGTGAAGTTTCCAACGTAATAGTTCTCGATGCGCAATTCGGCGAGGCCAAGAAGAAGCTTCTTTGTAGTTCAGATTACTTCGCTCTGGTTTCACATAGCGAAGGGTTTTCGTCTGCTTTGATCGAAGCGATGGCCTACGAGTGCGTTCCCATAATTTCCGATGGCGCGAATTTTCCAGAAGCTTGCGAAGCGGGTGTTGCAGTCCATACCCAAACAAATGTTTCTGCGATACGAACTTCTTTGGATTCGTTGAACCAAACCGATAAAAGGAAGTTGCGCCCACAGCAGCAGGCAAGTCGAGCTTTTGTGGTTGAGAACTATACGCGACGCAGAATTGCGGAACAGCAATATCAGTTGGCTGTTGAGTTATTAAAGTTGGCCGAAAAATGAAACTAGATGAATTCAAAAGCGAACTGTCTTTCGCAAACAAAGTAATTCGACTCGTCTGGGGAATCGTATGGTTCTTGTTGTTTTTGCCAACACCTAGGCCATTTCATGCTTGGCGCTGCTTTTTGTTGCGTTTGTTTGGTGCCAGTGTTGGAAAAGGAGTTCGTATCTACGGTACCGCCAAAGTGTACTTCCCACCAAATTTAACGCTTGAGGCGCAGTCGATCGTTGGTCCCCACGTCGATATTTATTGTCTTGCCCCGGTAACGATTGGCGAAAACTCGATGGTGTCGCAGTACAGCTATCTCTGTGCTGCATCACACGACTATACTCTGTCGAATCTTCCACTCATTCCCGCGCCAATTTCGATCGGCAACCAGTCATGGGTTTGTGCGAGAGCTTTCATCGGGCCGGGCGTAAAGGTCGGTTCCAATTGCGTTGTCGGAGCCTGCGCTGTCGTCGTGAAAGACGTGCAAGGCAATCAAGTGGTAGGTGGTAATCCAGCCAAATTCATAAAGGCCGTTGAGAGACGTTCAAGTGAATAAGGACTCCACAAAACCCAGCGTGCTGCTGATCAATCAGGTGTTTTATCCGGATGTGGCAGCAACGGCTCAACATGGACACGATTTGGCGCGTCATCTTGTTGCCAAGGGTCATCAGGTATCGGTGATTGCCTCACGATCGATCTACGGATCAAAGGGAGTCGCATTGCTCTCTTATGAAGAATTCGAGGGCATTCAAATCCATCGCGTCGCCAAGAGCTATTTTGGAAAGAGTTCCATTCTCTTTCGGGTTTTTGATTTTGCTCTTTTCTACTTTGCTGCAACATGGAAGGCGTTGTGGTTGAAGAAGCACGATGTTTCGATTTGTTTCACCACGCCGCCGTTTATCGCCTTGTTGGGGCGAATTCTGAAAATGGCCAAGGGATCTAAGATGATCTATTGGGTGATGGATCTCTATCCAGATTTGCCTGTTGCCTGCGGTGTGATGAAGCCAAGTTCGCTGACGACACGTTTTTTTGAATCCGTCAACCGATACTGTTTGCGCTCTGCGGACGCTGTGGTGATACTTGGTCGTTGCATGCGAGATCGGGTGATCAAAAAGAATATACCGTCAGAAAAACTATCGATTATCGGAGTGTGGGCTGACGAAAACGAAGTAAAGCCGACTCAACGAGCAACGAATCCGTATCGAATGCAATGGGATATTGGTGATCGTTTCCTAGTGATGTACTCTGGAAACTTTGGACTGGGCCACGACGTTGAGACGTTTCTTGACGCGGCGGTTCAACTGCAAGGAGACGATCGAGTTCGGTTTGCCTTTGTAGGAGGTGGGAAGAAAAAGCAAATTGTCGAGCAAAGAGTTAAGGAGTCGGGAGCTACCAATTGCATCCTCGCTCCTTATCAGCCTCGAGAGAAACTTGGCGAGCTATTAACTGCAGCAGACTGCCAGCTGATTAGCTTACTCGATGGAATTGAAGGTATTATGGTACCTTGCAAATTGTTTGGCATTATGTCGGCTGGGCGCCCAGCATTGTTTATCGGCTCTCCTACGAGCGAAATATCTCGTGTGATCGAAGAATCGGATTGCGGGAATACTGTTGAGCAAGGAGATACTGATTCTCTCGTCAAAGCGATTCTAAGTTACGTCAATGGCGAGCACGACTTTAAGCTTGCTGGCGAGCGGGCTCGGACGGCTTTGAAAGAAAAATATTCATCCAACATCCGCTGTCAGCAGTGGGAGCAACTCATCATTCAAGTGGCAAAAAAATGATCAAATACGTGTTTATTCAAAACGAGCCTTTTTTACTTCCAAAAGTTTTGGACAAATATCTGCGCGAGTTCTCTGATACGACAGCAGGAATCAATGTTCAGTCGGTAGCTCAAGGAAAACGGACTGTTTTCCAGACCGCAATGGAGTTATACAAGCTTTACGGGTTCGGCTACTTTCAATGGAAAGTACGCAAATACATTCTCAAAAAGTTGTTGGCCAAGGTGCAAAACGATTGGCTAGGATCGACACGAAACTGTCATTCGGTCGCCGCAGTCGCCAGAAAGTATGGCGTAGAAGTAACAGAATCAATTGATGTTAATTCGGAAGAGTTCCTAGCACACTTGCGCGAGAAGAATGTTGACTTTATCGTCTCTATTTCCGGAACTCAGCTTTATCGAAAGAAACTCCGGCAGCAGACGAAGGCAGGCATCGTCAATTGTCACGGAGCGTTGCTGCCCAAATATCGTGGACTAATGCCGAGCTTCTGGACACTTGCCAATGGAGAACCAGAGGGAGGAACCAGTGTTCACTTTGTGGATGCCAAACTTGACAATGGCCCAATCGTGGTTCAGAAAAAGTATCGAATACATCCACACGATACGCTTGAAGAGGTGATGGCACGTTCAAAAGATCTTGCTGCAGAGGCGATCATTGAGTGCGTGCGCTTAGTTGAAGCTGGCGATCCTCCAATGATGCCAAACCCAGAATCCGAAATGACGCATTTTTCGATGCCAACCCAAGAAGACGTGCGAAGGTTCCGCGAGAAGGGACATCGGTTTCGCTAAGTTGAAGGAAGAAAGTTCTATTGTGCCCAATAGTATGACTCATGCGCTAAGCTTCGATATCGAGGATTGGTTTCATATGGTCGATGTTACAGCGGTTGAGGATCCTGAGAAGTGGGAGTCAATGAGTTCGTTGGTTGAAAAACGTACTCATGAGATTCTAGAGTTATGCGCCGAGTTCGATGTGCGAGCGACGTTTTTTATTCTGGGGTGGATCGCCAATCGTTACCCCAATCTTGTGCGGGCGATTGCCGACGCGGGTCATGAGCTTGCTTCTCATTCCTATTGGCACCGTCGAGTTTATTTGTTGACGCCAGACGAATTTGAAGAGGATCTTCGCCTGTCGATGGACGTCATTGAGCAGGCAAGTGGGCAGAAGGTTAAAGGCTTTCGTGCTCCTTCGTTTTCGATCACCGCAGGCTCAGAGTGGGCGATTGATGTTCTGCACAAGTGCGGTATCGAGTACGACGCGAGTTTATTTCCGGCCTCACGGGGGCACGGGGGATATGATTGCCCAGTTGAGGCCCATATTTTCGACAAAAGTCCAAGTGGAAAGGGTATGCCTACGCTTCCAATGAGCACAATGCGGATTGGCGGGCAAAGTGTTTGCTACTCAGGTGGAGGATATTTGCGTCTTTTTCCTGTTTGGTTGATCGAAAGAGGTATCAAGCAGTTGGCCAAAACAGGTGTCCCGACAGTCGTTTATTTGCATCCTAGGGATTTTGCGCCCGACTGCCCGCGCGTTCCCATGCCTTTGCATCGAAGATTCAAAAGCTATGTTGGGGCAGGCTCAACTGCGAGTAAACTGAAGTGGTTGCTGGAAAGCTATCGATGGTCCACTTGCTCGTCTGTTTTGAGACAGCAATTGGGTGGCATCAGTCCTCCCGAAGATTTAGATGCGTCGCACTGAGTGACACAGTATTATTAGTTACGGATTCCAATCAAGAAAATTGATCGGAACATCAAGATTTGTGTTGTAGGCTTGGGTTATATCGGACTGCCGCTGTGTTAGGCTCGCGCGGCCATAAGATTCACGGGGTTGAAATTAACCCGAAGGCGGTTTGTGTCGTTTGGAGCGATTTTGACGAGATGCCGAAGGAAATGACTTGTGGCGAGCTGTATACGCGAAATGCGCCGATTAATGACTTGGTCGACTGAAAGATGATCGCTTCAGCTAAAATGTTGTAGAAGCGAATTTATAGTTCAGTCAATCTGGTCAGAAAAGTCAAATGAAAAAAGTAGCTGTATTCATGGGCACGCGGCCCGAAGGTATCAAGATGGCGCCTGTCGTCAAAGCCATCGAGGCGGCTGATGGGCTTGAGCCAATCGTTGTTTCAACTGGCCAGCACAAAGAAATGCTGCAGCAGGTCGTTGATCTGTTCGAAATCAATGTTGACCATGATCTAGAAGTGATGCAGCCCAGTCAAACGCTGCCTTCGCTAACTGCACGATTGATTACGCGCATCGATGCTCTGCTGGATGAGACCAATCCAGACATGGCGCTCGTTCAAGGCGATACAACCACTGTATTTACAGCGGCGCTTTGCTGCTTCTATCGCGGCATCCCTGTGGGACATGTGGAAGCGGGGCTTCGTACTGGAAACATGCGTTCGCCCTTCCCCGAAGAGGCTAACCGAAAATTGGCTTGTCCGCTGGTCAGCCTGCATTTTCCGCCAACG
>CAZDBE010000006.1:27313-39416 GCA_964503675.1 uncultured Pirellulaceae bacterium | reverse complement strand
GCAAGACGCCAGGACCACGTCCTGGAGATACCGGCTCAACCCCGGTACGGGGCGCTTTTGTCATGACAGTGTTTGGGACGCTTAAATTTAGCCCAACAATCGTGCAAGCTGGTAGCCGCGACGACAGGTTTGGTTTACCCTAAAACTCCGGCCAACGCAGGAGGCGACGCTTCCCCACTCTCCCTTGGAAAAGACCTATGAGCAAATTTGACCTAGCAGTTCCGCACCATATCAAGCCAGGCAAATCGGTCAAACTGAAAGACCTGTCTACTGGCCCTTCTAGCGAGATTAATTTTGGTAAGAAAGCGGCCCTCAAACGCATCGCCTTGAACGCCGTTGAGATGGCGGAAATGGCGAAGAAGCTGTATGCCGAAGACACGCGTAGCATCCTGTTGGTTCTCCAAGGAATGGATACGGCTGGCAAGGACGGAACCATTCGTTCGGTGATGCGTGGTATGAACCCGACCAGTTGCCAAGTTAGCTCGTTCAAGAGACCATCAGACGAGGAATTACAGCACGATTTTCTTTGGCGGTGTCATAAAGTAGTTCCGCGTCGCGGCAACATTGGGATCTTCAACCGATCTCACTATGAAGAAGTTCTCGTGGTGCGTGTCCACAATCTTAAACCCGAGTCGCGCTGGAAGAAGCACTACGGGTTGATCAACGATTGGGAAAACTTATTATCCACCTGCGACACGAAAATCGTTAAATGCTTCCTGCACATCAGCAAGGAGACTCAGCGTGAACGCCTGCAAGCGCGTGTTGACGACACCTCCAAACACTGGAAGTTCAACATGGGAGACCTGGACGAAAGGAAACTTTGGCAGGACTACCAAGAGGCTTACGAGGACGCGATCGCGAAGTGTAACACAGACTACGCGCCTTGGCACATTATCCCGTCGGATAAGAAATGGTATCGCAACTTGGTCATCAGCGAGCTGCTAAAAAAGACGCTCAAAGAACTCGACCCAAAGTTCCCAGCGCCCGAGGGCGATTACGAAGGAATCGTTGTTGAATAAGAGATGCTTGCAGACTTCACCAGAAACCAAATTCGGTGGGAGACCCCAGTGCCAAGTTTTCAATTTACACAACTAGGATTGAAGAAAGCGACTTAACCCATGCGTCACCCATTATCCGTATTTGTTAGCTTCCTGATGGCCGGGCTCTCATCGCTTGCCTACGGCGAAGACTGGACTCAGTTCCGCGGACCTGATTTTGGACGGACATCGACAGCAAACATCGCTGAAACATGGATCTCAGCGGGGGTTAATTGGAAGACACCGTTGCCTGGTCGAGGGGCGTCCAGTCCAGTCGTCTTTGGCGACCACATCTATCTAACTGCGTATACTGGTTACGCCATCGACAAAAAAGAACCCGGTGACCCCAAGCAGCTCGTCCGCCATCTACTCTGCTTAGACGTGAACTCCGGCGAACTACTTTGGCAAAAATCGATCGCCGATGACTCACCCAAAGATGAGTTCGCGACGTGGGGAACGGCCAAGGCCGGATACGCTTCGAGCTCCGCTGCTGTTGACGCTTCCGGCGTTTACGTACTATTTGGCGCGACGGGTGTCGTTTCATTTAATCATGACGGCGACGAACAATGGCGAACGTTCTGTGGCGACGACGTCCACGCTTATCCGGGTGGAACTTCGCCTATTGTGTACAACGACCTTGTGATCGTTAACGCCAGCTACGAGGGTGGAGACCTGATCGCGTTGAGTAAGGCTGACGGATCCGAAGTTTGGCGACAAAAGGAAATCACCGAGGCATGGAACACGCCCATCGTTTACAAAAACGTCAATGGCGACGACGAATTAGCCGTGTCAGCCATTAACGAAATTCGCGCCGTCGATCCGCAAACGGGAAAGCTACGTTGGACGTGCACGGGAATTGACGAGTACGTCTGCCCAAGTTTGATCGCCCAAGATGGTATCCTCTACACCATCGGCGGAAAAAAAGGCATTGCGATAGCCGTCCGTTCCGGCGGCGAAGGTGATGTGACTGAAAGCCACAAATTATGGCAGGCCGGAAAAGGTTCGAACGTTTCATCGCCCGTGTATCACGACGGCTACCTTTACTGGGCAAAGGATAAAGGCGGTGTTGTCTACTGTGTCAACGCGGAAACTGGCGAGTTGGTCTATCAAGAGCGTCTGAAGTCAGGAGCGAAGTCTATCTATGCAACTCCTCTGTTGGCCGACGGACGTTTGTATTACATCAGCCGCGAAAAAGGCATCTTCGTTGTCGCGGCAACACCCGAGTTCAAACTCTTGTCTCACACTAAGTTTGACGGAGACAACTCGATCTTCTCGGCGTCCCCTGTTCCACTGGAAGATGGCGCCGTATTAGTTCGCAGTGATAAGTTTTTGTATCGCATGAAGCCCGCAAAGTAGCGGTTGGCCGCAGGCAATACAAAAAGCAAGGCATCAGGGTCTAATTATCATCCGCCGGCGTGGCAACGTATTTAAGTGAGTTGCTTAAGAACTTCCTGTACGACTTGTTCAAGTATGCCTTCTTTGAGAAGCCCGGCATCAGATAGACCACTTTCGATTTTTTATACTGATGAGCCCAAACGATGGCATCGGCAACCTCTTCGCGGTTGGATCCCAACAGCGGATGAGCTTTGGGATCCATCATGATGTTGCCATAGAAAGTGTCGGTCATCGTGAAGGATTCCAAACCTTCGGTGGTCGGATGCGCATCATCGAGAATGCTGACATCTACCGTCATGTCGATGAAATAGGTTGAGTGAAGCGACACGTCCTTCTCGAACTTTTTAAGAAACCATTTTCCACCAACCAGATCGTGGTACTCATCCCATTCTGGTTCGGACGACAGTGTAAAGTGAAGGAAGACCATACCTACACCAAGATCCGCTAGGTCCATGTATCGTTTTCGGTTTTTCTTGGTGGTCGTGTATTTTTTGTTCTGATTCAAAAACAACAGCGCGTCGTATTTGTTCTGAATCGCTTCGGCGGTCATCGTTTCGAAATGTGCAGTGAGGACGAGATCGCATTTCACCCCTTCTAACTCGCCACACATTTCCTCGAAGTCTGGTGTGTCGTAAGGGTGCCCACCACGCACGACTAAAACCGACAGTGCATCGCTTTGGGAAGATCCGTCGGATGACTCTTGCCCATCCACCTCGCCATTACTAAGAACGCTGATGGCAAGAAAAAGAAGGAACAAGAATTTTGCTTGGGGGTGAATCATTAATTGTGCCGCCTTGAGAATGGTTTATTGAAGTGGATTAAATTCCCAGAGCATTAAAATATGCCAATAAAATGAAGAGGCTTATTCAGGGGTTTCGTGGTTAAACATTGCAACCGCCCACACTTCTAGCTCAAATTGCTCAGGATTCTCGATGACATACAAATCGTCTTTGTTCTTACTCGTTTTCGCGCTACATGTTTTCGTTGCGCCGTTTACGGAAGATTCATCGGCGGAAGCGGGACAAGCAAACATTCTGTAGATCGTCACCGATGACCAGCGCCCAGATTCGGTATCCGCCTACCGTCGACTCGTTGGTGGCAAGGACGAAAGTCCGTTAGGCTAATTTGAATCACCCAACATCGACTCTCTGGCGGCAGAGGGCGTCATGTTTACTAGGGCGATGTGCAATTCTGAGCATCAAGAACTGACTAAGCCAATCGCCTGTTACCGCAGCAACAACATTCCGAAGGTCGAAAAATTGAGATCAAACCTAGCGTCAGTATGAACAACATGAAGTAACCGGCGCGAGAGAATTTTACCGCACGGTGAAAGTCGGTTCGGAAACAAAGACGGCAATACCTGTAGCGGCCTCTACTGCGCGGTTTGCGGGAGTTTTCAAGGTGTGGAAAATCAAAGGAAGACATGAACTCTTACGGTTGCAAGCATTGTGCCGAAACTGCGTAAAAGGCGTGACGAGCTCCATTTCCCTTGTTTTCCCCTTAAAAAGCAACGTTTTGCTGCCGCATTCGAGTTTCGGCTTGGAGAAAGGATATGCCGCCAAGCGTCTCAAAATAAAACTTTTTCGCGACATGAGACCAAGAAACCAAATTTACCTTGACCGACCATCAACATAGAAACGGGCTTATTGAAGCCCAACTACCAACTTGGGCCGCAAATCATCGCGCTCTCCACATCCGGTTGGTAGATGTAAGTCTCAGCAACAACACCAGATGGTTTCAGCAGCGAAACAGGGCGTCGCTGGTACATATTTTCACCTACGCATTCGACCCGATCAAGTTCGCCTAAGCAGTCGCTATCGACGGAAAAGAGTTCGCCTTCAATCGAAACGCCTTTGACTTCGTCCGCAAACGCGTCCGGCAGAACAAGCCCCGGGTAGTCGCCGAGGCTAACCATGACGTACACTGGCGCTGTTCTCGCTTCGCCCAAGAACTCTTGATCGGCCAAAACGTGATGCAGGCACTGACCGCGTTTCAAAGTGCCGTAGACGAAAACGTTAGTGAACAAAGATGACACCGATAGAAATCTCGCCTAAAGTTCAAAGGCCTCAACAGACGCCCTGATCTCGTTCAAAAATGCAGCGGCGCCAATTCCGTTTGCGATGCGATGATCAAAAGACAACGTTGCGGTAACAGATCGCTCAAAACGAAATGAATCACCGTCAGGAACAGGCTTGTCAACCGGTTGGCCGAGTGCCAACGTTGCAACAGCCGGGGCCACAATCGCAGGAATACCGATCGTCATTCCAATGTTGCCAATGTTGGACACCATTAACGTCGTCGATTCATCGGCCTGATCGACGCCGGTTCTGGCCAACCGCACCGCGTCGATGTAAGCCTCGAAAAACTCAGACTGAGTTAACTTGTCCGCGTTACGAACGACCGCTGTTACCAATTGGTCGTCTTCCAAACTAACCGCGATGCCAAGATTCACGGACTTGAAAACTCGCCATGATTTTCCATCGGTCGACAAAGAACAACGAAAACGCTGATGAATTCCAGCCGCCTTGGCAACGCTCCAGCAAACCATGGCAAACGCCGACGGTCCACCATATTCACGCGTATGGTTCCGAGCTGTCTGGACCCGTTCCCAATTCCACTCATTGACCAACGTCACCGGCACGCAAGTGGCAGCCGCCTGAGTCAGGCGATAGTTCAAACGAATCTGCGACTTGGGCAGTGGCACCAAATCGAACTCACAATCTTCACTCTCAACTGCCGCCTCGTTACCTACCTCGGGCAAAATTTCTGCACTCGCATGTTGATCAGACAGCGATATTTCTTGTTCAATCCCGTTCTCGGCACTTACGAAACGTTCGACATCCGCAATTGACATCTTGCGACCGGACGTAGAAATTCGATTGACGACATCCATCAGGTTATGATCACTTAGATAGCGTCTTGTTTTCGGCGGGATCAATGCGTCAGTCTGTTGTACGGCAACTGGTGTGCGCGTGGCAGTTCGTAATGCTCCAGACTCCACACCAACGCTACCCATTTGATTGCTGGCGATAGACATTGGCGCCAGATCATCTTTTGCCGCGTCACAATGAGGCCGGGGAACATCGCCTCCTGCGCGTGAGATACACGTCGTATCGACGATCGCGATTTCCGTGCCAATCTCAAGTACCGAATCAACCTCGACCAACCATTTCACCAATGTTCCCGCGTGTGGACATTCCACGTCTGAAACTGCTTTGTCAGTTTCCATCGTGAATAAGGGTTCGTCGCGCGCAATCGAATCGCCCGGCGATTTCAAAAAATCGACTAAATATGCTTCTCTAAGACCTTCCCCAAGCTGGGGAATGCGAATGGATACCGTTGGCACTTACTGCTCCAGGGTGAGTTTGACCGATTTGATTACGTCAGCAACTGACGGCAATGCCGAGTATTCAATCACCGGATTAAACCCAATAGGAACATCGGGTTTAGAAATTAGCTGAGGGGCGCTGACCAGATTGTAGAAGACGCTTTCGTCATTGACGACTTCGCTCACGATCATCTGCCCAACACTGCAAGACCGCCCATCTTCTTGAACCACAACTAGCCGGCCCGTTTTCTTGACTGACTGTTTGACGGTTAATTCGTCCCATGGCTGAACCGTTCTCAGATCGATAATCTCGACCGACACATCAGGCAACGCTTCGGCGGCTTCGTAGGCGAGCTCCATGCAATTTCCCCATGCGACGATAGTCACATCGCCGCCGAGTTGAGCGATTTTTGCTTCGCCAAACCCAACAGCGGGAACCACATCAGGCACCATGACGCGCTTGCGGAACAAATGCTTGGGCATTAGGAATACGGTTGGATCGTCAGCATGCATCGCCGTCCACATCAGCGCGGCAGCGTCCTCGGGAGTCGAAGGTACAACCACCCGCATCCCAGACAAATGAGCGAACACGCTTTCGTTGGCCTGCGAATGCCAGATCGAACCGCCGGGAAGGTACGCACCATAGGGAGCGTAAAGCACAACCGGGCATTTCCAGTCGCCTTTGCTCCGCCAACGTAGCGTTCCAAGATTTTGACCAATTTGATTCATTGCAGGTCCGACGAAGTCTACGAACTGCATTTCAAATACTGGCTTAAGGCCGACCGACGCCATGCCGATTCCGACACCCGCGATCGTCGCTTCGGCCAGCGGGGAATTGTGGACTCGTGTGGGATACTCCGATGACAGTTCGTCGGTCAAACCAAACACACCACCTTTGGGCGCTTCGATGTCTTCCCCAAAGAAAACAGTGCGCGGATCTGTTTTCAAACGATGTCGGAAGACGGCGTTGACTGCATCAACCATTCGCCATGTGCGCCCACCGGCCAACGGAACGTTTTCGGCCGCCTTGCTTGTCGCCAACAAATGATCCATCAAATCGCTATCGGTCGGATCTTCTTCTACCTCGGCTGCTTGGTATTCCTGATCGACTTGAAGTTCGATGCGTTGTTTAATTTGCTTCCAACGTGTTTCTGACATGACCCCAGACTTGATCAATTTCTTCGAGTAAACCTCGATTGGGTCTCGGAGATTCATCGCCTCAATTTCAGCTTTTGGCCGATAGACACGCTGGTCATCGCTGCAGGTGTGTGAACAAATCCGATCTAATTCAGCCACAACAACAGCGGGGCCACCGCCGGATCGGGCCTGAGTCAAAATCGGCGCCAAATGGTCAGCAAACAAATCTGGATCGCGCGCGTCAACATGCGTGAAGATGCCCGGATTGAATAAATTCAGCTTGAAAGGATTGAATTTGGTTGTGTTCGTGCTGATACCGTAATTGTTGTCTTCAACGACAAACACCACCGGAAGTTTACGTTCTGTAGCGAACGCGACCGCCTCGTAGAATTCACCTTGCCGCGTGGACGCATCGCCGATGGTGGCGACGACAACGTTCTCTCGTTTAGCCAACTGCATCGACCAAGCGATTCCGCATGCTGGTAGCAGGTTCGCACCGGTCGGAGTCGGCGCGGACCAGATATTCTTTTCTCGATCCGAGTAGTGACCGGGCATCTGTCGACCGGCGCTCGACGATGTTTTTTTGGCAAAGTAGGCGCGGGCTAAATCAAGATTGGAAACACCACGCGCGAGTACTGCCGACCGATCGCGGTAGTAGGGGCACATGTAGTCCCCTTTTTTCATTAGCATCGCCAATGCGGCCATCGGCTCGTGGCCGATCCCTGAAACCTGAAACCAGCCTTTTCCTTGGCGGTGCAGAACCCCTTCACGCCGATCGCCCTCGCGACTGAGGTACATCGTCTTGAGCAGTTCGACACGATCGAGCGTATCGACACGACGACGACTCCGTCCCGGAATCATCAACCGCGTGGGGAAAACCGTAGCATCCTGCTTCGTCATAGATTCATATCCTTACGAATCGACAAGTTTCTGGCATGACCGTGGGAACGCAAATCGCGTTTGGGGCGATCATTAAAAGTGCCGGTGTCAACCAGAACCAATCCTTGGTCCGAGTTATATAGTTCTCGCAGATCAAAAAGCGGTAGAGAAAACTTTCCTCACCATGCACTTTTTACAATCCGCTATCATCTAGCTTCGCAGCAATGGCCAAAGCACTCAATACTGATTTGATGCACCTTTTCCGGTGTAACTGCGCTTGAATGTTCAAAACGCGACAAAACGTCCGGTAAAGTGTTGGTCCGCCTCTCAAAGCCTGTAGTGGACTTCGCCAGAAGTTCCACCACTTTCTCAAGGTGGAGTTAATTCTTCCGAATCCCGTTACATAGATCTCACGAATTTGAGTTTTGTTATGCCACCGAGTGCTTCAACAATTGTCATGAAACACAGTTTCAAACGCGCGTTTAACGATAAACAACCAAACGTGATGACAACTTGTTTCAGAGTAAACTTGAACTACAATGAAGCATAACCTTGGCCACGCTCTCAGAAGTAGAATAGGAAAAAGAGATAGAAAATGTTGAAACATGCACCTTACTTCGTGCTTACCTTGGCTTGTTGCTGCTTGATCACATCTCCATGTCATGCTGATCTAATTGCGGGAAACACTTTTGATGGAAGTACAGACGGGTCGGATCCGTTTACTGCGGGCGAGATTACCGCGGCGGGGGTCACTTCGTCAGGTGTGTCGCGTCCCGGCTACATCAACAATGGAGGATTCGATGCGCTCGTCGCCTCCGAGCTACGTACTTTCACCCAAGTACTAAACTTCACACGCTACTTTGGAATTACAATAACGCCAGATGTTGGCACGACTATCGATTTCGATGACTTTAGCTACAGCGGTTTCGAAACTTTAGCGGCCGGTGCGACACTCGGACCGAACACCTTTGTTTTGCGTTCCGATATCGATGGCTTCGGCGGCAGCGGTGATATCCCAACCTTGGGCGGCGCAGCCGGGGTCACTGGCGGTACGTTTGATCTCTCTGGCACACAGTATCAAGATGTGACAGGTCCGGTTGAGTTCCGCCTGTACATCCAAAGTCCAGACACAAGTGAGTATAGCCCTAACACCAGCTACTCACTTGACAACTTCAGTATTAACGGAACCGTGACGTCCACAGTTCCTGAGCCCTCTTCCTTCTTGCTGGTTGGCTCAATTGCCAGCCTAGCGCTGTTTAGACGAAAGCGAGTTGTCGCCTAACTTTAGTCCACGTTTCGATTGCGAATCTAACGAAGCCGATCCTTTATGGGTCGGCTTTTTTTGTGGAGCCACTGGCGATTGAAAATCTAGCGTCGCATAAACTCGTTTTCCACAACAATTTCAAATTTGGTTCCAAATGAGCCAACCGATCGCTGACGAACCAGTCGCAAACTGATAGATTGAATTCAAATTCAAATGATCGCCCCTGAGAAAGTTTCCTCGTGTCGCAACTGTTTTCAAAACGAGCTCTCCAACGCCAGTCCAACCTTCAGAATAAATTGGTGGCCTTCACGACTGCCAGTATGGCGTTAATCATTGGCGGTTTGCCACACGCCGCGCTTCAAGCGGACGATTTTGACTCGCCCAAGAGTTCTGCAGCAACGTCGGCTTCAACCTCGTTGCAGCGTGTCACTGAAGATATCAAATATCTGTCTTCCGACGAGCTAAAAGGACGTCAGCCGGGCACACCAGAGATGAAACTGGCGGAGGAACACATCGTTGCCGCCTATCGCGCGGCAGGACTCAAACCGATCGATGAAGAAGGCAGCTATTTTCAAACCTTCGACGCCGCCACCGGAACCAGTGCATTGGAGGTGGATGACGCGGCGACCGAGATGGCGCTCTCCGGCCCTAACGGTACTGCCATCGACCTAAAACTAGGCGACCAATACCGCCAATTAATCTACAAAGAAGCAATCGAGCTATCGGATCTGCCATTGGTGTTCGTGGGCTATGGCATTGATGCAGCAGAAGAACACAATTTCGATGAATACGCCGAAGTCGATGTCGAAGGAAAACTCGTCGTACTGATTCGCCGCGAGCCTCAACAAGATGACCCAAACAGCGTCTTTGCAGGCGAAGAAGTTTCGGTTTACGCCTATCTTCAATCGAAAGTAAGAAGTGCTTTGTCGGCGGGAGCCGCTGCGGTGATGATGGTCAACGATTCCAAGACGGTTACCGATGCCGGCGAGGACGATCTGCCGCGCCCTGAGCAGTTCGGAGCCGTCTCAAAGATGATTCCCTTCACCCATCTAAAACGCGAGGTGATGAACTCGATCCTCGAGCAAACGCCTGTGATCACATTTGACGGAGAAACCCTAACGACGGTCAAACAAATCGAAGACCGAATTGATGGCACACTCGAACCGCTGTCACAGCCGTTGCCGGGTTGGCAAGCGACTATCAAAGCGAAATTTCAGCAGAAGCAAATCCTGACCCACAATATTGTTGGTGTGATTGACGGAGCAGGACCGCTGGCAGATGAAACCATCGTCATCGGTGCCCACTACGATCACCTAGGCATGGGCGCTTACGGTTCGCGCTCCGCTCAATCGGGAAAGGAAATTCACAACGGCGCCGACGACAATGCGACCGGCACTGCTGCAGTGATGGAATTAGCGCGACGGTTTTCCCGAGGCGAGAAGCCAAACCGGCGACTTGTGTTTATTTGTTTCACGGCCGAAGAGATGGGCTTACTGGGGGCGCGACACTACGTCGAAAATCCGCTCTATCCGTTAGAAGAGACGGTTGCGATGATCAACTTCGACATGATTGGCTATCTGCGGAAAGACGCCCTGTCCGTGTATGGATGGAACACGTCGCCATCTTTTGAGGCGTTGCTGATGAAAGCCAACGAGCAACTGAGACTGAAACTGGTTCGGCCGCCGGGCGGATTTGCCGGTAGCGATCACTTACCGTTTGACTCTAAACAGATCCCTAATCTGTTCCTCCACACCGGACTTAATCGCGTCTATCATACGCCGGAAGATGACTTCGAAGCGATCAACTGCGAAGGCGCGGTCACGGTGATCGATTTCGCCGAGATACTGGTTCGCGAATTGGCCAACGAGCAAACGCGTCCAGCTTACGAGCGTGTCTACTCGCCCGGATCCTCAGCGAAACTTGGTGTGGGAATCAAGAAAGACGCCGACACCGGTCTAATGAGGATTAGCAAAGTGTATGCTCAGACTCCCGCAGCGAAGGCGGGGTTGAAGGAGGGCGACATCTTCGTCAGTTGGGACGGCGACCCAAAAATCAACAGTCGACGCCGTTTGACCCGCACCATCAAACGAGATGCGGGAAAAAGTGTGAAATTGAAAGTCAACCGCGGTGGCAGCGAAGTGTTACTGACGGTTCAGCTGAACGAATAGGTAGAAAAAGGACGCAGCATATACGGCGTCCAAAGCTCTCGCATCCGCACTTAAGTGGCCAACGTTACGTTGGTCTATTTTTTGGCCAGCGAGTCGCGGATCTCAGTCAGCAATTTGACCTCATCGGATGGCTCTACATCTTCTTCGGCTGCCTTCATGAAACTGCTGGCCACTTTAAGCGCGATGAAGATCACAAATGCTAGAATCGCAAAATCGATCACGCCTTGCAGAAAAGTACCGTACTTGAGTGCCGCCTGCTCCTTAACAACGTCACCAGCTGCATTGGTCGTCTCGATCATCTTCCCAAGTGGATACTTCAGCGCCGTCATGTCAGGAACACCTGCGATCACCGAGATGAATGGCGTAATGATGTTCTCCAGAAACGACTTGACGACGCCAGCAACAGCCGTCCCCATCACGATTCCAACGGCCATGTCGATCAAGTTACCCTTGAATGCGAACTCTTTGAAATCTTGAATAAAGCCCATATGAAAACTCCGAGGATGGTGGGATTGAGGTTAGGCCGTTCAACTTGGATCGTTATCCTTGTCACGGCAAGTGATGAGTATAGCGGAAAACGCTACCACCAAACACGCCGATTCGTGCCCCAGCTTGATCGAAGCCCAGCACGGCCTTTAGCCACGGCTGCCTATCCCACGTACTCAACCAACGTTCTCACCATGCAGCCACTTGCCCCACCATCGATCCAAGATCTGGGTTTGTCTGAGAAACTTGGACCTGCAACATCCAGATGTACCCAAGGCGTTTCGCGCACGAACTCCTCAAGGAACTTGCCCGCAATGATCGATCCGCCCCAGCGTGAATCGCCCAGCTTCTATATGTCGGCCACCGAACTCGTGATTTGATCCGAAAAGTAAGCCTGCCTCGGCAGTAC
>CAZDBE010000006.1:0-27303 GCA_964503675.1 uncultured Pirellulaceae bacterium | reverse complement strand
CTGCAGCAGCCGATTTTACATCCGACGCCAGATCATCGTTGTTGCTCATCAAACCAGCGATATCGGTTCCAAGTGCAACTAAACAGGCGCCCGTCAACGTCGCGAGGTCAATGATTTTTCCGACTCCGTGATCCACCGCCACGTCCAGCGTATCGGCCAACACCAACCGGCCTTCGGCATCCGTGTTATGCACTTCGATCGTTTTACCGCTGCGCGCGGTTAACACGTCTCCCATTCGGTAACTGTTCCCGGCAATCATGTTCTCTGCCATGCCGGCAAAACCAATCACATTGACAGGCAATCTTAATTTTGCGATTGCGCTCATCGTACCCAACACAGTCGCCGCTCCCGCCATATCGCATTTCATCGCCATCATGCCCTCGGACGTTTTGATCGAAAGTCCTCCTGAGTCGAAGGTCACCCCTTTGCCCACCAAACCCAACGGTTCTTCGTCCGTGTGACCGCCCATGTATTTCATGATCACTAGCCGTGGTGGATGAGCTGACGCGCGTCCCACTGCTAGGAATGCCCCGCAACGCTCTTGCTCCAAACGTTTCTCGTCCCAGACCTCGACTTCAAAACCCGACTTCTTACCCACGTCAACGGCTTGGTGCGCAAACGATTCGGGATAGAGATCGCTGGCCGGCATGTTGACCAACTTCCGCACTAGGTTCTGACTCTCTCCCATGATCTTTCCGCGTTCTACTGCCGCCAGATCATCGGTGTGGAAGCACGCCTTTTCGAAAGGCATCAGTTTCTGTTTCTTCTGATAAATCCCTTGGCCGACAACGCCCACGATGGCTCCTGCGACGGCGTCAGCAACTTCCAGTGAATCCAGATAGAAGACAACGACGTCTCTTTGTTTGGCGGCCAACGATTTTGCAGCCGTTCCCACAGCGCGTCCGGAGAGTCCCGGAGAACGGTCGGCTTTCAAACCGAGCCCGACAACCAACACCACTTTCGCCGTTACACCCAGCGGCGAAAGCAAAGTGGTTACCGCAAGTGGATCGGACGATATCTCGCCGGCATCGATCAAACGCGTCAACATTCCTTCGGTGGCGATATCAATCTCCAAAGCAGATTCCGAGAGTGGTTCGTCTTTCCAAATGAAGACTGCGATGGCGGAAGCCTCGATGTCAGCCGCCGGTTTCTGGGTGGTTTCGATTTTCATAGCGTCTTGCCTCCTTTAGGCTGCCAGTTGAATTAAACAGCCAATCTTCACATGGGTTCTCCGAATCAACAAGTCATGAGATAATTCCCTAAGCTTTTTCCGGTAATACACTCAGGCGTTCTTCTTTTTCTTTCACGGACAAAAATCACCGACCATGGGCTACCGTTTTCTCTCCGACTGCATCACCGACCTTGAAAACAACGGGCACTTGATCCGAATCAGCGATCCAGTGGACCCAAATCTTGAGATGGCCGAGATACACCGGCGCGTCTATCTGTCGGGCGGGCCGGCGTTGCTGTTCGAAAACCCGGTCGGATGCAAGTTCCCGATGACTTCGAATCTGTTCGGTACGCTGGATCGAGCCCGTTACATTTTTCGCGATACGTTCGTCAACGTGCAGCGCGCCATTGGACTCAAAGTTAACCCCGAAGAGGCCCTGAAGAACCCGTTGAAGTACTGGAAGGCTCCGTTTATCGCATGGCAGATGCAGCCGAAATCGGTTCGGCGCGGGTCGGTAATGGAGAACCAGATTGCTTTGGACCAGCTTCCTCAGCTAAAGTGCTGGCCTGATGATGGAGGAGCCTTCGTAACGCTGCCGCAGGTGTACTCCGAGGACGCCGGCCAACCGGGGCTGATGAAGTCCAACATGGGTATGTACCGCGTGCAGATTTCTGGCAACCACTACGATCCAAAATCAGAAGTCGGAATCCACTACCAAATCCATCGCGGGATTGGCGTCCATCACAAAACGGCCAACGAACTGAAGAAGCCTTTTCGCGTCAACGTGTTTGTCGGCGGCAATCCAGCGATGACGGTCGCGGCCGTGATGCCGCTGCCCGAAGGAATGAGTGAATTGACGTTCGCGGGCGCACTTGCCGGACATCGCATTCCGATGATTAAGAATCAAAACAGTGCCTCGATCTACGCCAATGCGGATTTCTGCATTTCCGGCACGGTCCTTCCGGATGGAACCAAACCCGAAGGCCCCTTTGGCGATCACTTGGGTTATTACAGTTTGACGCACGAGTTTCCGCTGATGAAAGTGGACGCGGTCTATCATCGTACCGGAGCAATCTGGCCTTTCACGGTTGTTGGCCGCCCGCCTCAGGAAGACACCGTCTTCGGCGAACTGATTCACGAGCTGACGGGGCCGGTAATTCCTACTGTTCTTCCGGGAGTGAAAGAAGTCAACGCGGTGGACGCTTCGGGCGTTCATCCGCTGTTGTTAGCAATCGGTAGCGAGCGCTATGTTCCCTATCAACAAACAACTCACCCTCAAGAATTACTGACACAGGCCAACGCCATTTTGGGGCAGGGACAGATGTCGCTGGCCAAATATTTGTGGATCCTCGATGAGGCTTCGGCACCGTCATTGAAGCTGTCCGATATCGAAACATTTTTCATCAGAATGCTGGAGCGCGTCGACTGGACACGCGACCTTCACTTTCAAACGAAAACCACCATCGACACACTGGACTATTCCGGCAGCGGATTCAACACTGGATCCAAAGTCGTCGTCGCGGCAGCAGGGCAGGGGATCAGGAAACTGCCAACCGAGATTCCAAACGCGATTGGATTGCCCGATGGATTCTCCAATGCGAAAGTTTGCCTCCCGGGAGTACTGGCGGTGACTGGGCCCAAATTCGGTTCGTCCGAAGCTGCATCACCCCGCAGTTGCGGACTGGTGAACCAGTTCTGTCGCTTCTTCGACAAAGATGCGACAATCAACCAGTTCCCGCTGGTTGTAGTTGTGGACGATTCTGATTTCGTCTCTCGCAGCTTGAACAACTTCCTCTGGTCTGTCTTCACCCGCAGCAACCCTGCAACCGATATTGACGGCATTGCCAGTGCAACGGTGAACAAGCATTGGGGATGTGAGGGCAGTCTGGTCATTGACGCACGGGTGAAGCCATTTCATGCTCCTCCGCTCGTTGAAGATCCGGAAATTTCCAAACGAGTCGACGCGCGAGCCACTCGAGGTGACGCCTTAGCCAAGTATCTATGAACATTTGTCCCTTCAATGACGTTAAAGATCAATACACGTAACACATCTTGAGAAAACGAGGAAAACAGTGAGCGACCCGAACGAACAACAACGGCTGAAAGAAATCATGGACCACCCTAGTTATCAGGTGGCCTACAAAGATTTAGATTTCATCGCGGGCGAGGACCTGCGTCCAGTCCGTCTACATCTGGAGTTACTAAAGCCAGAGATAATGATGGAGGAGGCCGGCATTCATTCCTCTGTCGTCGTGTTTGGAGGAACCCAAGTTGCCTCCAAAGAGCAAGCCGACGCGCTGGTTGCAGCGGCGGAGGCGAAACTGGCAGCGAACGCCGACGACGAAGAGGCAAAGCGCGAGCTAGTTCGGGCAAACAATGTTTTGAAAAAGTCGCGGTACTATGAGGACTGCCGCAAGTTCGCAGGGTTGGTGACAGACTTTAACAAACAGCATCGTGATGGTGAGTTCTTCATCAAAACGGGCGGTGGCCCGGGAATCATGGAGGCGGGCAACCGAGGCGCGTTTGAGGCCGGTGGCAAGTCAATGGCGCTCAATATCACGCTGCCTTTTGAACAGGAGCCAAACTCTTACATCACGCCTGGATTGTGTTTTCAGTTCAACTACTTCGCCATCCGGAAGATGCATTTTCTTCTTCGCGCAAAAGCGATCGTTTGCTTCCCCGGTGGTTTCGGAACGTTGGACGAACTGTTCACCGTGTTGACGTTGCGGCAAACTGGCCGGATGCAAGAAGTGCCAATTATTCTCTACGGAAAAGACTACTGGGACGGGATTATCGATTTCCAATTTTTGGCCGATCAGGCGGTGATCAGCGACAGTCATCTGGAACTGTTCCAGTACTGCGAAACTCCCGAGGAAACGTGGCAGGTGATTAGAGAATTCCACGGCGTTTAGATTGTTGTCAAACGCCTTCGTTTTTTCTCTCGGCAGGTTGAAAGTCGACAACCTCAGGTTCTCAACTTCGCCAAGCACATACAAACGAGTGACTTGTGATTCTCTATTTAAATCAAAGTCACAACAATATCGCCAACTTGGTCGATGTGGCCTTCTATCCGGTCTCCGCGCTCAACCGGACCGACGCCGGCAGGGGTGCCGGTGTAAATCAGATCCCCCGGTGAGAGGTGGACTTGGTTTGAGAGGAAAGAAATGGTTTTCGGAACACTCCAGATTTGCTGACCCAGATCACCGGCCTGTTTGAGCACGCCGTTGACCTTGAGCCAGATCTCGCCACTTTCCGGATGTCCGATATCGGCGACTGACCGAAGCGCTGAACAAGGGGCCGACTGGTCGAAGCCTTTGCTCATCGCCCAAGGACGTCCCATTTTCTTTGCGGCGGCTTGGACATCTCTGCGCGTCATGTCGAGACCGGCACCGTAGCCGTATACATGCTTTAGCGATTCGGACTCAGAGATGTTGTTCCCGCCAACTCCAATGGCCACAACCAACTCCATCTCATACTGTAGGTTCTTCGTGGCCGGCGGGTAGGACATCTCACCGCCGTCAGCAACAATGGCGTCTCGAGGCTTTGTAAAAAAGAAAGGTGGCTCCTGATTAGGATCCGCCCCCATTTCGCGAGCGTGACTGGCATAGTTGCGCCCAACGCAATAGATTCGCCGCACAGGGAACAGCGTCGCCGCTCCGAGAATTGGCAGGGCGACGACCTCAGGTGCTGGAAAGATGAAACTCAATTTGATCTCCACGAACCCTATTGGGTGCGACGATTAAGAATTTACGTGAGATTCGGCAACGAAAAAGCAGCTGCCTAGAAGCATTCAGCAACTCTGAAGATAGCTCACGACTCCCCGAAGGAAAATCCCACACGACTTCGGGCTTCGCCTAGGGCTCGTCACAAACAAAAAACGGCCTATAATCTGACGTTCGCTGTCCGGCCAATTGCCCGTTTAAAAAATGCCCCCTCGGTTCCCTTTGCCTCGTGTTAATTGCAGATTACCCACCCTTTCGCCGGAACAGTTTCTTCCCGACTAACCTCCTGCAGACGATCGTGCCTCTGATCATCCAGGGGCCTAAGTCGGATTACACTGCTGTTAAACGGAAGGTGGATCTGTTTGACGGAGACCGTTTGGTGATCCACGATGATCAGCCCAAGAAATGGATCACGGGCGACCGCATCGCGATTCTCTTGCACGGTCTAGTTGGATCCCACGCCTCGCCATGTGTCGTTCGGCAATCTGACAAGCTGCGACGTCACGGAGTCCGCACTATTCGTGTCGACCTGCGTGGACACGGGGACAGCACGTTGATCTCACGCTCACACATTCACGGCGGCTGTAGTGAGGATCTAGAATCCGTCGTCGATTTTGTTCACAAACTGTCTCCCCTGTCGAAAATCAGCTTGGTTGGATTTTCTATAGGCGGCAACATTGTGATGAGAACGTTAGGCAGGTGGGCTGACGATTTTCCACGCTACGTTGATTCAGCGGTGGCCGTTTCTCCGCCAGTAGATTTGTTGCATACGTCATGGAATCTTCGGCAATACGGAAACCGAATTTACGAGGCCTACTTCATGAAACGGCTCAAGCATGCGCTCAGCTACCGGCGACGGAAGGTTGTAGGATTGATTGACAGTGGTATCAATCCCGTCCCCGACCGACTGCTTGCATTTGACGACCAGTTTACCGCTCCGGTCTGGGGGTACTCCAGCGCCAACGACTACTACGCCGACGCTAGTTCGATCCACATTTTGAAAGACGTGCGAGTGCCGACCATCATTCTCACGAGCCAAGACGATCCAGTCGTGCCGTTTGAAATGTACGAAAAAGCCCAGATGTCAAACTACATCGATGTCGTCAGTACTCGCCAAGGCGGACATCTGGGATTCATTAGCCGTGGCGTGCGCGATCCAGACCGTTACTGGATGGACTGGCGAATCAGCCAGTGGATTTCAGCGCTGGATGACGTATAGACCGCCGAGCACTATCGCAATCTGTCTTGCCCAGCTCTGTTGGCGAGACGTGTTCTATTGGGATGGACCAGCAATACCCCGACGTGGGCAGGAACATCACCTGTCAACGCCCGAGTCTGACACTCTATGGGTTCAAGAAGTTCTGCGTTGGGAAAACGTTCTTGCCATCTGTCTGGCGACGCTCTTCCCGGGTCATCAATGTCCCAGACAATCATCCCTCCCTGTTTTTGAAGGCGTTCTTCGGTAACCCATGGATTCGCCTCTGGGTTTAAGTCGCCAAAAACATCGATAGGATTCTCGGAATACACTCCTACACAACCCGAGACGAACATCTGACCGCCGACGATTTGCAACGGTTGTTGGTAGTGCTCAGCCCAGCGTTGGTCAATTATTTGCGCGACCTGTGCGCCGGGAAAATGGACTTTGGATAACTCTCCGCGAACGGCCGGGCCAAACCCGTTGCGGATAAACAATCCCATCGCCATTAGGCAACCGATGATCAGGGAATCACGCACGACTTTCCGACAAGCGGCGCGCTCAAATTCGATTTTGAACAACACGATTAGCAACAATCCCAAGAAGCTGAACAGGGGACCACCCCACATACTGCGGATGGATGCTCCGGTAACAAAGGCCAACAATAAATAGATTGCCACCGGCCCACCAACGGCGATCGTGAGATACTTTCGAAAGAACATCCCGGATTGGCAATCACCTAGTTCAGTTTCGCGTTCCGTAGTCTTTGATTTTCTCGACTTAGACAACAGCGGCCACAATAACACGACCACCGGGATCACGGCGGCTAACTGTGACACGATGAAACTGACCGGCGATGTTACATGCTTCATCCATGCGGCAACTCCCGAGGCCGCTGAATGAGCGGCAGCGTCACCGCTTCGATTGAAGACATAGCGAATGGTGATGAAGTCGTTTTCGATCATCCACAAAAAATGTGGCAAAAAGATCAGGCATGCAATTGCGGTCATCAGCCACGGCCCCGCAGTGCGCAGTGCCTTGCGAGTAGAAGGAATCACAAGGGGGGTGATTAGCAACGACAACACCAACACGGCCATATAGTACTTGCACAACATTCCTAGCCCGATCACGATTCCGGTCAGACACCAGTAGGTTAGTCGTGAGCGCGATGTGGGGTTGGCCAGTGATCGGTACATGAACAAAATCGCCAACGCCCAAAACGGCCGGGTCATGATTGTGTTGTTAATGTCATTGATCATGTACGTACAGTAATAGCAGCCCTCCATTACCACGACGCTGCATAGTGCAAGTTTCGGTGAGAGAGCTTCGCGTGCCAATTGCCAAACTGCCCAGTAGGTAACCGCAATCGTAAGCTGCGCTGTCAAATACATCGCCCAAGGATGATGCCGGCCAATCTCCCACATCGTCGCCGCAGTCCAAGCGGGCAGGGGAGGGTGCTTATGATATCCCATTTGCCACTGCTGCCCCCAGTAGAGCATTTCCACCATGTCCAATGGCATGTTGGGCTGAGTCACGAGGCAGATCGCCATCCAGACCAGCACATGCAGAACAATAAACGTCCAGAAAAATGCAACCGTGCGGTCTGGTTCACTCGATCCTTCGGACAAGAATTGAGAATCCCCAAACACGCGATTTTGTTTTGATTCAGCTGAAAGTGACATGTCAGCGCTTTAAAATTTGAAATATGAAAACGTTCGAATGGTTACAAAGCTTTTATACCGTCCGCTACCGAGGAATCGTCTCAGCGGCTTGAGACAATTCGCGGTGTTGAACAATTTTCGCCAAGTGATCCAAAAGCCGTTGATCCGCATCGCCCAACATATTCGTCAAGTCAACTGACCAAGGAATTCGATCCACGGTTCCGGTCGATGCGAGCCCAGTTGTCAGCACTTCGCTGCCAATGGGAGACGAAATTAGAAAGTGAACCCACAACCAAGCCTCCGCATAGTCAGTTTGCGTCAGCTGCGTGGGGTCGGTGATTGCCTCCAACCGTTCTAGTGAGGGTCGCCAGCTCCCCTGCCGCCCAAGTTCTGAAAGCAAGCGAACGTGCGATAGATTGACGCCGTCGGCATCTGGGTTGACTTCGAAGTACTCAGCCAATCCTTCATCGACCCAAAGATCGAGCTGCGGTATCGCACCGTGTAAGTAGCCGTGGGTGACTTCATGTCTCAGGTCTTCGGCCACCTGCATTCCCCAGAAACCATAAACATTGAGCGCATCCTTAGACCGAATAAAGAATGCCCGACGATCCGAAAAAACAGCATTGGATTGTGCGGTAAATTCCCGAAACGACATTTCGTCTTTGAACAGATACACATCGATCGGCTTGTAAGCCCTGGAGAGATTGATTCCCGTTTTCGATTCGATCTCTGTTTTTAGTTCCACCAATTCGTCAACCAACAAATTCTGAGCCGGGTTCGGTGACAATGCGTGGACACGTATCTGGTCTTTCACCAATACTTTGGGGGCTCCAGTGACCGCGACGCCGTCAACCATCAGGGCATTGCTAATTCCATCCATTCGGCAGCCGCAAAGCATCACCAGTATGACAGTTACCCCGGCCAATCGACGGGCAACAGCCCCTGCAAAACGTGGCACGGTATGCGGGATGTGGCAGAAAGTTATTCTGGACTGAAACAAAGCGGTCGTTGCTGAGGGTAGAAGCTATTGGAATGATGGCCTACATTACCAGAACCCGCAGGACGCTCGAATATCAATCGTCGGGCCATAATTTGGTCTTCATGCGATATCGTCGCTCTTCACATTTCGTTAATTCCTCAAGTTTCCACGAGTTTCCATTGTTTGGACGTTTGCTGTTTTTATTTATCGTCGTTCCTCTAATCGATCTGTTTCTCCTGCTGTGGATCTCCAAACACACAGGATTACCAGCGACGATTGGACTAGTGATCATCACAGGCGTGATTGGCGCCTCACTGGCGCGACGGCAGGGTTCATACGTGAAAGGCCAGATCAAAGACCGTTTATCGCAGCGACAAATGCCCACGGACCTGTTGGGCGATGGCGCAATGATCATGTTTGCGGCAGGGTTGCTGCTGACGCCGGGACTATTGACCGACCTGTTGGGATTTTCGCTGCTGGTTCCTGCCGGACGCACATTCTACAAACGCTTGGTCGCTGACAAATTCAAATCCAGTGTCCAATTCCAGCAGTTCCCCATGCCAGGGCAAATGCCGGGGCAGTCGCCACCCAATCATCAAAGCGACCCTAATATCATCGAGGGCGAGATCGTTGATCGACATGAGCAACAGAACTAATTTCAGGTGCAAGTTCGTTGGAGTAGTAACCGAGAGCGAGAATTCGATTGAACAGCGAAGCTGCCTCTAGTCATCATGCGTTACCATCAACCGCGCCTCGAGTACCAAAGAATCAACCTTGCGGGCGAACTGAACCAACACACGCTGAATCGAAGGAAGCTCTTCAGCGTACTTCGCGCGGCAGGCGTCACTTTTGCAAATCCGTTCAAACGCGTTTACAGAATTGGTCACATGCTCAAGCGATTTAGCCTTGTCTCCGGCTAACAACTGTGCCTCGGCCACGGATGCCTCAACCACCACCTCCCATAGCCTCCAAAGTGCCACATCAGGCCATCGCTCGACGAGCGTCCCGATGTCCGCACTCGCATTCTCAAGCGCGCCGACCGCTGCCGCCAGCGCGTTTTCCCTATCCTCCTCGGAAAGATGCGGGGCTCGAAGCTGGTGGCTCAACGAATGCCCCATCCTGTGAAAGACATGCATCCGTGCCTCGAGGTACCGAGGTTGATTGGGATGTCGCCGCACCAGCAAATTGGCATTTGACAGTGCAATGTCAAAAGCTTTCTCCTGTTCGCGCTCTTGGTCGAAACTGCCAAAGGGACTGTCCTTCGATCGTCTCAGTGTCTCTACCAGCTCATAACGATAGCTTGGATTAGTTGGAAACCGGTTCACCAAGTCTAACAACAGAAAATTCGCCATCTCTTCGTACCGAATGTCATTCAGATTTCTCGGCCGCTCAAAATTTTCCCGGTAGCCGCTATCGTCAACCTGCTCAAGATCTCGATAGCAACACGCCAGCAGGAATTGAAACCGCGCTTGATTTTTGTATTGAGGAAACTGGCCCAACAAAGTTACCGCACTTTGAAGAAATTGCTCGTCTCCCATTTGTTCAAATCCTCCCGGCCTTCGCGGCGGAGGAGGCCGTCGCTTTGCTTCACCGCGCAGACTTTCCTTGTGTGGCGGCTTGAGCGACGGTCTACGCCAGCTGTCAGACAGCTGCTCCATCGCGACCACCGAAGCCGTGACGCTTGGAGGGCGACCAAGAAAATATAATGCCCGAGCCCTTTCGTAGACCAAATCTGCATTGTCTTCGTCCATCGAATCCATCGTTTCGGCAGCAAGCATGTGGTACACCAAAGACGATTCGTGATGCTCCGTCATTTCTTCGAGTCTGCCCAGTTCATTCATCACGGTAGCCATAGCGAGACGCGACGACGAATCGGCGGGAAGTGAATCTGAAATTTTCTTCCATGCGGAGAGGGAACTTTCAAACTGCCCGCGCGCCTGTCCGATTTGGCCGAGCTGAAGATGCACACCGCCCAACCGCTGCTTTGCCCGCGCCGCCGCGCGACGGATCTGTAAGCTTTCGCCCGATTGGCTGGCTAGGGTATCATAAAATCCCAGCAAACTTTCCAGAACCGCAGCCGTGTCCTCCGACAACACTGTTTCCTGTTGACGTAACATTAGCGAATCCGAGTCAAGGCTCTCACCTGCGAAACCGTCTTGAAGACGGTCTGGGGAAAACTGCTCATAGATATCGTCCAGCGCGTCGGTTGCCACTTTCAAAGTTGACTCAAGCGCTCGACGAGCATGCTTCTCGCGCTGAAACGCGTTTGAAACTTCTTCTTTGGCCGCCAACGTGTTTACAAATCCAGCTGACGAGATCACGGCAATCATCAATAGTAGAGACCCAACCAACCCAAGCAGCCCGGCTGTAAATGGATTGCGCTGGCACCAACGAATTCCATGCATGATCGAGCCTACCGGCCGGGCCTTGACGGGGAATCCTTCAATATACCGATCCAGATCGTCAGCGAGGTGACCGGCAGTCAAGTACCGATCAGCTGGATCGTTCTCGATCGTCTTAAGGACAATTGCCTCAAGGTCCGCAGGGATTGAGCCATCTACCACGCTTGGCGCTACTAGATTCCGAGCGCTATCTTCGACACGCGCCACCGTTTCCTCTGGCGTTGATTCGGTGAAAGCTGGCTTCAGTGTTAATAATTCATAGACCGTCAAGCCAAGACTATAAACGTCACTGGAATGATCTCGGACGCCATCAATCGCCTCAGGAGGTAAGTATCGCGGTGTGCCTCCCGACTGCTTGCGCTCCGAATTTGGATCGGGCGTTAGCGGCTGAGCCAATCCGAAGTCGCTAATCCAGATTCTCCCATCAACATCCAGCAACAAATTCGCTGGCTTGATATCACGATGCAACACACTTTGCTCAAAAGCGTATTGCAACGACTGGGCCGCGTCACGGGCCAAACAAGCAACCGCAAACCAATCAGGTTTTCCATTGCTCTTACGAAGATGTCCCGCAATCCGAGTGAATCGATCGTGCTCCCACGCTTCGGTCGCCGAGTTAGAAAGCTGACTTTCCTTCGACGGATCACTGGAAACTAGGCGGTCAGTTGATTTGTTTTTCAACCAGCGAATCACCGAATCGAGCGACTCGCCATCGACCAGTTCCATCACGAGGAAATGGTATCCTCGATGCTCACCCATCCCATAAAGCGAGACGATATTGCTATGATGCAATCGTGCCGCCATCCGAGCTTCTTGTCGGAATCGCTTCAGAAAATCTGCGTCCAGCAAACTGGCTTGAGGAAGAACCTTCAGGGCAACGTGTCGGTCGAGTGTTTCCTGAAAGGCTTGGTAGACGACGCCCATCCCACCTCTGCCGATCTCCTTGACGATTTTGAAATCGCCTAGTTCGCTCAAATGTAACGGGCGTGAAGTGGCCGAGCGAGCCGTCTCCCGATCGTCTTCTTTCTTCATCGACTCCAGTGCCGCAATCATTGGAAACAAATCGGCGATGGTTTCTGCTAGATGGGGATAGCGCTCGATGTACCCTTCGATTGGAGGCGCGACGCCATCACGGAAATTCTCAATAAACTCCGTGGCAACCAACTCAACATCGTCACGCTGTAATTCGTGCTGTGGTTCACTCGGCGGCACTCGAACGACCTCCTGCTAAATGTTGTTGAACATATTGGAGAATTCAGGCAACCCTCCCAACGCGCCCTTGAGCCGAACGATGGCTCGCACGTAGCGAATGCTGGCCGTCTTCTGCGTAATACCTAGCACTTCTGCAACTTCACTGTTGGTCAACTCTTCGAAATGGCGAAGAGCCAACACTTCACGATCGATCGTCTCCATTGACTCAACGACCTCTCGAATCTTCAAGGACTGTTCTGTTTTGACCGCCGCCATGCTAGGAGAGGTAATTTGCCCGATCAAGAAATTAGCAATCGTCAATACCGTATCGTCAGGACTCCCCCCCGAACGTACAGTCAACTCCCTGCCTGCATCGCGCTGCTTCGCTCCAAGATGCCGCCGGTGCGCATCAGCCAATGTCTGCGCTACGATCATGCGTAACCAGACAAATGGTGAATAGTCGCTGTCGGCTGAATAATGATGAAGTCTTCGCGAAGCATCCAAAAAAGCGTCTTGCAGAATGTCGTCCGGATCAATCCGCGCTGAAAGTCTGCCGTCGGTTCGAAAATGTGCAACCCTCCACAAACGCTGTCGATGTAGCGCAAACAGTTCCGCCAAAGCTTGTTGATCATTGTTGATCAACCTATCGCGCATTCCATCGTCATCTTCGGATTCATCTTCCATATGTTAACAATTCATCAATGAACGTAGTTTCAAGACTCCAATCTACACTAAATCTGCAAATCTTTTACGCCTGATTCCAGATACGATTTTGAATAAGCGAGATGGTGAACGAAGAACTACGCCCCCATAAACTTTTTTGTTGTTGCCTGTAGATTCCTTAAACCGCTTCCCGTTCTATAGAACAGCCAAGCACGAATCGACCTAGCTTCCATTTGATTCATGTTTGGTGGAGAGTTGCCTCTCTCTTGCTATTAGCCACTCCTCGACACGGCGATTTCTATGGTCGCCCGTAAGTTTTATTAACTGTGAGGAACATTCTTATGCAAGGCAAACGACGAAGAAAAAGAAGAAAACAACGGCGTAGTAAAAACCGCTCTCGCAAACGTCATTCAACGCTCAGCCACCAGAAACTCGAAGAACGAAATTTGCTGGCGGCTGATTTCCTTGGCTCATTTGGCTCGATGCCCCACTTGCAGGCATCATTCTCTCAGACACTCGTAGAACGAACCTCTGGCGAATCGCGTTCGAATCAAAATCCAGACCATGGTCGAGACTCGCACGACGAAACTGTTGCAGACGCGGTCATCGAAGTACGCAGTTTAGACGGCACCGGCAACAATTTGGAGAATCCTGAACTTGGTAGCGTCGGCGAGCAGCTTCTTCGTACGTCAGAATCCGACTATGCAGACGGCATTTCAGAACCAGCAGGCGAGGACCGCGTTAGCGCTCGCGAGATCAGTAACGAAATCGCTGCTCAGACGACGACCGAAACCAACGACCGCTCACTTACGGATCTAACATGGATTTTCGGCCAGTTCATCGATCACGACATTGATCTGACAGAAGGCGGTGAAGCTGAGGAATCGTTTGCCATCGAAGTTCCAACGGGCGATGAATTTTTCGATCCGTTCTTCACAGGAGAAGTCGAAATGGATCTCACTCGATCGGTCTTCGACGAAACTACCGGCGAAACCGATGCACGCGAACAAATCAATGAAATATCCGCATTTCTTGATGGATCGGTCATCTACGGTTCAGACGTCGAAACTGCCGACGCCCTTCGAACCTTCGAAGGAGGACTGTTGGCGACCTCTGAGGGCGATCTGTTACCATTCGCTCAAGACGATACAGAAGACACCAGCGACGACATGTTTCTGGCCGGTGACATACGTGCCAACGAGAACATCGCATTGACGTCGATGCACACGATCTGGGTGCGTGAGCATAACTACCAAGCCGAACTACTGGCGGCGGAGGATCCGACGTTGACCGATGAGCAGCTATACCAAGGGGCTCGGACAATCGTAACGGCTCAACTTCAAGCGATCACGTTCAACGAATACCTGCCCGCACTATTGGGTGAAGAGGCCCTTGCTGAATACACTGGATACGATTCCTCAATCGATCCGGGCATCGCAAATGTTTTCTCGACCGCGGCATACCGATTCGGGCACACGATGCTGTCGAGCGAATTGTTGCGACTCGATAGTGACCTAACCGAAGCTGAAGAGGGAAATATCGCTCTGCAGAATGCGTTCTTCTCACCCGACGAGATCGTTGACAACGGTATTGAATCGGTGCTGCTGGGTGCCAGCGTGCAAGAGGCGAACGAGATTGACAATCAGGTCATCGATGACGTCAGGAATTTTCTGTTCGGACCTCCGGGCGCTGGCGGATTCGATCTCGTATCGCTTAACATTCAACGAGGACGCGACCACGGATTGGCTGACTACAACCAAGTACGATCAGACTACGGGCTTGAGCCTGTAACCAGTTTCGACGAAATTTCGTCTGACTCGGAAGTCGCCGCGAAGCTGGAACTGTTATACGGTAGCGTCGACAACATTGATGTTTGGGTTGGTGGATTGGCCGAAGACCATGTCGAAGGCTCTAGCATGGGCGAGTTGTTCTCAACTATCATCGTCGACCAATTCGAACGCATCCGTGACGGCGATCGGTTGTGGTACCAAAACGTTTTCTCAGGTAGCGAACTAGCCGCCATCGAGAACACGACTTTGGCGGATGTAATCGAACGAAATTCTTCGATCGATGGCCTGCAGGACAACGTGTTCTTCAGTGCCGATGCTCAACCTGAAACAGAGACTCCCGATCTTACGGAAAGGAAACGTGAAAACACATCGCGCGTCTCAAACAACAATCGCAATCAGCGTGACAATAGAGGAGATCGAGACAGAAACTCTGTTGAAGATACTCCGGTGGATTCCGTGCGACGCGAATCAAACCGAAGCGAATCAACGCAGCGGTCTCAAATTCGATCGCCCGCAGCCATCGACAGCGCTTTTGAAGAAATGTTCTCGGGCCAAGACAAAAACCGTTTCAATGGCCGAAGATCTTAGTCCTCTGGACGCTTAAGAGTTGTCTCCCACAGTTTCTCTTTTGCGTCCACTCACCAACGCCAGCAGCCAAACTAGGCTGCTGGCGTTTCTTTTTCCCCGCCGAATGAGAGTTCAGGCCCCTGAGACAAACTGTCTCAAAAATCTGACAACACGTCAGAAACAAGCATTTCAAGCGTTATTGTAAGGTATTTAGTTTCTTGACTAAATCTGACTGTGAGTCAAGATTGAGGCATGCCTAAGGTATATGCCAACAAAAAACAGGCCATTGAGTCCCGTGAAGCTCAATTGCTGGAGATTGCCGCCGAGATTCTTTTGGAGGAGGGATTCGCTGCGATGTCAATGGAGCGACTCGCCGAGGAGCTCAAGACTGCCAAGGGGACAATCTATAACCACTTTCCCAATCGCGAAGAAATCATTCTCGCGATCGCTGTTCAAGCAATCAAGAAACGGCATTCTCTATTCGATACTGCATCGCTTGCACAGCGTCCTTCTCGGGAGCGCATGATGGCAGTGTTGGTGGCTTGTGAAATTTACGTCACACATTACCAGCGATTCTTTCGGGTTGAAAATCTTGTTCGGCACGCTGCGATTTGGGAACGCTGCTCTGAATCACGTCGTGCGCTACTACAGAAACAGGAAGAGCGCTGCATGAGCCTAGTCTCGAGCATCGTGCGCGGTGGAATCGCAAACGGTGATCTTCAGTTGCGCGATGGTGTCAGTCCAGAAGAGATGACTCTTTCTCTGTGGGCTCTGATCTACGGTTCCTATCTGATCGACGACACCAGCCCATCCTTGGAGGAACTGGGCGTCAGGTCAGTCCACCGTTCGGTACGTATTGGTGTCATTCGTTTCCTAGACGGTTACCAATGGAAACCTATTTGTGCGGACGCACACTGCGAAAACCTCTACGAGGAAATTTGCAGGGAAGTGTTTCCTGAAGAACCGGCCATTGTCGCCTTTCATTTGCTGCCTTGACCCACACCAGAGCCCAAAACGCAAACGAGCCTTACAACAATGAACGCGACAGAAAACCAAGTACCAAGCACGAACGGCGAAGCAATAGCCAGCGGCCAATCGCGCGAGGGACGCCTAAAGCAGAATCGCTCCATCGCATTAACTGGGGCTGTGGTCGCCGGAGTATTCTTCGCGCTCTTTTGGTTTACCAAACCTCCGCAAGCAGAAGACTCCTCGGCGAGCGTTATCGATTCACAAATGATCCTTCAAACCGTCGGCGTTATGGAAATCGCGAAGTCGCCGTCGACTCTAATTCCTCACCGCTACACGGCAACCGTCGTTCCTCGCAGAACCAGTCGACTCGGCTTTGAGGCGTCTGAAAGAGTAGTTGGGGTATTTGTTGACGAAGGAGAATCGGTTGAGCAGGGTCAAATTTTGGCCAAGCAAGACGATACCGTCCTCCGCGCGCAGGTCAGCGCGGCGGCGGCAAGTCGTGCTCAAGCTGAAGCAATCCTAGCGGAGCTTGTACAAGGGCCGCGACAAGAAACGATCAACGCAACACGCTCTGAACTTGGCCGCCTGAAATCACAAGTACAACTGGCCGACGTGACGCTCAACCGGCAAAAGCGTCTGCGCGACTCCGGCGCCGGGTCCGCCCAAGAGTACGATGCGGCACGGTTTGATAGCGCCGCCGCTAGAGCTGCCGCGGATTCAGCCGAACATCGACTTGCTGAGTTGGAATCTGGGACTCGCACAGAAAAACTAGATGCTCAACGCGCAACAGTGGCGCTCAGCAAAGCCGCGTTAGAGCAAGCAAAGATTCGTCTTACGCAAGCAGAACTGATCGCTCCATTTGCCGGACGGATTTCCAAGCGGTTCATTGATGAGGGACAGTTACCCAGCAGAGGTGAACCCATTCTAGAGATCATCGAGAGCGACCGATTGGAGGTTCGTTTCGGGGCCGCAGCAGAAATCGCAGCCAAACTTAGCCTCGGTGATGTAGTTCCTTTCACCGTAGGAGATCAACAGTACGAGGGGATTCTCTCGCAGATCAGTCCGCGCATCGACAATTCAACGCGCACCCGTGAGGTCATCGTCAACCTGTCACCGGGTGATGCGAATCAGATTGTTGCAGGGCAAACCGTAAAAATCGAGTTCGCGCTACCGTCCAACGAACCGGGGTTTTGGTTGCCTTCTGAATCGCTCCAGCCACAAGTCAGAGGGCTATGGTCGGTAATGGTGGTCGAGAATGATCGCGCTGATTCGGACGCGACTTCCGAAGATCACCTTTCGATTGCCCGCCGTGACGTTGAATTACTGGCCACTTGGGGCAACTGGAGTCGAGTGCGAGGTACGCTCATCGGTGGAGAACAAGTTGTCGTACAGGGAGGCGCACGGGTGTCGCCCGGACAGAAAGTCGAATCAAAACAGATCCAACTGACGCCACCTTGGAAAAGCGCCTCGACGACCTTCATCGGTACCGAGGGCACCGATGCCCCCACTCCAAAGAAACTCGCAACTTTTGACGATGGGGCAGAGGTAGTCCAATGACCGCTCATAAAAGATATCACTGGGCAACAGTTGGTATTAGTAATGGCCGCCTCTTGATCTTGATGATCGCGTTTCTTTTGGTCGGTGGCCTATCTTCACTTTCCGTTCTACCTCGCATGGAAGATCCGGTGCTAACGGCGCGCGCAGCCACAATCACGACCTTGTATCCGGTAGCCAACGCCGAACAGGTAGAGTCGCTGGTCACCGACCGCATCGAACAATCAGTGCGCGAAGTCGAAGCCATCAAGGAAATGCGGTCTGAAAGTCGATCTGGTGTTTCACTAATTACGATCGAACTGAGAGACGACGTTTACAATTCCGGGCCGATCTGGAGTCGGATTCGCGGGAAAGTAGAAGACTCCATTTCACTTCTTCCTCCGGAAGCTTCTCGACCGCAGTTCGATGAACTTGACGTTCGTGCGTTTGCTTGGATCGGCGGGTTGGTTTGGAAGTCTGACAGCGCGCCGAACTATGCGATTTTAGGCCGCTTTGCAAAGAATCTCGAAGACCGCCTGCGCTCGGTTGGAGGCACCGATGATGTCAAACAGTTCGGTCGTCCCAACGAAGAAATTATCGTCTCGCTCGATCCGGCAGAACTAGCGCAGATTGGACTCTCCACCGCTGATGTGGCCAACGTAATCGGCAACAATGACGCCAGAAACGCGGCAGGATCAGTGCGATCCGAAGAAGAAACTATGCCGGTTGAACTAACCAACCAGCTAAACTCTCTCTCATCGATTCAGCAGCTGCCCTTGAAGAACGATTCGCAGGGAAGATTCGTCGTTCTAGGAGACGTCGCAACTGTAGACCGGGTTGTCGCTGACCCTCCGGCGCAGATCGGTCAGATCGATGGACACAGCGCACTGCTGGTCGCCGCGATGGTCCGTCGCTCCAGTCGAATCGATCAGTGGCGTAGCGAACTGGAGGAGGTTATCGATGAGTTTAAGGCAACACTACCGCCGATCATCGAATTGGAAACCGTACTCGACCAGAACAACTACGTTCAAGGAAGACTGGGCGAGCTAATCGCAAACTTGCTCATCGGATCACTTGCCGTAATGGTCGTCGTTTGGATCCTGATGGGCTGGCGCAATGCTTTGATGGTCTCGACCGCATTGCCGTTAGTTTCTATGGCAGTGCTATCGGGGATGCGGGTCATGTCGGTGCCCATCCACCAAATGTCCGTTGCCGGTCTAATCATCGCATTGGGTTTATTGATCGACAACGCGATCGTGATTGTCGATTCCGTTAGCAGCCAGTTGGCCAGTGGGAAATCCAAACTTGACGCAGTATCGGAGACGGGCAAAATTCTTTTCATCCCGTTGTTGGCATCAACGCTAACCACCGCTTTTGCGTTCGCGCCAATTTGCTTGATGGAAGGCCCTGCCGGAGAATTTGTGGGCGCCATGGCGTCTAACGTGATTCTTGCCATCGGCAGTTCGCTCTTCATCAGCCTCCTGATCATTGCTCCGCTGGCAACGATCTTGCACAAAGGTAGCTCCCAAGATAGTTCAGACGGGAAAACGGGAGTAGTGTCCGGGCTTAGCGCTGCTTGGGTCAAACCCACCTTTCGTCGCTTTCTCAGATCGGTTGTCGTTTACCCCAAGGTCACCATGTCCCTGTGTGCGACAGCGGCAATGATTGGATTTTTCTGTTTGGGGCAACTCCCAGATCAATTCTTTCCACCAGCCGATCGCGATCAATTTCATATTGAATTGGAGTTACCGCAAAACGCTTCATTCGCAGAAATGGAACGTCTAACAGCCAACATCACCGATCAGCTAAGTGCTCATCCGCGTGTCAAGCGGACCACTTGGCTATTGGGGCGCAGTGCGCCGACGTTTTACTACAACATTATCACCCGCCGTCAGAACGCAGAAGAATACGCACAGGCGATTGTCCAATTGGATTCCAACGAAGGGTCCGTCGAGGTCATTCGAAGCCTTCAAGAGCAACTGCAAGACTCATTCCCAGAAGCGAGGGTGTTGGCACGTCAACTGGAGCAGGGACCACCATTTGCCGCGCCTATCGAGGTTCGTTTTTTTGGTCCAGATCTCGACAAGCTTAGGCAGCTTGGTAGTGATACCCGCAAAGTGCTATCGGAACTGCCGCAGGTCGTTCACTCTAGGGTCGAGCTAAACGACTCTACGCCAACGATAGCGGTCCAAGTTGAAGCAGACCAAGCGCGGCTAGCCGGATTCACTCCGGGCGACATCGCAAGACAATTGAATTCGCAGATGGAAGGAACGCAAGGCGGTTTCGTACTGCAATCGACCGAGCAAATTCCTGTACGCGTGCGAACCAACAAACAGCAACGACGAAGTCTTATCGACTTGCGAAGCATTGACTTGGTGCGCAGTGCTAATTCCACGAATGCAACGAACACGACGATTGGCAACTCTGCGGATGGGGCGTCCGTACGAGTTCCGTTGAGCGCTGTCGCGACGTTGGGCCTAAAACCGAAGACCGCAACAATCTCTCGCTTGAACAGCATTCGCGTTCAGGAGGTCCAAACGTTTCTTTCTGCTGGCACTTTACCATCGACCGTCCTGTCCAAAGTAAAAGAGCGTTTTGCAGATGGTGCGATTGAAATCCCGCCGGGCTACAGAATGTCATTTGGTGGCGAGGCCTCCAAACGCAACGAAGCAGTAGGCAACCTGATGGCCAGCGTCGGCGTCCTAGTGGCGGCAATTGTCATGACGCTAGTGCTGTCAATCGGTTCGTTTCGATCGGCCGCCGTCATAGGTGCGGTTGCTGTCATGGCGATTGGATTTGGAGGAATCTCCTTATACGTGTTCGGTTACCCATTTGGATTCATGGCGATCGTCGGAATCATGGGCTTGTTGGGAGTAGCAATCAACGACTCGATCGTAGTATTGACCGCGCTTCGGCAAGACGCGCAAGCCGGTCAAGGGGATGTTGAAGCGATTCTGGATGTAACACTTCATGAGACGCGGCACGTGTTGGCAACAACATTCACCACCATTGCTGGTTTCGCTCCGCTAATTCTCTCTGGTGGCGGATTCTGGCCACCGATGGCAATCGCTATCGCCGGTGGGGTGGTAGGCTGTACCGTTCTAGCGCTACTGTTCGTACCGGCCGCGTTCGGCTTGATGGCTAGAAAAGCCGCAGGTTAGAATGCTCGAGTTAGGCCCATCCAAACTCGCTTTAGCCTCCTGTAGGGGGTTTTGAATGCAACAGACGGCAGAAAAAGAAACTAGGTTTCTTTTGAACTGTCTGTGATGTCCAACAGCTTGAAAGGTTGCCGTTTTCAACTACCGTTGAGAACCTGAAGACTTCCTTTTCATCTAGATTCTCTTGAATGTTGGCCAGATCCATGATCCGCTTCCCGCACCTCTTCTCGTCGAAAACCAAATCTAAAGCAGACCAACCTGCACTGAACGTGGAAACTCTCGAGGATCGCATGATGCTTTCTTCCGTTCAGGTAATCGCCGCCGGCGTCGAAAACACCGAAGCGATGAGTCTTCAGATCGACGGGCAAACGGTTCAAACATGGAACAACATTGGTGGCGATGCCGATGCCGGACAGTACCAGACGTATAACTGGTCAACGGCAGACAACATTACAGCAGACCAAGTTCGCATTCTATTTCTAAACGACATTTATGATCCCGCAAACGACATTGACACCGACTTGCGTGTAGATGCAATCGTCATCGATGGTGTTCGGTTTGAAACAGAAGCCCCATCGGTATTTTCAACCGGGTCGTGGTCAACGGCCGATGGTGCAATCGTAGCGGGCAATCGAGAAACTGAGTTTCTCAACGCCAACGGTTATTTCCAGTTTGCCAACAACAATGTGTCAGGAAACACCATCCAGATCCGCGCTCGCGGATTCGAGGGCGGCGAGCAGTTTCGATTGTTGGTAGACAGCAGTGCCGTGAGAACCTTCACTACAACGACAAATCTTCAAACATTCACATATAACGGTTCTACGGGTGTAGCCCCTGAAGATGTTCGAGTTGAGTTCTTTGGCGATGTTTACAATCCAGCCCTAGGGATCGACACGAATCTTGAAGTTGACTTCATCAACATCAATGGAACCATTTTCCAGACCGAAGCTCCTACGACATTCTCAACCGGTTCTTGGTTGAATGACGATGGAATTCAACCTGGCTTTCGCCAGTCAGAAATACTGAACTCCAATGGCTATTTCCAATACGGCAGTGGAGGCAATGGTTCTGTCATCACAGTCAGAGCCAACGGAGACGAGGGTGGCGAGCAATTCCGGCTGCTGATCGATGGGGTCGTTGTTCAGACCTATACTGCAAACACTTCGGTCCAAACTTTCATACACAACGCCAGCGAGACGGTGACCGCCGATCAAATTCGAATTGAATTCACGAATGACCAGTACGATCCAGATGCGGGAATCGACGCAAATCTGAACGTCGACTTCATCACCGTTGACGGAAACACGTTCCAAACAGAAGCCGCAACGACTTATTCAACGGGGACTTGGAATGCAGCAGATGGCATCACGCCGGGTTTTGGTCGAGGCGACACGCTTAACGGCAACGGATACTTTCAGTACTTGGCCGAAAACATCTCGCCCGGTTTCGTTGGGCTGGGGCAGACGCAGGTGACTGTCGATGAAGACGCCGGGCAAGTACAACTAGAGATCATTCGTTTTGACGGCAGCGACGGAGCGGCCAGTGTTTTCTACCAGACGTTGGGCGTCGAGGCGACCTCCGGTTCAGACTTTGTGGACCAAACAAATGGCCGAGTCGATTTTGCGGATGGACAGGTTTCCGCTTTCGCTACGATCGACTTGATCAATGACAACCAAACCGAACCCGCAGAAACATTTAGCGTTTCGTTGTTTCGGGCCGAGGGAGCCGAGTTGAATGTTCCGCGGACTGCGATTGTCACGATCGTCGATGATGAAGCTGGCAACGGCTTGATCGCGCATTGGAGACTGGATGAAACTGCGATCGGTCAAGCTGTCATTGATTCATCTGGAAACAACAACAGCGGTGTCCATCAAAACATTGCTTCTCCAAACGGGCCGACGACTGACGCTCCTGACTTTGACTCTGGCAATCAACGCGGGGTGAACTTTGATGGCATAAATGACTTCATCAACGTTCCAACAGACTCATTACTGAATCTAAGCGGTAGTTCGTTCACTCAAAGTGTATGGATTCGTCCAGAGAACTCAGACAATGGATTTCATGGAATTCTCGGCTATCAACCAGCAAGCGGAACCGTCAATCGCTATCCGGGAATTTGGATCTATGACCAAACCAAGATTCACGCCGGGTTTGGAGACGGCACGAACTGGAATTCGTTTACTACAGGTGAAGTGCTGACTATTGGGCAGTGGAACCATGTCGCCACAACGTTTGATGGAACAACTTATCGAACGTTTGTTAACGGTGATCTTGTTTATTCGACAAACGATTTTGCAGGACGCACACCGACTACGACAAGCCAAATAACGATTGGCAAGGTCGACAATTTTTTCCGAGGTGGCATCGACGATGTAAGAGTCTACAATCGTGCGTTGAGCGCAACGGAAGTCGAGGTGTTGATCGACGGAGCGAGTTTGCCGGATCGCCCGCTCGCGGACGGTGAGTTTGTCACCGCTCAAATTGCCAGCGGCTATGACACGCCGATTGAAATCGAATTCCTGCCTGATGGCCGCACGCTGGTCGCTGAGCAGGACGGAGTCATTCGCATTATCAATACCGATGGAACCCAGCAAAGCACACCGTTGCTAGATATTCGTTCGATCGTCAACTCCGGAACTAAAGACAGGGGGATGATCGGTTTCGCCGTGCATCCCGACTTCGCAAACAATCCTTATATCTACGCATCGTTTACCTATGATCCTCCGGAGGTAAACGGCAACACCGGTTTGGGTGGGCCAGACGGAAATGGAGCTCGTGTTTCACGTATTTCTCGCTTTACAGTCAATGCTGCCGGCACGTTTGCTAACCCGAACTCGGAAGTTGTACTGGTCGGCAATAACAGTACGTACGAGAACATTGGTGATCCAACTATTCGGCCCGGACTCAACGATCCGCATTCCTGCCTCGATAGCAACGGCAATCCAATTGAAGACTGCATTCCTGCGGACGAAACTAGCCACACCATTGGTGAACTTGAATTTGGCCCTGACGGAAACCTTTACATCGCAAGCGGAGATGGTGGTTCATTTGGGCGCGTCGATCCAATCAACTTACGGGCTTTGGACACCGACAGCTTGGCGGGAAAGATCTTGCGAATCGATCCGATTACCGGAGAAGGCTTGGCTGACAATCCGTTCTACAATGGCGACGCTAACGCGAATCGCTCCAAGGTGTTCGTTTACGGCCTACGGAATCCATTCCGGTTCGCATTGAACGATGATCCCAACAATCCAACCGTCTACATTGGCGATGTTGGCTGGACTCAATGGGAAGAAGTCAACGTAGGTACCGGAGGTGAAAACTTTGGATGGCCAGCGTTTGAAGGCGGCAGCGGAGTCAGCCAACAAACTGGTGGCTATCGCAATCTAGCAGTTATTCAGGATTACTACGCGACCAATCCTGACGTGACAGCCCCAGCTCACGCCCGTTTGCACTCTAATGGCGGCCGAGCCATAGTGATGGGCGACTTTGTCGGTTCGGTTTACGGCAGCGTCTACGACAACACGTTGATCTTTACAGACATCGGCGACCAAATTCTGCGAGCCGCTAGGTTCAACAGTGCTGGTGAAATCACCAGCGTAACTGCTGTATCACAGAACGTTGGCTTCATCGTCGACATCGAAACCGGCCTGGACGGTTTCCTATACTACGTCGACATCACGGGCTCGGTCGGTCGTCTTGACTTTGTATAGACCGACAGCTTCGATTTAGACTCCCGAACGACTCTTCGTCATCCGTGACAAGGGTGGCTGCTCGCCACACTAGCACAATATTGGGCGATCCAATGAGCGGCAGGGGGCGGCCGCCGGTTTTAGATACAACGAACCGACGGCTAGCGCCTAATCGATTACGAAAACCTAGACAACCGAAATCTCCTCGCAAACGACGAGAAACCGCGGACAAAACATTCTAAATCGTGCGATTGGAAGATTCTCATTAAAACATGGAACTTTCGGCAAGCGCACCTGTATAAGTAGGTGAAGACCAAGACGCCAGAATGTTGGAGAACGACTCACGTGGATATCGAGGACCGAAAGTTAGTTAGGCAAGTGCTTGCTGGACAAACAGATGACTTTCGCGTCTTGGTCGAACGTCATCAACAATCGATCTTTCGTTTTGCCTCGGGTCTACTTGCCAATCGAGAAGAGGCTCAAGACATTACGCAGGAAGCCTTTCTGGCCGCGTTCCTCAACTTGTCGGGATTCGATCCAGCACGTGCATCCTTTTCAACTTGGCTGTTCACCATCACTCGTAATCGCTGCATCAACGTACTAAAGCGAAGGCGAAAGACCGCGACTCACGATCTAGACTCCATCGCAGGCGCAACGACCGCAGATCCGGTTGTTGGCCAAGAACTGTCGCAACACCTAGATCGCGCGTTGGCAGCATTGCCGGTAGACCAACGTATCGCGTTTGTGTTGGCGGAGATTGAAGATTTACCGTACGCAGAGATCGCCCGAATTGAGCAGACTACTTTAGGGACAGTTAAGTCACGAATCCACCGAGCGAAGACGCGGCTTCGATCGCTACTGGAACACGAACTGAGGGAATCGAAATGAACCATGACCCATATGAAAAGTGGCTGACTGAACGTCGATCAGTTTCACCGTCTGAGAAATTACCAGACCAGATCATGGCCCAACTCGCAGGACTAGAGCGGCAACGCCGAGCAGTTTGGTGGTTGCGTTTGGTTCAGCAAGTCGAGCATTCACGCGCAGCCCGGTGGGCCGTGTGTTGCGCAGCATTGGCTATCGGCGGGTTCCCGTTTCTTTTCTTAGCATACGTTTCGAAGTTTTTAACTTTTTAGGGAGACAACGATGGCGAACGAACTTGTAGCAGGGCAGCTTAACCAGCGGTCTAGAGAAACTCTCGATTATCAGACATCAGCTGACCGACTTAGCAGCCGTGTTGCTCCATCGCGACGCATACCTTGGATTGCATTGGCCTTGTCGTTCTTGTCGGCAGGAGTCGGGCATCTTTACTGCGGCCGGATCGCAAAGGGTCTCACGCTGTATTTCGCTTGGCTCCTGCTGCCGATCTGCATTGCTGTTGCGCTGTCACTACCAGCCTCAACAGCAAGCCTTATCTTCCTTTTGCTGCTGCCTGTGGTCATTGTCGTTGGCGTCTACTTGTACGCAGCGATTGATGCTTGGCGAACGGCTTCTCTGATTGGTCCATACTCCTTCCGCGATTACAACCGGGTGGCCGTTTACTGGATGATGATTGCTGCTCAGATTGCCTTTTCCATGGGGATGATTGCTGTTGTAAACGGAGTCGCTTACGAAGCATTCCTTATTCCCTCGAAAAGCATGAGCCCAACCATCCTCAAGGGTGACCGAGTAGTGGCAAATAAAATACTGCCGGAGCATAACTTCCCCGCACGTGGTGACTTGATCGCATATCTGAACCCAACGTCCAAGGGCGGCAAGAAATTTATCGGACGCGTGGTTGCTACTGCAGGCGATGAAATTAAAATCGATGGAGAACGTGTATTTGTTAATAGTGAAGAGTTGGAAAGAGAAAGCGTTGCTGATGAGAACTTGAAACTGCTTGGGGACCAAGCAAAAGGTCGCGTCGAGTACGAGGTGAATTCCGGACGTCGCTATTTGGTGAGCCTCGAACAGAGTTCCAAGGTAAATGACGATGACGTTGTTTTTGAAGCGAAAGTACCCGAGCGACATGTTTTCATACTCGGTGACAATCGAAATCTTTCAAGAGACAGTCGACATTTCGGATCGATTCACTTGGGAGACATCGTTGGCCACGTGGAGTACGTCTACTGGCCATCGGGATCTTGGTCGCGATTTGGCGTGGCAGACGATAGGTTGCCCTAGCAGCCATCGGTGAAGTCGACGGTATTGAACAGAAGATCGCGAAGAAAGCAAAGGAAATGCTCTTTGTTTTGGGGACGGTCCAACTAGGTCGATCCACATTGTAGCGAGGAATAGATTTCTTAGTTCTTCGCGCACTTTGCGCCCTTCTGTTAAATTTTTTGCAGACAATCTTCCCTAGCCAAAAGTCTGAATTTTTCTTTTTTGCACGACTTCACCACAAGATCTTATTTGCGTTAGCTAGCCCATCTTCGCTGATCTGCGAACGATTTAGGATCAATGTGATGCAACGCCAGTACTTCCCTACATTCTTTCGGCTGCCCCCAAACGCCCCTCTTGTCAGCGTCTAACAGACCGTTATAGTCAGAATCAAGTTGTGAATCTTCCGGCGACGAAAGTCACTCTGCGGGCAATGTTCTGTTTCTCGCATGTAAAAACGATTTGGGCAAA
>CAZDBE010000005.1:0-40070 GCA_964503675.1 uncultured Pirellulaceae bacterium | reverse complement strand
ACCGGGTGACAGCACGTTGAAGTTTTGAGATATTGGGAGGAGAGTCAAATTCCCCGACCATTATTGCTCAACTTCAATATGCCAAACAAATCGACATCTGTCTCACCGTCACTTGAGGTCAAGGAACTCGAGCGCGTCATCACGCATCTGGATACGATGTATGAACAGGGTGAGGAGTGCTGCCATCCGGATACAGGTATCGAAGTCTCTGACGGAGAGTACGATGGCTTGCGAAGGCAACTGAAACAGTTGAAGCCCGACAGTGAACTTTTCGCTACCGCGACAGCGTCAAAGCTGGAGAGTCGAGTTGCCAAGGTTGTTCATGATCCTCCGATGACTTCCATTGAAAAAGCCAGTCACGAAGACGTCGAGGTTCAGGAGGAACAGCTGTTCAAATGGCTGATCAGCAGGGCAGGGCAGGGGGCGCTGGATGACGGAGAAGCAGACAGGGCGGATCAGAATCTGATGGTAATCGAGGGCAAAGAGTATCGTGGCGAGCCGGTAGCAATTCCCAAAGCGTTGTTCTGCCATACGTACAAGCTGGATGGTGTGGCAATCGGACTCTACTACGTAGACGGGAAACTGACTGGTGCAGGACTGCGGCCGCGCGATGGTGTCAACGGCGAAGATGTAACCGCTCAGGCGAAGTTTGTTGAAGGAATTCCCGAAACGCTCAAGAAGAAGGTTACGTGCTCGATTCGCGGCGAGCTGATTTGTCGTCTGGCCGATTTTGCCAAAGTACAAAAGGATCTCGCGGATGCCGATGACAAGCTTCGCGCGAATCCTCGCAACCATGCTGCCGGCGGTATTCGACAGTTTAGAAATCCGGAAAAAACGAAACTCATGCGACTGAGTTTCGTCGCTTACACGGTCGAAGGACTTGATGGTGAGTTCCGTACCGAAACAGAACGCAGTGAGTACTGCCGCGACGTCCTCGGGGTTCCTCATATCGAAGTCGAGCCATTTGCGTTTGATCGATTGCAGCAAATGGAGGATCAGGTCCCGAATCTCGACTTCGAGGTCGATGGCATCGTGATTAGCGTCGATTCGCTAGCCGCCCAACAGGATCTGGGGCGACATGGCGATCCTCGAACGGGAAATCCCAAAGGTAAGATTGCTTGGAAGTTTCGAGAGGAGGAGGCCACGCCGGTGGTGAAAGAGATTCAATGGCAGACCGGTCGCACCGGAAAGATTGTTGCAGTTGCCAATTTTGATCCAGTTCGTCTCGCAGGGACGAATGTTTCTAGGGCCACTTTACACAACGCCGGTTTTCTGAAACGTAATCAGATCACGGTAGGTTCCACGATCGCAGTACGTAAAGCAGGGAAGATTATCCCTAAAGTTACGCGCGTTGTCGCCGGGGAAGGTGAGCCCGTGTTTCCAAACAAGTGTCCGGCGTGTGGTGGAGCGACAGAGTTGGTCGAGGGCGGCAGTGAGCAGATGCTGGAGCTAGTATGCACAAGTAAGACATGTTCCGCGCAGAGTATAAGTACGCTGTGTCATTTTCTTGCAACCATTGGAGTGTTAGGGCTGGGGGAGAGCCGAGTGACGCAGCTAGTGGAGGGTGGGAAGGTAGCGACGCCGGCTGATTTCTATCGATTGACCGTTGAGGATGCGATGGCAACCGGACTGACGGAACGACAAGCGACGTTAGCGGTTGCGTCAGTTCAGATGATTGGTGCACCGGACAAACTGCCAACCGACGAGCTGATGTCAATGATTGATACGGCGATGAAGCAGAAGAAGCAGATCGCCGCTTGGCAGGTGTTCGCTTCGTTCGGGATAGGAGCCGCTGGGAAATCGGCGGGAAAGGTTCTGACGTCTCACTTCGCAACTTTCGAAGAGATCCGTAAAGCTTCAGTGGAGGATTTGGAAGCGGTTGACGACATCGGTGAGATCACGGCGTTGGCGATTCGCGCCTACTTTGATGAGAATGAATCCGACATCGACGATCTTTTGAGTTTCGTAGATCCCGTTTTTGCGGATGAAGGCGGCGTATTGGACGGAAAAGTTTTTTGTTTTAGTGGCGGATTCCCCGAAGGAAAGAAACATTGGGAGCAGGAAGTCGAATCGCGCGGAGGCAAGTGTTCCAGTAGCGTATCGAAGAAGACAAACTATTTGGTCGCCGGTCCGGGGTCAGGTTCCAAGAGTGCGAAGGCGGAGAAGATTGGCGTGGAGATAATTTCCACGGACGAGTTGACGAAGATGTTTTGATCGGAGGGGAATGTTCTTTCAGCGTCGGTCTATCGGGGGCAAGTGAGTACTCGGATTGGGTGAAGGTAAGACTAGACAAGTTTGTGGGCGAGTCTCGAAGAAACGTTGCGAAACAGGTGACGTCAAGCTTTCGTTGTTGGGTTGCGTTAGATTTTTCCGGATTTTCAAAAAAAGAAATTTGCTCGGAAGCCTGCTTTTGTTGCAAGTTTTCGTGCAGCTTGAGGCGGTATGAATTAAAAAAGAGGCATTGAGATGCGATTCCCACGGGGATTGCATCGTCTTGTATCTAAAAGTTACTCGTCTTCCCCTTCCCCACTTTTATCGAGGCTTTGGCATAATGGATTCAAAGAACGACGGTACATCACAATGTTCAGATGAGCCTGACAAACAAGGGTGTGCGCGCGACCGAATTCTTCAGTCAGCCGGAACGATTTTTGCGGAGAAAGGATTTCGTGGTTCTACCGTGCGCGAAATCTGTGATGCGGCAGAAGTAAACATCGCCAGCGTCAACTATTACTTTGGTGACAAGAAGAGTCTGTACGAGGAAACGTTGTTGCTGGCGCGTGAGATAGGTGCTCGAACCTATCCGACGCCCGACTTTTCAAGTTTTGAGTCTCCCGAACATCGGTTGCGAGGGATGATTCTGCTGCTCTTGCATCGACTCGTCGCGAACCATTCCGAGCCTTGGCCTGTGAAGATTTTGATGGCGGAGATCCTAGCCCCCTCCGTCGCTGCAAGGCCTTTGATTGATGGCTATATTGAGCCGTTTTTAGATGCGATGTTCACCACGGTGGCACAGTTGCTGCCACCTGAGGCCACGGAGTCTCTAGTTCGGCAGACGGGCTTCAGTATCGTGGCACAATGCGTTTACTATCGTTTTGCAGATACGCTCAATCGAATGGTCGTTGCAGACGGATCCTTTGAGAAGGATTTTTCGGTGAATGTTTTGGCTCATCAGATTTATGAATTCTCTCTTGCTGGGATTCAAGGGATCGAGCAAAGGTTGCGGAGGGAAAAAGAGGGACAATTAGACTCGGCTGTTGTTTGATTGGCGTACTTTTGGCTATGATATGGAAACAATTGACCTGCACTGCGGGTAACAAATTTGAGGCTCTGTCCCATACAAGTCTCTTAGGTGACTGAACGTTTCCATTCGAAAAAATTGCTGACCTTTGCATGACTGAGAAGTACCTCAAACGAAAATTGTCCAACGTTTCGCGCGAGGTCATCAAATATTCGATCTCAGCGCTGATCCTAGTTCTTTCGTTTTTTGCGGCGGTTTGGCTAGGAGGACTTGCGAAGAAACCCGCGACACAGGAATCGGACGCATTGATCACGCAAGTGGATGTGGCTGCCGTCAGTGACTGGTTCGGAACACTGGATCTTGTGGTTCCGGGGATGGTGAAGCCTCACCGGGAGATACAGATCTCGTCCGAAGTTGGCGGGAGAATATTGAAGAAGTATCCTGAGTTCCAAGCCGGCAGTTTTGTGTTGGCGGGAACGAAGTTGGCTGAAATCGACGCCAAGGATTATCAGGCGGATCTGGATGTGCTAAAGGCGGATCTAGAGCAATCGAAGAAGCGTCTAGAAGAAAACAAGCGGCAAATCGAGGGAGAGAAACGCAACGTTGAACTGGCCGAGAACGACCTTGCGATTCAGCAACGTGATTTTGCTCGAACCAAAAGATTGGCCAGCGCTCTGTCACGCAGTGAAGTCGATCAGGCCCGTCAAGCACTCAATAATGCTCGCACGATACTGACAGGTCGCAAGAACACGCTTGATCTTCTGAAAGCCTCTGCGACCCGGCTTCAGTCCGCCGTCACCGTTTCGGAGAACCAGCTGAAACGATCTCAGCTGAACTTGGGCAGAGTCACCATCGTTGCTCCCGTGGACGGGGTAATCGTTGAAGAATCCATTCAGGAGAATGATTTTGTAAGAGTGGGGGACAGAATCGCCATGTTCGAGGACACTAGCATCGCTGAAGTGCGCTGTAACCTTACGACCTCAGAGTTGAACTGGGTGAGAAAGAACTCAAAAGGTCAAGAAGGATCGTCCGGTGACGCTGGCAACGCAGAGACGATAGATCCAAGACTGCTTGCGTATCAACTGCCAAAGACTGATGTGACAATCTTTGAGGCCGACGCGCCCGATGTGCAATGGAAGGGAACTTTGGCGCGCTTCGACGGGATTGGACGCGATGAGATCACCAAAACGGTTCCTTGTCGCATTATTATTCCGCGGCCGATCGCTGACGCTGGATCAGGACCGCGCGCCTTGGTCAGGAACATGTACGTTAAATGTCGAATCGAAGTACAGACTTCCAGTGGCGGCGATGGGCGCGAACTCATGGTGTTCGACGAGTTGGCGCTGCAGCCGGGAAACTATGTCTGGAAAGTGGTCGACAGTAAACTTCGGAAAGCGTATTTGGAGGTTGTCGATCGAACGGAAAAAACGGTTAGCGGTAAGCGGCAGGGCTTGGTGATTTGCCGGGCAGTTGATGGCAGTATTCGCTCCGGGGATCAAGTGGTTGTTTCTCCCTTGTCGCAACCGACAGACAATGCCGAGGTGATTGTGTCCGATGATTCACTAGCTCGGGTTGGTGCTAAAGCGGCGCCGGTTCTTCCTGCATCATCAGTCAAGTAGTTAACAAAAGATTCATCAGAAGCAGAACTCTCACACGAGATTATCCATGCGTTCTATCGTTAAGTGGGCCATCAAGAATTCACCCGCGATGAATACGATTCTGATTGCCTCATTGATCGTCGGTACGATCAGCATGGTGATTTTGAGGAGAGAGGTTTTTCCCGCCTTTGCACTGGAGGTTGTCCTCGTTTCGGTTCCGTTCCCCGGTGCGACGCCCGAAGAAGTGGAGGAGGGGATCTGCCAGAAGATAGAATCAGCCGTTGGGAACGTTGAGGGAGTCAAGAAAATGACATCCGTCGCCAGCGAGGGCAGCGGTTTCGTGATTCTTGAACTGAATAGCAAGATTAAAGACGTTCAGAAGGTACTTAACGAGGTGCGCTCGCAACTTCAGCAGATTCAGGCATTCCTGCCGCCGCGTGCCGAAGACCCAGATGTAAAACAGATAATCTTTCGCAAGGCGGCTATCTCGGTTGGCGTGATTGGCCCAGAGCTTTCTGATTCCGCACCACGTGATGGACCTGAGGCGCTTGAACGCGAGCTGCAATTGAGGCAACTTGCTGAGGATATTCGGCAAGATCTGCTGAATCTTCGCGCCGCCACGCCGACTAATCCCGTCCGGCGATTGTTTGCTCCTTTGTTTCAGCCCAAAGGATTGGCCATTACGTCAGCTGAGATCGCTGGTTCGCGTCCCTACGAAATTGCTATCGAGGTCTCGGAGGACAAACTGCGTGAGTTCGACATCAGCCTCCAACAATTCAGTCAGGCCGTGCGTCAGCAGAACATCAATACGCCCGGTGGGAAGATGGAAACCGCAAGCCAAGAGTTGCTGTTGCGGGGCGATAATAAGAGAGAGGTCGGTGAAGGTATCGCGCAGCTTCCTGTGATTACGCGCTCCAGTGGAGATGTCATCACCGTGGGGGAGATGGCGACTGTTATTGATGGCTTCGAAGAAACGACAGCCGTTAATCTGATCAACGGACGTGAAGGTTTGGTGATCGAGATCTCAAAAACTAACGAAGAGGATCTGTTCACCGTCGTCGAAACAGTCAAGAAGTATGTTGCCGGTCGCCAGATGCCTCAGGGGTATTCTTTGGAAACTTGGGGGGATGATTCGGTGGACGTGAAAGACCGAATCGATTTGCTCAGCCGAAACGGGATCCAAGGCTTAATCTTGGTGTTTATCGTTTTAGCCGTCTTTTTAGATTTGCGATTGGCGTTCTGGGTGGCGATGGGAATTCCGATTTCCATTCTTGGAGCAGGTTTTGTGCTGCTAGTCTTTGGCCAGACGCTAAACATGCTTTCGATGTTTGCGTTCCTGATGGCGCTGGGGATTGTCGTCGACGATGCGATCGTCGTAGGCGAGAATATTTTCATCAAACGCGAAGAGGGCCTGCCCTACTTGCAAGCTGCTATCGAAGGTACGGTGGAGGTTTTGCCAAGCGTTGCGGCGTCTGTATCGACCACAATCATTGCCTTTATGCCTCTGTTCTACGTGACAGGAGTGATGGGGAAATTCATCTCGATTATGCCGCTGGCTGTGATCGCCATGCTGATAATTTCTCTGTTGGAAAGCACTTTTGTGCTGCCAGCGCACCTAGCTCATAACGAGAACCTTTTTACCAAGATGATCGGTGTGGTGCTTTACGTGTTCAAGCCACTGATTATTGTCCAGGCGTGGATAAATAAGCGAGCATCCGCGGGACTTGAATGGGTGATCGAAAGGTTCTATCAGCCTTTGTTGTACTACAGCTTGAACAACAAGCCAGTGGTTGTTTGCGGCATGCTTGGTGGCATTGCAATGATGATCGGATTGGGTGTGGCAGGATTCTTGCAGGTAGGTTTCTTTCCAAAGATCGACGGGCGTCAGATCAGTGCCACCATCGCTTTTCCTAATGGAACTGCGGGGGATTTTGCTGAAGCGGCAGCGGCCGATCTACGCGAGGCATTCCTAGAAGTCGATCGCGAAGTCCAAGAAACGACTACGCCCAATTTCCCAGGTGGACATCCTTCGGTTGTGGGCAACCTTTACGAGAAGGTTGGTGAAGCCGGTGACCGTTTGCGTGGTCCCACCGGCGTGACCAATGGCAGCCATGTTGCGACAGTAGCTGTTCTGTTGACATCGCCAGGAGAGCGGGATATCACGGTGCGCGAACTTATCGCCAAGTGGCGCGATAAGGTGAAGAAGATTTCGGGGACCGAGGCGCTTAAGTTTGACGCCCAATCGATGGGGCCAGGCGGAGCGTCTGTCGAATACAAAATTCTCTCTGACGACAAGAGTGTTGACTACATCGAACAGGCCGTCGAAGAGAGTAAGGCTTACCTAGCGACTCAAGTTGGCGTGATCGACATCGAAGATGATTCGAGGATGGGTAAATGGGAGCTAAGTATTAGATTGACCGAAGAAGGACAAGCGTCGGGATTGGACGAGGCAGCCGTTGCTGAGACAATTCGCGCGGCCTATTTTGGTGATGAGGTCATGCGTCTGCAACGCGGCAGGCATGAAGTGAAATTGATGGTGCGTTACCCGCGCTCCGCGCGAGTCTCGATGGAGGGACTAGAGAGCTTGAGGATCCGCGACAGTCAGGGCGTTGAGCGACCGCTGGTGGAAGTTGCCGATGTGAATTACAAGCGTAAGGTGGCCGAGATTAACCGCTTAAATCAACGTCGGAGCGTGACGGTGACGGCTGACGTAGACAAGACGAAGGGCAACGCCGCGAGCATCGTTGCTGAGATGCGGAAGAGTTTCGAGCCTGAGTTGATTGAGCGCTATAGGAATGACTACGGAGCCAATCTTGAGTTTGACTGGGAAGGCGAGGCTCAACAGACTCAGGAGAGTTTTACCAGCATCTTGGTCGGGTTTGGTGTCGCGCTATTGTGCATGTACGTTCTGTTGACGTTTGAGTTCCGATCCTATGTTCAGCCGTTGATCATCATGGCGATCATTCCTTTTGCTTGGGCGGGCGCATTTTTGGGACACGGGGTTTTCGGAATGGAAGTTACCTTGTTTAGCATCTTTGGCATGATTTCGTTGACCGGTGTGGTTGTTAATGATTCGATCGTCCTAGTGGACTTCATTAATGCACGTGTGCGATCAGGCGTGCCACTGTTCGAGGCACTGATGTCCGCAGGCAAACGGCGTTTTCGTCCAATTCTATTAACGTCTATGACGACTATTGCGGGGCTATTGCCGATGCTCTTGGAAACCAGCCTGCAAGCGCAGGTGTTGATTCCGATGGCGATCAGTCTGATTTTTGGATTGCTGTTCGGTACGCTGCTGATTCTGATCTTGGTCCCAGTGTTTTATGACATCTACGCTCTGGTGCTGAGAATGTTTGGTATGCCTCTCGTTCGGGATGAAGAAGAGGATGGTGTGGAAGCGATACCTGTACCTCAAACTGCAGGTTGATCTTGTCCTCTACCTTCAAACGCTCTGGCTTGGTGTGATTCGATTGGGTAGACTCTAGCAAAGTTAAAAACTACTTGCTGGAGCCGCGCATGTCGCAAGCCGAAATTGAGAATCAGCCTACCGTCTTTGGACACCCCTCTGGTTTATACACGCTCTTTTTTGCCGAGATGTGGGAGCGGTTTTCCTATTACGGCATGCGAGCATTGTTGATTTTCTACATGCTCAAAGGGTTTCTTGGCTATGGTGATACCCAAGCTTACACCGTTTACGGTGCTTACACTGCTTTGGTTTACATGACGCCATTTATCGGTGGGTTACTCGCCGATAAGTTTCTTGGAAAACGGTTGGCGGTGGTAATTGGTGGCCTCTTGATGGCGGCGGGGCATCTGTTGATGACCATCGAATCGGAATGGCCGTTTTTCTTCGCACTGGCTCTGCTAATCGCCGGAAACGGTTTTTTTAAACCCAATATTTCGACCACAGTCGGCTCACTTTACGGAGAAGGCAGCAAGAAGCGAGACGATGGATTCAATATTTTCTACACGGGCATTAACCTAGGGGCAGCGATCAGCCCGCTTCTGTGTGGGTATGTTGGCGAGACATTTGGCTGGCACTACGGATTTGGTTTGGCCACGATTGGAATGTTGGTTGGTCTTGCAGTATTTGTGATGCCCAACATCGTGACCCAATTGTTGATCATGTCGGCTGCGATAGCTGCCTCGGTAGGCATGCTGATGTTCCGACCCGACAACATCTATGCGATATCAATTAACGTTTTCGTTGCAGTTTGTTTAATGGTTGCTGCGGTCGTAGCATGGATTGCGCTCTCGCGCGGAGGACTGCCCAAATGGGCCGGAGCACGCCCGGAGGGTGTGGATGCGCGAAACGACTGGAAGATCCTGCTAGGTACTGCTATCTCGATCCCAGTCTTCGCCCTGCTGGTTTCTGGATTTACTCCTTTCACGAGCCCTCCCGAAGGGGCGAAACTGGTTACAAAAGAAGAACTGCTTGAGAAGCGTGTTGACTTTTTGACCAGCCTCAACGTTGACTCCTCGACAATAGAAAAAGTGCGCGAGGCGGGAATTGATGTTGAGCCCACCCTGCGTGGCAGGCCTTTTAAGCTGATCGACGAAGAGACGATCACGAAAGTAAAGGAAGACTACGGGACGATCCCGGGTATCTTTCTTGAAGAGGTAAGCAAACCAGCAGGACTTGTGCTGACGGTGCTGGGACTGCTTGCCTTTGGGTATCTCATTATCGAGACGTTTAAGTTGAATAGAATTCAGCGCGATCGAATGATTGCGGCTTTGGTACTGATCTTTTTCCAGATGCTGTTTTTTGCTTTCTTTGAACAGGCGGGCAGTAGCGTTAACAATTTCACCGATCGAAACATTGACCGAGTTGGAGAAACGACAGCAATCACGTCGGACCAAGTGGGAAAGACTGTTTCAATTGAGCCCACCCAAGCACAGTTGGGATACGTGTACGCTCCCGATAGCAAAGCGTTCACCAACTCGGATCTTGACGAGATTCGAAAGATCATCAAGGAGACGGATGACTTAGACAAAATTGAAATCCCATGGACCGTGTCGGAATCGAACGTTGGTATGGGCGTGGCGAGTCGCCTTGATGAGCTACCTGCTTCGATTTTTCAGTCGTTCAACGCCATTTTTATTCTCATCTTCGCACTTGCATTCAACTGGCTTTGGGCGACGCTTCGAAAGAAGGGGCTGGATCCAAGTGCACCGGTTAAGTTTGGTCTTGGCCTTATTCAGCTGGGATTGGGTTTTGGCGCATTCTGGCTTGGCGCACAAAACTGTACCGAGGTAGGCATGGTGGCTATTAGCTGGTTGACTCTTGGAATTCTCTTGCAGACAACAGGCGAGTTGTGTCTCTCCCCGGTTGGGCTTTCCACGATGACCAAGCTAAGCCCCAAGATACTGGTTAGCACTTTGATGGGCGCTTGGTTCCTAGCGACCGCGTTTAGCCAGTACCTTGCCGCGATTATCTCTCAATTTACCAGCGTTGGTGGACACGGCGGTGGAGGGGGGGATTTGCCGGCTCCCATCGACACCGTTCATGTTTACGGCGACGTTTTCCAATCAATCGCCTACACCGCCATTGCGTGTGGCGCCGCGTGCATTTTACTTTCGCCGCTACTGAAATACATGATGCACGAGAACGTCGTGCTGGACGACGATGGAAATCCGATTGAGGCACGCAAGCTTAACGCGTAGAGGGAAGCCTGTCTTGCTTAGAGGACAATCATGTTCTGACTCATCCTATGCGGTCTCGATACCTTGCCAGCGATGAGCAAGTTTTGCTGTGCCAAGAATAAGCTGCAGAACGCGTTGCGAGGTGTTGGTGACTTGATAGTCAACCGGCACCGGTGCAAGGTTTCCGGAGAAGAACTGGTCTGTTACTGCGGCGACACAGTCAGAAATTCGATCTGGGTTTGTTCCCGTAATGGTGATGCTGCCGGTATCCATCGCTTCTGGGCGTTCCAGGGCGTTGCGAATGGTGACGGCAGGGAAACTGAGCATCGAAGATTCTTCGCTGATCGTGCCGCTATCTGAAATGACACAGAATGCGTCCTTTTGAAGCCGGTTGTAATCGCAGAAACCAAACGGCTTGAGAAATTTGACACGCTCATCTTCTAACTTCAATCCAAACATGTCCAGACGTTTCTGGGTGCGTGGATGTGTGGAGACGATGACTGGCATGTCGTACTTGGCCGCGAGATTTTGCAGCGCTGTGACAAGATCCGTCAACGGTTTCTCATAGTCAACGTTCTCCTCGCGGTGCATGCTGACCAGCATGTATTTCTGTTTGGTGAGGCCCAGTTCATCTAACGCTTTTGAGGCTTCAATCTTTTCCTTGTAGTGATTCAAGACCTCGCACATCGGAGATCCAGTTACATAGATGCGACGATGCGAGATGCCCTCGCTAAGTAAATGGCGGCGCGCGTGTTCGGTGTAGACCAGATTGAAATCGCTAACGTGATCGATGATTCGGCGGTTCGTTTCTTCAGGAACATTAAGATCAAAACAGCGATTGCCGGCCTCCATGTGATACAAAGGAATCTTCAATCGCCGAGCCATGATGCCGGCAAGAGCGCTGTTTGTATCTCCTAGAATGACAACTGCGTCGGGCTTTTCTGCCCGGAGGATCTTTTCGCTTTCGATCAGCGTACCGCCAAGTACGTTGCCAAGCGAAGAGGTGTCTACGCCCATGAAATGGTCGGGCTTTCGTATCTCCAGATCGTCAAAGAAGATCTGATTCAGTTCGTAGTCGTAATTCTGGCCAGTGTGGGCAATCTGGTGGTCGGTGTATTTGTCCAACGCCGCCATGGTGCGGGAAAGACGAATGATTTCCGGACGGGTTCCCAGAATTGTAATGACTTTTAGTTTATCGCTCATGCTTTTTTGGGTTCTGCTTCGACCGGTTCAACAGGAAGGAAAAATGTATCAGAATCAGCTGGATCGTAATGCTCGTTGGTCCAGAATAACGTCAGCAATGGTTCGTCGCCAACGTTGGTGATATTGTGTGTGTGGAGGGTCGGAATGTCGATCGCCTGAAGCTGATCGCCACTGACCTCGTAAGTGAAAATCTCGTCGGTCAGTACTTTCCGCAGGCGAATTTTCGCTTTACCGGAAAACACCAGAAACCGTTCGACCTTTCTGAAGTGAAAGTGGTTCCCTCGTGTGATGCCGGGTTTGGTGGTTGAGACAAAGACTTGGGCACGTCCGTCCGCGCGAACGGCCTCGAACAAATCACCTCGGTTGTCCTCGTGCAGCGTTAAATCAATCCTGCGTTGTTCGTGATCCAAGTACGATCGCATCACGTTAAACAATCGGACATCGAATAGGTCGTCGAAATTGGGCATGACACCGCCCTGATACCGCGCCCAAAGAGACTGTAGACGCTCTAGCAACTGACTGACCTTGATCGGAAGACCCTCGGGGCGACACGTGCCGCTGAAGCCAGTCGCGATCTTGTCCCAAATGAGTTTTGAGACTTCGTGGCTGTGGAGTAGGTTTAGGTCTCCATCGCCGGTGACCGTCGGTGACTCTCCTTTGACGATCTGGGAAGCGAACGTGGACACGACTGAGTTATAAAACGGCTTGCCAAGCTCACCGAAAACATGCGGAAGCACCAAGTTGCAGAAGTGGGACCCAGTATCGGCCGCCCATGCCTCGAAGTGCTCCCCAGCAGTCCGTTTTGAGTAACCGTATCGTGTAGGCCCATCGACGTGAGTTGACGAACTATAAATCACGTGGGGTTTTACATCAGAACTGCGGCAAAACTTAATCAACCGATCGGCCATGCCAATGTTTGCTGTTACTATCTCGTCTTCGTCGCCACGGTTCATGCCTGCGAGGTGAACGATAACATCCGATTTCGAGACGGCATCAGCCAGAAATGTGTCGTCATTGAATCGTGCACGATCGCAGCGTATCAAGTTGACTGTGTCGGACTGCGCATCGAGAAAAACTGACAGATGCCAGCCTATCATGCCGCCACTTCCAGTGACGAGTATGGTTTTCTTCTTAAGGGGTTCTATGGTGTTCATCGTTTTCGTCGGGAGTGGTTCGCCATTGTCGAAACTTGGCTGGATGAGGGGGGAAGACGGAGCCGGACGAGGCAACTCTCCGCGTTGGCATCCTTGGTTGGCTAAAACTATTTTCCGTCGGGAGACAACCCTGCGTCGATCAGGTCTTGCTGGATCTCAGGTAGAGACAACAACAGATCCTTGACTTCTTGCAGCGACAGCTGTTCGGTGTTGTGCGAATCGTAATCCGTGAATTTGGTCTCTTCGGAATCGCCTTCGGTGAAAAAGCGTTTATAGTTCAACTCTCGTTCGTCCATGGGAATTCGCATGAAATCGCCCATGTCCTCAGCGCGAGCCATTTCGGCGACTGATGCTAAGGCTTCGAACATTTTTTCACCGTGACGGATACCAATCATCTTAATTTCTGACTCAGATTGAAACAGTTCTTTCATTGCCTGTGCCAGTTGACCGATCGTGCAGGCCGCTGCCTTCTTGATGAAGATGTCGCCCTGCTTAGCATTTTGAAACGCGAACTCAACTAGTGAAACGCTGTCTCGTAGCGGCAGCATGAAACGTGACATGCTGTTCTCAGTTGTAGTGATAGGTTTGCCTTCGCGGATCTGCCGCACGAACAGTGGAATTACACTGCCGCGCGAGTACATCACGTTTCCGTAGCGCACCGAGCAGATGCGTGTTTGCCCTTTTCCCATACGGCGTGCAATTGACTGGGCTACTTTTTCCATGACTGCCTTCGTCATGCCCATCGCGTTTACCGGATAGACAGCTTTGTCTGTACCGAGAACGACCACACAATCAACCTTATGAGCGACGGCCGACTCGACAACGTTGTTGCTGCCGACGATGTTGGTTTCGACGGCCTGCATTGGGAAAAATTCGCAAGATGGCACTTGCTTGAGTGCCGCCGCGTGAAAAACGAGATCCACGCCATCCATTGCAGCATCCACACTAGCGCGACTGCGGACGTCACCAATGTGAAAGCTTAGTCGCGGCTCTGCCATGCGAACGCGCATGTCTTCCTGTTTCCACTCGTCGCGGCTGAAGATGCGGATCTGGCCATAACCTTGGTCTAGTAGATGCTTGACCATGGTTTTTCCAAAGGACCCTGTTCCTCCGGTGATTAGTACTGTTTTGTTTGTATTGTTGGACATAAGAAGATAGTTGTTTGGTGGCTGGTTGATTCCGGCAGTTTGTTTCTTAGACCGCCTCGGTATTTTCTAATAGATATGAAGCGATCTGTCTGGATGTAGCATGTTGTAACAGTTAATCGTCAATTGTAGACGGCGAGCCTTAACGGACTATGCCTAAAGTAAGTGGAAATGGGGTTTGAGAGTACTGCATTAGCAAGGCTGTGCATTAGCTTCCAGTTGACATAGCTTTTTTGCGTCGCAGGATGTCTTGGTAGATCTCGATGCCCACTGCGCCGATGCTGTTTTGAGGATATTTTTCATTGATGGTCTCTCGAGCTCTGGCACCGATTTTTTCTGCCAACTGACGATCCCCCAGAACTTTGACGATGTTCGCCGCTAACACTTCGAATTCTTCGTAGCGGTAGGTAAGAGAATTTTCGCCATGCTGTGTGAATTCGTGGGTTCCGCCTACCAAAGCGCTAATGCATGGGCATCCAAGATGCATCGCTTCTCGGAGAGTTGACGAGTGGTTTTCGATCGCAGAAGGCATCACAAATGCGCTTGATGAGAGCATTTTCTCGGCCATCTGTTGCGAGCTCAACTTGCCGCAGAATTCGACGTTGTCAACTAAGTTGTATTCAGCAATGGTCTTATTCAGATAGTTCACATACGGAAGTGTAAAAAGGATTGAAGATCGCTTTCCACTCAAGTCGCCTGGCACGTAAAGTTTGATTTCCGGAAAGGTCTTCTTTACGATTCGAAGTGCGTGGATCAGTTGATGCAATCCCTTGAGCGGAGTCCTTCCTGCGACTGTAAAGAGTGAATTTTTCTGGGTCTTGGAATGGCTCCATTGTTCACTTCGGAACGCTGGAGAAATCGCTAGAGGTTGGTTGTAGACGGAGATCGTAGGAACTACTGATCGGTAGAATGACGCGGCCCATTCGTTGTCACAAATGATGCCTTGGCAAACCTTAACGATTTGCTGTTCATACTTCACTTGCCGTTGAATGTCCCGAACCCCTTTTGCGGTCTTGAAAGATTTTAGCCAAGTAAGCGGACTTGTCTCATGCCATTTCTGGTACCTCAAGATATGAGGTGACGAACACTTGGCGATTGCCTGTAACACACCTTGAATACTAACCACACATGGTATGCCATCCGCCGCCTCCATAACGTCCAGAGGAAAAGTATACTCGCTTCCCCAAATATGGATTGCATCAGGAGCGACTGTTCGGATCAACTTGCGCCAGTGGTCGACTGCTGATCCTTCATCACGTTTGCCTCGGCAGAGTTTGACGCCTCCCACTTGATACGTGGTCGCCTTTCCGTCCTCACTGAGAACGCTACGATCTTCGTTTCCGGGGAACGCAAAGTCGACCTTAATGTCATCGGATTCGTTTACCAGCGCTTCGTAAGTGGCATCAATCCAAGTGCCGCTTTGCGGGCGACTGTAGCCGAGCTGTGATGCGCCGTGACAAAGCGGGGCACCCATTATCCACAATATTTTCATTGGCCAAGCCTGCAACTCAGGATTAGACTTGCGATGTGGTCGACCACCTCCATGGTCAACGAGCTGCTGCTGGGCAAACACAATCCCTGCTCGAATATCTTTTCACTGACCTCCCTGCCGCGAAATCGACAATCAGCAAATACCGGCTGGCAATGCATTGGCTTCCAAGCCGGGCGAGATTCGATGTTCTTTTCGTTTAGCTTCATTCGAACATGTTCACGATCCACTTTATATTTGTCAGGGTCAATCATGATCATTGATAGCCAGCGAGTAGAACGCCCGGCCTCGATTTCTGGCATCATCTGGATTCCCGGACAGTCACCCAGCCGGTCAGAATATCGTTGAAAAATGGCGCGACGCCGATCGACATGCGTTTCGAGTGTCTCAAGTTGCCCACGGCCAACTGCCGCCAAAAGGTTGCTCATTCGATAGTTGTGGCCAATCTCTGAATGCTCGTAGTGGGGTGCCGGATCACGGGCTTGGGTCGACAGGAAGCGGGCTCGATCTGCCCATTCCTTTTTCTCGGTCACTAGCATTCCGCCGCTGCTGGTAGTGATGATCTTGTTTCCGTTGAACGAAAAACAGCTGATATCACCAAAAGATCCAGCTGGCTTCCCGTCGTAGAACGCTCCCAAGGCTTCGGCGGCATCGACGATCAATGGAACTCCAAACTCTTGGCAAATTTGCGTAATGCGACTGTAGTCACAACATTGTCCTACGATGTCGACGGGCATCACTGCTTTGGGCAATCGTCCATTCTTCTTGCATTCAGCCAATTCTTCTCGAAGTAGATCCGGATCCATGTTCCAGCTGGACCAATCGCTATCAATGAATACGGGCTTGGCGCCGACGTAAGTGATTGCGTTGGCCGTAGCACAAAACGTAAATGACGAAGTTAGCACTTCATCACCGGGTTCTACGCCGATGATCCGAAGTGCTAGGTGGATTGCCGCAGTACCGCTGGAGAGAGCTGCCGCATGCCCGACGCCTATCTTTGCCGCGAACTCATTTTCAAAAGCGTTTACATGCGGCCCTAGCGGCGCGATCCAATTGGAGTCGAAAGCGTCCAGCAGTAGCTCTCTTTCCCGCCCCAGCATACAGGGGGCTGAAAGGTAAATCTTTTCTTTGGGGTCAATCATAAATTTGTTCCGCCCGGACGTCTGAGATCAGAGCCAAGCTTGGAAGTGTGACATGCTGTTTGGGTGATTAATGGCTTGGTGCAAGTTCTTAAGATAGTTCGCGATATCCGATGATTCGACCGGGATTGCCAACCACTATCGCGTTGTCTGGCACGTCGCGAATAACGACGGTTCCAGCTCCGACAACCGACCATTGCCCGATGCGAACTCCCGGGATGATATTAGCTCCACAGCCGATCAGTGTTCCTTCTCCAACGTGGACGTTACCGCAAAGGGTGGCGCTTGGCGAGATGTTAGCATAGTCTCCTATTACGTTTTCATGATCGATTTTGGCGCCGGTGTTGACGATTACGTGTTTTCCAATTGCTGTTTGGGCTTGAATGATGGCGCCATGCAGGATCGCCGACCCCTCGCCAATAGTAGTTGAAGGGCTCACAAGCGCGGACGGGTGAATGACGGTTAAAAATGGACCGGTGAGTTCCAACGCGAGGCTACGCCGCAGCTCGGCGGAGCCGATTGTGATATGTATCGGAGCTTCAGGACGCGAAAACGTTTCGGACGCCAGCTTGATTCCTCGGCGGACCTGTGAATCGCTTGCGGCGACACGATTGGCATTGTCATCGAAAATCCCGGCAACTTGTACTTCGCAATCTTTCAGGACGTCTCTGATAACAAGCGAGTGTCCACTTGCTCCGTAGAGCCAAACGCTTTTCTTTGGTGAGTTGTCCATGACTCAGTCACTCACTTCAGGGTTCAATTGGCTAGGACCATTGCCTTCGAATTTGCACTGCGACACGTGTCCGGCTGCTGAAATGCCATCACGACGAACCACTTTCCATACTGTCAAAAACAAGATCTTTATATCCAACAGCAACGAATAATGGTCAACGTACCAGACATCCAGCTCAAATTTCTCTTTCCATTCTATCGCGTTGCGACCGTTCACCTGCGCCCAACCCGTAACGCCAGGCTTCACGTCATGCCTTCGACTTTGCCGTTCATTGTAGAGCGGTAGGTATTCCATCAGCAGCGGTCGTGGTCCAACCAGACTCATTTCGCCTTTTAGCACATTCCACAGTGCGGGGAATTCGTCGAGGCTTGTGCTGCGGAGAAATTTCCCGAAGCGAGTCAGACGCTCTGCATCAGGCAACGGCTTCCCGTCAGCTCCGACAGCATTGAGCATCGTTCGCAGTTTAACCATTTCGAATGGCTCACCATGCAAGCCCGGTCGCTGCTGTCGAAATAGAATTGGCGATCCCAATTTTATGCGAACTGCAACTATGGCTAAAACAACTAATGGCCAGACTAGCGCAAGAATGGACAAGGAAGCGATGATGTCAAAGACGCGTTTCAAGAATGGGTCCCTTTCTTTTGCTCGATCCCCATGATTTCTAACATCGATGCGTTAACCTTGTGAACGTCAAATTCTTCTTCTGCGATTCGGCGACTCTCATTGCCCATGGTCTGCCATCGCCCGCGATGCTCGATGGCTTCAATCATCTTGTTGGCTAGTGCTTCAGCGTTTGCTTTTGGCACTAGCCATCCATTGGCATCCGGCTTAACTGTATCTCGACAACCGGGTACGTCGGTGGTCAGTATCGGACGGCCGATCGCCATCGCTTCTAGGACGGTCCGCGGCATGCCTTCGTGATAGGAGGGCAGAACGTAAACATGACAGGCCTTGATAAACGGCCTCACATCTATTGTAGATCCGGAGTAGGCTAATGTCTCATCGTCGGTGAATGATTCAATTTCTTTTATCGAAATTCCGTCTGGCGATGGATCCTCGGGACCAACAAGCTCAAAAACCGAATCTGGATAACGACTTTTGACGATTTTTGCGGCAGCCGCGTATTCGCGGATTCCTTTTTCTCCTAACAACCTAGCGATCAGCAGAAAACGTGCTGGTCCGTCCGGCAAAGGTGTGTGTGCAAAATCGAGGACATTGATCCCCGACCCTTTCACGACGTGGCATTTTTCGGCGGGGACGATCTTCCGTTGCACGAACAGGTTTCGGTTGTCAGAGTTTTGGAAAATGACTCCGGAGGATCGCCCCAACGCAAAGCGATAAAGTTTGGTGACTAGGGAGTTCAACAGTCTTCTCTTTAGCGTCGTTCCCTGAAATGCATACCCCAGTCCCGTGACCAACGCAAAGAACTTGGTTTGGGGACATGATCTCGCCGCGATGCCTCCCCAGATAATCGGTTTGATTGTATATGAGAGAATCAGGTCAGGCTTCAGTCGACGATAGGTCTTCCGCAAATTCCGTAGCGTGGCAATGTCTTGCAAGATGTTTAGTGAATTGCGGTGAACCGGGAAGGGCTGGAAATCCGTGCCGAGGTTTTCAATGTCCGCTTGAATTTCAGACGTTGCATTCGCGGTCATTACGGTAACATTGCAATTTGCTGAGACAAGCGCCCGTATCAAATCGCCGCGAAAAGCGACAACTGAATTTGGAAAGGCGCCGGTAACGACAACCTTAGAAGTGTTCGGGTTTACTTCGGCAATGACCAATTCTTTTTTCCAATAAGGATGGTGGTGGAAGCTCGTGAGCTGCTAAGGCTCAGCGGTTTTGACGGTGGATCTCGATCGTATCGCGGATCAACTGACGGAATCTCTCTCTCTGCGCATCACCTTCAAAGACTTTCATCGCCTTCTCTCGGCCATTGCGGCCCAACTGCTGCAGGAGTTCAGGCTGGGAAACTAGCGTTTGAATTAGCTCAAACAAGCTAGTGCCGCTGCTGATGTCATGGGTCATGCCAACATTGCTATCTTTGACAAATTTGATCGAAGCAAGCTCAGCAGGACCGATTGCTAGAATAGGGCGACCGGCCATCATGTATTGGCTGATCTTGGTGGACAGCGACAGTCGGATCGCGTGTCGCATTTCAGGATCGTGACTCGATTCAACGTGTACCAGCACATCAGCGTTGTGGAAAATGCTTCCTAATTCATCTACTGGCACCCATTGCCGAACGTCAACCTCAGCTTCACGCAATTGGTTGCCATACAATTTCAGGTGGGTAGGTGAGCCGTATACCGTAAGTGTTGCCGGTCGACCGTGCTGGCGAAGTTGCTTGATTGCATGGCCAAGTTCGCAAACTTCTCTCCAACGATCGAAACTGAGGTTCCCCGCGAAAACGAACTCGATGGGAGATCCCGGTTTCGATTTTTTTGGCTGCGGGTCGTAACCGTAGGAGTCGGTAAGTGTTGTGAACCAAGTCCATTCATGACCGTAACGATTTTCGAATTCCTCGGCCATCTGCGGACTGATCCCTATGTGTGTCGACGCATAGTCAACGAGACGTTGAAACCATTTTTCGGTTTCAAGTCCCTTTCGAGTTCGCTTTCCATTTTTGTTTGCACTTTCCGAGTCAACATCATCGACGATGTGTACGCACATGGGGATGTCCAAGTTTTCGCAGGCGACGCAGGCGGCTTTAGCCAGATAGAGGCTGTTGGCCATAACGTAAACAACATCTGGAGCGATTTCAGCCAATTCATTCTGAATAGCTTTCACGTAATATGGCCGAGTCAGGTACGTCTCGCGGAGTGGAACCAACGCTTTCTGCACAGAACGTAAACTTGCAATCCGTTTAAGCATTGGCGCGAAAATGGATGCCCTCTGAGATTGTGACGAGTGACTTTCTACTACTTGGGAGATGCCGCCTGACCAAGAGACTCGGCGAAAGTCGTTGCAACTGTCGAAATCTGGAGCGCCCCAACGAACCGTTGGAGTGAATAGGTGCACCAATTGGTCAAGTTTCCAGCCTTTGAAGAATGACCGAATCGCCAGACCGGCAGCGCTTTCGGTACTCATAGGGTGATGCGAAAGAATAACGATTTTCGGAAACTCTGGAACGGAAGCATCACTCATTCGAACTGTGCCCAAATATCTTCTTTAGCGCTTTCTCTTTTTCGGCTGGCGAGAGATTTCCAATCTTCAATGACTTTTCTTTTGCGGACTCCAGATATTCATCTACCGATTTAATAACCCGTGCTGGTACGCCCACCGCGATTGAGTTGTCCGGGATATCCTTGGTGACTATAGACCCAGCTCCAACGATAACACGGTTGCCGATATTGACTCCTGGCATGACGATCGTACGAATTCCAAAGTAAACGTCATTTCCAACGGTGATCGGCGATGTTAGTTCTAAGTCCGGGACTTCTGGCCGAAGGATAAGTGTGCCACCATCGTGAGTTAGAAACGTACAGCCGCTGGTAATGTAAACGTTGCTACCCAGACTTATCATAAATGGCTCGGTCCCCCACATTCCTGGACTGCCGCCATAGATCCGAACGTTGTCCCCCATTTTGACGCCCAGCCAGCGCGAAACCCGAGTCGGTGAAAAACGAAAAGCGATAAGGATGCAAAGCTTTACGAAATATCGAACTGGTTTTGGGTATCCGTGATAAAACATCTTTGGTTTGTTAGTTAACGAGATCCGTAACTATTGAAGTGCCTCAGCGTTGTCGAATTCAGCCGTGAGGTGATCTGGAACTTGGGCAACTGTTAGAAAAACGATGGCGTACGGCAATACGGTAAATGTGGTTGGATTCCAGAAACTTGCGAGCCCGTAGAAACACCAAGCAAGCACCTCCGCAGGACGCCAGTGAAGTTGGCCATTTTTGTTCCATCGTTCTTTGACACTGTTACGAATCAAAAGAAAATGAAAAACGATCATTGGGATATACCCAAACAAGCCAAACATAGCCAAAGGGTCGACCAACGACGAGTGGCCTCCGATTCCCTCTTTGGCGTCTTCGGTAAACGAGCATCCGAAAATCGGATTTTCAAGAAAGGTTTCAAGCGTCTTGTTCATCATCGCACCACGCATCGTCTCATCACCTTCTTGCAGTCCGTTTTCGGTAATTCCCGTTGCTAAACGTTGTACTTTTGCAATTGTTCGTTCAATCTGTGGGATTGACGCGAACTCTTCCATGCTGGAACCGCCAAAGGTAATCAGCGGTCCTAGGCAAATGATTAACGCCGCTACTCCGATACGAGCCATGGTTGCCGTTTTGGTTAAAGTAAGGTGCACTAACCAGATCACTGCGATAATTGCCAGCAGTGTTGTGGGCAAGGTGAGCGTCGAAAGCGCAACGTGGATGGCGAAAATGGCAAGTGCCACTCCAAAGCAAAACCGCGTAATTCCAGTTAGCCGCCCGAACATGCCCACAAGGACGAAGAAGCACATCGAAACAGAATAGATTAGGCTGTAAGAAGGCACTCCCAGCAGACGCAAATGCGATACTTCCGACTCTTCCTGAAAAATCAACTGCCTCATGATTCCAGGCTGTTGAATTGAGACAATGATGGCATAGGAAATACTTGCCGCAATAAGTATCAGACTCCAGGTCTTCACCTTCAAATAGCTTCGGGGACGGTGAATCACATAGTGCGCGCAGACATACAAGCTTAAGAAGATCGTAACAAATCCGACGGCCACCTGGGAAAGGAGTTGAAACGATTGAGCTGACGTGCATTTCGCGAAGTAGATCGCCACTTGCAGTGCAAGTGCCACGGCCATTGGCAGGCACGCGAGTTGTGTCAGTTTGTGCCTCGGTCCCCATGATGTAAGGAGCCACAGAGTAAAAAAGCCACCGGCAAGTGCAGCGCGACCGAACAGCGTAGCCTGAGGGATGATCAAGAAAACGATGTAGCCTATCGCAAAAAAATCTTCCAAGTGCTGGCGGGAAGTTTGGGTAGCTCCGTTGTTGTAACTGGCGGGTTGCATGATTAGTGCTTAGGCTCCGATGCTGAGAATGCTGCCAAGTCGACGAACGACACATCTGAAAGTTGTCAACTCACCAATCAGATTGCCGACGACAAAAACGATCCCGACCCAAGTCGAAACGCAGATCGCCCACACAATCCAACTGAGGAACGTCTCGGTTGAGATGTCTATCCACAGAAACGGTACTGCGGCGACGACAAACAATAACAGATTTTTCACAAGTCTCACGAAGAGGCCTGACAATGGCTTGTCTAGCAGTTCTCTGTGACAATAGAACACGATAAATCCTGTTCGCCAAGCTACCGCAATCAAGAAACTCAACAGCAATCCGGGCATCCCGAATGTCCAAGTACCCAGCACTGCCAAAACTACCCCAAGCACCGTTGTCTGAATCGCGTTAACGCTGATTTGACGATATTTTCCAGCGGAGGTTACTATCGAGAGGCTTGGGCCTCTGATTTGCCGAATCACTCCTGCTCCCAATAGAAGGATTCCAATCAGAGGTTGTCGATAGTCGGCGTCGGTGACTCCCAGCGTGTAGAAGTTGATAAACGGAAGTAACAAGATGGCAGCTGACGAGTAAATCCAACCAACGAACATCAGGTGCAAGTATTCGTATTCATTGGCTACGCTCAACAAACGCTCGCGGCCCCCGATTGCCGTTAGTTCGCCAAAAGAGGCTTGCGCTCCACTCTGGATTGATCCGGACACCGCTTGCAGACTCTGGACGACCATGCTGTAAACGGCAAGGACACTGACACTGGTTAATCCCAGCATCAGTGTTGCCACAACGATCGCTCCGTTGGATTCGACAATTTGGGAAAACTCATGCACGAAAACAGCTTTGCGTTGCGGAATCTTCGCTTGATTGACCTGCATGTCAAACCGAAAACGGTTCAGGTACGTCCGACGAGAATAGAGATAGACTGCTCCAGTCAACAAAAGCATGTTAGCGATCTGAATGATCGGAATCACAACAATGTCCAGCTGAAAGAGAATCGCCGCAACCGTTGCCCCAAGTGAAAAGAAACTAATGCAACACGCAATAGCCGACAAGATGTACGAGCGCTGGTCTGCGATGATAAGCACTCGATGACTGCTAAGCAGAAAAAAGTTAATCGCTCCGGGCAAGCTTAGCAGCAGTACCAGTAATGTCACGTAGTACCAAGGCAGTTGTTGGCAGTCGACAACAAAGGGGTACCCGATCGATAAAAGAATTGCAGCGACCGAAAAGTACAGTCCGGTGCGATTGTAAAAGTGTCTCGACGCGGAGAGTACACTACTGACTTCCAAGTCGTCCTTGTCAGCAAGTGGCTTGTAGAGTTCAACGATGACACCGTTTGCTAAACCCATTTCCAATTGCAGCAGGTACCTAACCACTTGCCGAATTGAAGTGATCAGCCCGTTGATCATCGACCCGTAGGTGGTGATCAGCAAACGTGGCAAAATCAATCCGGAAATGACCACAAGCAGCTGAAGTGCGAGTGAGCCGACGGTGTTGTTAAGCGTTTTTTTGGTACGCAAGTTACGCGACCTTGTATTTTTCGGCTGACGGTTGCATTATTGCCAATCCGCCGTGGTCTCGTACCCCAACTCCAAAATGAAATCGTTCAACTGCTGTTTCACCAGTGTCACAGATTGCTCATTGAAGTAATTTCTCCAATCGCCAACAATTCCCTTTCGAGTGTGGCTGGAATTGTTGGCTTGTCCTTTTTTCCTTTTTGACATGTTCTCAAAACTGTACTGATCAATGATTTCAAGCAGTTTGACTTCGTCCAGTTCTTCAACTCCCAGATAGTTCAACACCCTGCCAAGCTCAGTCGCCGCATCTACTAGGAGGTCTTCGTATTTGACCACACAAACATTGTCGTGATTTCGGTACGACCCCCAAAGCTCCGAGTAGGTGAATCCCGGCAGTGATTGCCTCGGAGACAGTAGCTTGAAGCGCAGGTACCTCTCCATGTTCGTTCTGTCATCGTCCGTCTCGACATATCCCCAAGCGTTAAGTGCCTTTGCTCGAGGCCGAAAATATGTTTCGTGAAAGTAGTACGAATTGTAGACGTCCCGTGGATCCCGAACGACTAGGATTGTCTTGGCGACGTTGAAATCCTGATTCAGCCAGTGCCTCTGAATGATCGCATTCTTTGAGATGCGGCCAAGCCATCCATGACTGTTGTTGTTTCCATTGGACTGATTCACCCCCAAATAGTCGCTCAACATCTTCCTAACCCACGAAGCACCGCATTTTGGGAATTCGTTGATTAGAACCACATTCCATCTTTCTCCGAAGAATCGAATCAGCTGGATATTTGCCCGTCCAACGACAACGTCGTTGACGGCTTTCAGTTTTCTTGACAATGGACTCAGGGCGAAACTCAATCTGACTTCTTTTTAACGGAGGAGAGTCTCCAACCACGATGGTTGCGAGAAAGGACTCTACTTAGAGGAGAGTTTTGAAGCATACCACGACATAGCTTCGACAATCCCTTGCCCGGCGGTGTGGGAAGGTTGATACCCGATCATTCGATTTGCTTTCTCAATATTTGCAAGCGAGTGCCGAACATCGCCTGCTCGAAAGTCGCGATATTGAGCGGGCATCGAGTAGTCAATTCCCAGAGAAGCCAGTGCGTCCTGCAATAGCTTAAACAGTTCGTTCAGTGTGGTTCGCTCTCCAAAGGCGATATTGAACACTTGGCTTTCAGAAATGCTCTCGCATGTTGCAGCACGAATGTTAGCCTGTACCGCATTGTCTACGTAACAAAAATCACGGCTGGTTTCGCCGTCGCCATTGATGAACACTGGCTCCTGCTTGATCATCGCGGCAGTCCACTTTGGAATAACTGCCGCATAGGCGCCGTCGGGATCTTGGCGTCGACCGAACACGTTAAAGTACCTTAAACCAATACAGGGAAAGTCGTAGCAGTCTGAAAAAATGTTGGCGTAAAGCTCGTTGACATATTTCGTGATCGCGTATGGAGACAGCGGCTTACCGATTCGGTCCTCAACCTTTGGCAACTCTTTGGAATCTCCGTACGTGGAGCTTGACGCAGCATAAACAAAGCTTTTTACTTGCGCTTCCTTGGCGGCCCACATCATATTAAGCGCACCTGAAATGTTGGTTGAGTTTGAGTCAACGGGATTGGCCAACGAACGAGGCACCGACCCAAGAGCAGCTTGGTGCAGTACATAGTCAACGCCTGTTGACGCTTGCTGACAGGTTTCTAGATTGCGGATGTCGCCTTCAATGAAACGGAAACGAGACCATTGTTCATCCGAAACCAGCGATTGGACTTCGTCTAGGTTCTTTTGATGTCCGGTCGCGAAATTGTCCAGCCCGACGACGTTCTGGTTCGCTCGCAGCAGCTGCTCTAGCAAGTTTGAACCAATGAAGCCGGCGACGCCTGTCACCAGCCATGTCTGGTTAGGGGCAAGTTCAGGAATTGGCATGAGTTGTTCTGGTTTCGTAGTTAATAGTCGAGTGCCTGCTTGATCGGTACGCTACAGGCGTCCGTCGACTTCGGCTTTGGGAAGGATTGACTTGATGTCGTACAGTACGCAGTTTGGTTGCCCAAAGGCGCGAATCTTTTCGGTACCTAACGCCTTGAACTCATCGTGAGCAACAGCCAGAACGATTGCGTCGTAGGTTCCCTCTTCCAGCTTTTTAACGAGATCGATGCCGTATTCCTGTTTGGCTTGCTCGTCTTCAATCCAAGGATCGTAGACATCGACGTTGGCGCCGTAGCCTTGGAACTCACGGACAATGTCGACCACGCGAGTGTTCCGAATGTCGGGGCAGTTTTCTTTGAAAGTCAAACCTAATACTAGAACTCTAGCATCTTGAATATGTATTCGTCGCGTAAGCATTAGCTTGACGACACAAGACACAATGTACTCGCCCATGCCATCGTTGATGCGACGACCGGCGAGAATTACTTCGGGAGTGTACCCTGTTTCCTGAGCCTTGTGAGTCAGATAGTAAGGATCGACCCCGATACAATGCCCTCCGACCAAGCCGGGACGAAACGGCAAGAAGTTCCACTTTGTTCCCGCGGCCTCAAGCACTTCGATGGTGTCGATATCCATTCGGTTGAAAATCAGTGCCAGCTCATTGACCAACGCAATGTTCAAATCGCGTTGAGTATTCTCAATCACTTTTGCAGCTTCAGCAACGCGTATCGAGCTGGCTAAGTGTGTACCGGCGGTGACTATGCGTTTATACAATCCGTCCACATAGGATGCCACTTCGGGTGTTGACCCGGAAGTAACCTTTGTAATCGTTGTCAAGCGATGTTTCTTGTCGCCAGGATTGATTCGTTCTGGGCTATAACCTGCGAAAAAGTCTTCGTTGAACTTGAGTCCTGATTCCTGCTCAACAAGGGGAATGCACTCTTCTTCCGTGGCACCTGGGTAAACGGTTGATTCATAAATGATAATGTTTCCCGGCTTGACTAGCTTCCCAAGCATTCGACTTGCTGAACGTAATGGAGATAGGTCCGGTTGCTTGTGCTGATCGATTGGCGTCGGCACGGTGACAATGTATACATCTGCGTCAGCGATTGCGTCGAGCCGGCAAGAAAATTCCAGTTGTTGAGCGGACTTTAATTCTTCAGAGGTTACTTCCAACGTGGAATCGGAACCACTCTGGAGTTCAGCGATTCGGGGCTCGCTGATATCAAATCCGATCGTCGGAAATAGCTTGCCAAATTCTACTGCCAGCGGTAGACCGACATAGCCCAAGCCAATGACAGCGATTCGAGGATTCGGATTCATATTTTACGTTTGCGATTTGTAAGAGGCATTGGTGTGCTGAAAAATCCGGTGCGATCACGCGCCGGCCCTCTGAGAAAGAAGAAGCTTTACTGCGAGTGCTGTGTCGTACGTTTACGTTTGCGATAAAGTAGTTTTGGCGAAGGAGTGCTCTCTGCGTCAGCAGTACTGTACTCAGGCACGAACTTCTTCATCAGAATCCGAATCGCGTCTGTCTCATGGTAAGCCGACTCAATGAGTGTATGAACCTGATGCTCTACTTCTTCGAATTTAAATGCCCGACTTTGAGAGGAAAGAATCTTATCATGAGATGTGGGAATCGATTTCTCGTTCTTATAGTAAAGTTCTTCAAACAGCTTCTCTCCAGGGCGAATTCCACTCTCGACGATGTCGATGGATCCTGGAGAATGCCCCGCCAGCCTAATCAGATCTTGAGCTAAATCAATGATCCGAACTGGTTGACCCATTTCTAAGACAAAAATTTCTCCACCATCGCCCATCGTGGCGGCCTGAACGACTAACTGTGATGCTTCGGGGATGGTCATGAAATATCGCGTCATGCGTTTGTCGGTGATCGTAATCGGGCCACCGGCCTGAATCTGCTTTTGAAACAACGGAACAACGCTTCCCGCCGAGCCGAGTACGTTTCCAAAACGTGTGGAGATGAACTTCGTTTTCGACCGAGCGCCCATCGTTTGACAATACCGCTCCGCCATGTGTTTAGTGCAGCCCATGATACTTGTTGGGTTGACTGCTTTGTCGGTAGAAACCATCACGAAACGGCTGACCATATACTGATCAGAAAGATCTGCAACGTTCTTGGTACCTAGAATGTTGTTGATGATACTTTCACCAACATTCTGTTCTACCAACGGTACATGCTTGTGGGCTGCCGCATGAAAAACCACGTCAGGGCGATGTGCGTGAAAAACTTCACGTAACCGTGGGAGGTCTGTGATGTTGACGATCTTCGGAATCAACGCGACATTCAATTGTAGCGCCTTGAGCTCGCGTTCTATCTCATAGATTCGGTTTTCACCGCGTCCAAGCAAGATCAACTCTCGACAGCCAAACCGGACCAGTTGACGGCACAGTTCTGAACCGATTGAGCCTCCCGCTCCAGTCACCATTACTGAGCGACCGCTAACCAACCCTTCGATTGCGCCTAAATCTAGCTCTGCTGGATCTCTCCTGAGCAGATCGTTGTATGACACTTCCCGAATGGGTACCTTGTCGACGCCCTTAAGTTGCTCTTCTAGCTTAGGAAGTATTTTGATTTCGAACCGGCTGTCGCTGGCAATATCAAGAATTGCACGTAGCCTCTTTGCAGGCAACGCCCCCGATATGACATAGAGCGTCGTGGCGCGATAGGAAGACATCAATTCCGCAATGGAAGACACTTGACCAACAACACGAATATCTCCGTAGTGGCTTGTAGAACGATCAACCTCTGACGGAGAGACAAAGCCAACAACCCGAACATTCAAGTTGCGTTGACCGTTAATCAGGTGGGCCAAACGGGATGTTTCAAAATCGCCGCCGACCATTAAGGCCCGGCCCAACTTCTTTTGACGCAGTGGCCCAATCCTCTCATCCCAAACCCGCCAAGTTGACCGCAGGCCTCCTAAGACAACAACTCCCATGGCAAAGTCGTTCAAGAGAACCATCCGTGGCATTTGTCCACCAAGCAGGAAGTAGTCCACCGCGACCACGGCCAACGATGAGACTGCAGAACTCTTGACCAGCGAAATCATGTCGGAAAAGTGAACGTACCGCCACCATCCGTGAAACGACCTGAGGAAGTAGAAGACGGCTACTTTGGTCGCCACTACTGCAAGAACCGCACGATAGAAGTAGTCGATGTACTTGGCAGGCACATCCATCGTGAATCTCATTAGAAAAGCGACCCACAGAACTCCGGCAAAAACCGCAAAGTGGAAGGCCATCAACAGCGGCAATCTAGCGGTCAGCAAGAACGAGGTAAGCCGGTGCTGAGCCTTTTGCTTTTCTTCTTTTTTAAAGATCATAGTTTGAGTCCGGACCTGTTCAGGAAAGGATAAAACAACTGTCGCGACCTACCGGCCGGGACGGTTTTCCCCCAAAACAAAAGTTGTAAATCAGCGCGCACTCCGTCCCCCTAGGTGGCACGAGGCTCGAGAAATATAGTTAAAAACGTAACGATCGCCAGTACATTAATCATACTTTTGGAAGCGCCGAATAAAGCAATAAAGAGCAAAAAGGCGATTTTGTCATTTTTTCCTCTCGTAAAGGTTTGTTTTATTGCGAGTATGTTATCAACGCCTGCGATAGACGTTGTCCGCTTACATTTTATCGCCAGAGTAAGGCGGGGTTGCCCCACTTGCCGCTGGGTTAGGGCTTCATGTTTTGCCTTCATTGTCACGTTACTAAGAGCAAATTGTGATTCGACTCGTATCTTTTCTGTTCGCAGCTATGGCGTTTCTGTCTCCATGGTTCATTGGAGGAAACTACCCATTTACCCGAACTGGGTTGATTGCAGGAAGCGGACTCGCACTGTTGTTGATAGCAGTAGAGATCGTCATGGTTCCTCGCCGCAGTTCTCACAAGAGTGTGACAATCCCTTGGATTTGGTGGGTGCTGCTACTTGGTGTTGCGTTCACGGCATTTCAGGCCTCTCCACTGAGTTCGTCGGTACAGGCAAGATTTGGGACACAGGATGTTGCTGGATTTGCTGGGGACGCTGCCTCACCAAGCGTTGCTCCGGGAGATCGGGTTGCTAAGCATGCACCAAACCTGTCGCAGCGGCCAATCTCGACGTACGCACCTGCGACTAGGAGCAAGCTCGTGGATTTGCTGTATGGGGTGGGTTTGTTTGTCTGCGCCACGTTGGTGTTGCGTGATGCACGCTCCTTTATGCCAGTGCTTGCGTCCCTAGCTGTTGTTGGCGTGTTGGTCAGTTTCGTGGGTGTTCTTCAGATCCTGTCTGGGGATTCAAGAGTTCTTTGGATGTATGAACTGCTTTGGGGAGGTGGTCCTTTTGCGTCCTTCGTCAATTCAAACAATGCGGCAGGATTTCTGTTGATCTGTTTTTCGGCGATCATGTTTTACGTAGCAAAGGTGGTGCTCCGATTTGGTGAGCATGATCAAACTATTTCCGGCAATCGAAATTATGGGAAACTCGGAGCACGTCAAACAACGATCAAAAGGATTCTACGCGCGATTTCGAAGTTGCAGTCTCACCATCTGTATTGCCTGACCGCTATTGTGGTAGTCACTGCGGGAGTCATGATGACTGGATCGCGCAGCGGTATGCTGGCCTTAGTCGCCTCGATTGTTGTTTCTGGGCTTATGCTCTCCCGCTCCAGTCTTCCAGCGGTGATTGGACTGTCTCTTGCCTTGGTCGTTTGTTCGGTGGTCGTAGTCAAATATTCTGAACAGAGTGATCGCGTATCGGGCGAGATTCAAACGCTTACAGATTTTAGCAATGTCGGTGCTCCGCGACTGAAGCACTGGGAAGATGCGATTCCCTTTGGTTTTGCTAACGTTCTTCTAGGGACTGGCAACGGCACCTATCGATATGTCTCACCCGGTTTTCAAAAGCAACTTACTGTGACAACCTTCGCTCACGCGGAGAATGTCTACATTGAAACTTTAGTCGAAACAGGAGTTGGGGGAGTGTTGTTGCTGTTGCTCTGCATCTCTTATTGTTTCTATGCCTCGCTGAGCCTCTTTCGCCAAACTGAATTTTATGACCAAGCCTTAGCTGTCTCTGGAATGGCATGCCTAACTGGCCAAGTGGCAATCGCAACGCTTGATTTCGGCATTTACCAACCCGCAAACAGTACTGCGATGGCACTAATGATGGGGGCTGTTGTCGGGAGACACATAACAATTGTTGCTGGAGTTCGTGCTCAGCAACCGGGGGCGTTCTCACGGTTTGTACGATTTGGGGTAGTCGGTTTGCTCTTGTTGGCAACTTGCTGGGCTGGCTACGAGTCGTGGGGGATTGAATCGAGAAGATCTGCGAAGCGATCGATCAAGCTACTGAATCAGTATGCCAGCGAGGGACCAAGGAAGACGCGGCAGATCTCTCTGGCGGCAGTCAAAAAGCAACTTGAACAGGCCGAGAAGATACGGCCGGATGACTCCGGCGTTCAATTGCTGTTTGGTGATTTGCAGGTCAGTTTGTACCGGCTCCAAAAAGCCAAAGAAATGTCCGAAAATGTGAGAGAGCAGCTCGAGGGATTGAACGAGCTGGACATCTCAGTTGACGAGCGCAAAGCACTGCGCGAGCAACTGGAAATGTTTGATTCCGCAACGATTTGGAACTCAACCGCCGTCTCGCTGATTCATCAGCAGCTTAGAGCGAGTCAGAGGACAGCCCCAAAAATAGCCAAAGAAATTTTGGGGGCGCCGGGAATAAAGGAACACCTAGACAAAGCTTACAACAGATTCCGTCAAGCTGATGATCTGTGTCCGCAATTAGCCAGTACGCGCGTCCGATTAGCTCAGTTGGCCGCTTTCAGATCGCTATCTCAAGCCGAGGATACGTTCAAAGAAGAAGAAAATCACATCGAAGTCGCACTGTCCAGGACGATTCCTAAAACGCAAACACTTTTTAACTGCGGCTTGTTGGCACTTAATTCGGGCAAGCAAGATCTCGCAGTTGAGCTCTGGCAGAAGTGTCTGCGACAGCCACACCTCTATTCTCACGAAAGAGCGATTGTCGAGTTTTGCATGCAGATGATGCCCATGAGGCGACTTTATGAGGAGGTTTTTCCCCAAGATGCGAAATACTTACTGAAAATAGCTCGTCGATACATGAGTAGTAAGGATTTGATGTTGCCCAAAAAGTTCCTTGTCCTACATATACGTCGGCTAATCAATCAGACCGATGGTTTAGAAGAATTGGAGAAAAATCTCCTTTTGGCGCAAGCCGCCGGGCAGATCGATGACTATCCTGAGGTGGCAAAACATTATCGAGCCGTTCTTTCGCTAGCGTCTTCGCCAGCACCTTGGAGGTACGATTATGCCTTTGCTCTGTTTAAAACCAAACAATTCGACGAAGCGGTACGACAATTAAAGGTGTGCGAGCTTGATCCCTCTTTTCGTAAGAATCGGATCAAATGGCTTCTTGATCGTATCCGAAAAGAGCGCTCTAAGCGAACATCGTAACTACACTCATGTTTATATGGGCTAACGTGACTCTTAAGTCTTGCGTCTTGGTCTTCCAAAACTGATCTTCATTGGCGGAGTAAATCCCGAATGTCTCTAATCAATTTCGATTCTGAAAACGGTCAATCTACATCACAAGGTGGAATGAGTCCGTCGAATCGTCCCGACCTATACAATTTGGATGTTTTCGACTTACTTCGAAGAAGTTTTTGGTTGATCGTGTTCTTCGTCCTGCTCTGCACCGGACTGTCAATTCTTTACTATGCCAAGGCGCCGAAGACTTATCAGTCTACCGCCAAAATCTTCATCGACGAGAAGAGCGCGCCATCGGTGAACTCTAACGATCGTGAATCGTTCGCCGGCGACACGACCATTGAGAAGTACCTCCAAACGCTCAAAAGTACGTTGATCCTCCAGCCAGCCATCGACGATGGCAAATTCTACGACATGGAAGTGTTTAAGGGCACAGAAGACATTCTTTACAACTTGAGAGAGGGAAAGAGTTTTGCGGTCAAGCCTGCTGATACCAAATCAAACTCTGGAGTAATTAAACTGAGTTTTAGTGGCAATAACAAAGAAGAGTGCCAAGAAGTTCTGGATGCAATTGTTTCATCCTTCAATTCTTACATTCAATCGACCACGAAGAACATTGGTGGTGAGAACGCAGACATCGTTCAGAAAGCCCAAGATCAATGGCTCTCGAGATTGAAGGTAGTAGAGGACGAGATTGAAAAGTTGTCCATTCGTCCGGAGTTGGTGACTGTCGATGGGCGTGTGACTGACCCGTATCAAATGCAACTTAGCCTGATGCACAGTGACCTTCATGACCTGCGAAGTGAGCGTCACAAAGTCACTGCTCGCGTTGAGAATGTTAGACGCGATCAAGCTCTAGGTAAATCCTCAGAGGATCTTGTCAGTGAAATCATGTCGGAGACCTCGGACGTTTCCGATGGAGCATACGCTAGAGTGCAGGACCAACTGGTACAGCTAAGGGTCGAAGAGCAAGAACTGTTGAACCAGTATGGAAACGACCATCCCCAACTCCGTTCTATTCGCCGTCAGATCGAGACTGTCGAAATGATGAAGACCCAAGAACTGGCTTCAATTAGAGGTGGTAAGACGGGATCGGGGGTCGATCCTAATTTGGTGACGACTTTCCTAGACATGATGGACCGCAAAGTGGAACTGCTGCTATCTGAGGAGCAGCAGATCGAATCACAAATCAAAAAAATTCAAGAGAAATCAACTTCCGTTTCATCGTTGGTAGAAAAGCTCAACGCTCTTAAACGTGAACGGGAGCGACTGGAAGTGGGCTATGCTGCGATTATCGAGAGAATGAGCGAAATGAATGCTCTCAAAGAGCACCTTTGGAGAAATCTCTCTATCCTTGATCCTCCTTCGATGGGAGAGGTTGTCGCCCCCAAGCTGTCACTCTGTCTTGCTTCCGGGATGTTTCTAGGGAGCCTCGCTGGACTCGGCTTTGCTGCCTTCAAAGACATCGCAGATAAAACTTTTCGCTCCTCAGAAGACGTTGGTGTACTACTTGGAACGCCTGTCATTGGGCACGTCAACATGTTTGAAAAACGAAGAGTTCGCAAGCACGAAGACTTTCTACAACTCGCGCCAGAGTTGGTGTCGATGCATCAACCCTCGACGCCGCCTGCTGAAGCGTATCGTTCGATTCGAACAACGATCTTCTTCAATGCTCAGAAGAGTAAGGCGAAGGTGATCCAGCTGACCAGCCCGATTCCTGGTGATGGTAAATCGACCACGGTTTCCAATCTTGCGATTTCGATAGCACAGTCAGGTAAGAGAGTGATTCTGTTAGATGCTGACTTCCGTAAACCAGTGCAGCACAAGCTGTTCGGGTTGGATGGCAGTTTAGGTGCGACGTCGGTTATCTACGGTGAGACCGCGTGGCAAGATGCTGCTCAAGTCATTATTCCCGGAGGACTCTCGGTTCTTCCAGCGGGGCCCATCCCACACAATCCAGCAGAGCTTCTTACTTCTGATCAGTTTCCTCAACTGATTGAAACGTTGAGGGCAGAATTTGATTACGTGTTAATCGACACTCCGCCATTGTTGGCAGTCACCGACCCGGCGATTGTTAGCTCACACATAGATCTCCTGTACCTTGTTATGCGAATACGAAAAGGTGCCCGCACCAACGCTCAGGAAGCGAGAAAGGTCATTTCTTCCATGGGCAGTGGGTTGGCTGGAGTGGTGGTTAACGGTCTGCGACGCCAAGACCAAAAGTCCTACAACTATGGCGGGCGATACGGCTACCAATACGGCGGATACAAAACCTACGGTGACACACCTTCGTCTCCGACGGGGAACGCTGTTGATCGTACGGTCAAGTTCCAGCCACGCGGCCGAGATCTGAAGGCAGGACAGTCAACCCGCACTGGATAATCAGTAGGCGTTGCCGCGGTTTGGATGCATTTGGAAGTGGTAGCGGGGTGCTCTGAACTCGCCGCCTGTTGCCTTACTAGGGCTACGGGCTTTGCTCAATGAGTTCAGCTTCTGCGGGAGGTGCCGTTTTAGTTTGCGGTGGCGAATTCTGGATAGTCTGTCTCGGTCCGTCGGTTGCTTTCTCTGGCTGCTTGAGGCTCATCCGGACAGTGTGGTCCACAACCTCTACACTTTCGAAACGGCGAAGCATCTTAGCCGTATCGACATCCTCGTATAGTTCTTTGGCGAGGTTCTGTTTCGACAACTCACTGGAAAACTCTTCTGGCAGCGATTCTCCTTTGACTTTGGCGTCAACAATTTGAATCAGCAAGACACCGTTTTGAAGCGACACCTCGACTTCCGCATCGGCATTGAAGTGACGTCCTGCTCCGCCCGGAATTTGGTCAGTTGGGATGGTGACTTTAGCGCGAATTCTGCCGTCTTCAATCTCGATATACGCGCGATCCGCAAATACCTCATTTGATTGGATCAAGGCATTGATTTGGTCAGCCGTCAAAATCAACTCTGTCGGCGCATTCACTTCTGCGCCGTCCGCCAGTTCGCTCGATGATTCTCTATCACCTGTTTCGCTGGACTCAGGCATCGCCTGTTTGAAAAATGATTCGATCTTCTTCTGGAGCCCCGCTATTTCCTCGGCCTCCATCTCGACCTTCGGCATGGGGGCTGGCTCTGCATCGGTATACTTCTCGACCTGTTGAGTGAACCACCAATAGCCGCCAAAACCCATCCCAGCGATCAGCAACACACCCAGCAACAGGGTGCCCAAGCAGCCCGCAATCCAACAACCAATCCTTCTATTTGACGAACTTCCAGATTCCGGAGGAGCGTACGCCAATGGGGGAACATCGCCACGGTTGTGTTCGCCGAAATTTTTTGAGTTGCCATATTGGAAATCTTTTGGTGGTTCCGGTGGATAATCGCCCGCCATAGCTGCCTCGCAATTGGTTGTTTATTTCCAATGTCCCTTATGCACCAAATATGATACTCGATTCGTGGCCGTTTGTACCATTTAGAAACGCTGCTATAATTCCTCCAAATCAATCTCACCGTTACCTATCAACAACTTTCAACGCAATGAACACTCGGCAGCTTTTTGCACCCACTCGAACTGAAATCTGTGGCATCCCCGTTGCGGATCTGGCGGAGAAGTTTGGTACTCCAACGTATATTTATGACGCTGAGACCATTCGGCAGCATATTGAGCAGCTACGCCAGTTTGATGTGATTCGTTTTGCTCAAAAAGCGAACTCAAACATTGCTGTTTTGGATCTGATGCGGAAACAAGGTGTCGTTGTCGATGCCGTTAGCTCTGGGGAAGTCCATCGGGCCCAGCGTGCAGGATATGAATTGCACGGATCGCCACATCCAGTGGTCTACACTGCCGACATTTTTGATCGAGAAGCACTTGAGCTAGTCGTCAAACATGACATTCCGGTCAACTGCGGATCACCCGACATGATAGCGCAGTTGGGCCAATCTGCCCCGGGGCGTGAGATCACATTGCGGATCAATCCGGGATTCGGCCATGGACATAGTGCAAAAACCAATACTGGCGGAGATCACTCCAAGCACGGTATCTGGCATGAGCAACTTGATGAATGTGTTGCGCTGGCGAAAGAGAACAATCTGACAGTTGCCGGTTTACACATGCATATTGGATCGGGCACGGATTTCGAGCATTTGTCTCAGGTCTGCGACGCGATGCGAGAGACCGCATTGAAAGTCGGTTCGACGATCACTACCATCAGTGCCGGCGGTGGATTGCCGACTCCCTACAAAAACGAGGACGAAGGACTGGATGTTGATCGATACTTCCAGTTGTGGGACAAAGTCCGCAAAGACCTCGAGGCAGAATTTGGTCATTCAGTAACATTGGAGATTGAGCCAGGCAGATTCTTGGTCGCTGAAAGTGGTTACCTGTTGGCCGAGATTCGAGCTATTAAGAAGATGGGGGAGAATCTCTTCTATCTGGTTGATGCCGGTTTCAACAATCTTGCTCGCCCGATCCTATACGGTTCCTACCACCCGATGTCGATCGCATTTACAGGAGAGCCATCGACTGAGTTCCAGAATGCAATCGTGGGCGGACCATTGTGTGAATCGGGTGATATCTTCACTCAAGAGGAAGGCGGCTTTGTTTGTGCTCGGGAGCTGCCAGTGGCCAAAGTCGGTGACTTTTTAGTGATCGAGTGCGCCGGTGCCTATGGATTCGTTATGGGATCGAACTACAACAGCAAGCCGCTGTCGGCCGAGGTTTTGATTGACGGCGGAGCGGCTCACCTAGTCCGGAAGCGACAGTCCCCTGAGGATATCGTCGCCGGAGAGATGATTCCTAGTTAATTCGACCGAGACAAGAGACCCCATGAGTGACGAATTTGAACCGGGGGATCCGTTTCCAAAAGCGGAACGCATTGACTTGGTGGTTTGCACGTGGAATCGAGCGAATCAGCTGGAGCTTATGCTCGATTCGGTGTTCCGCCTGATCGTGCCCTACGATCGCATGTTGCGTCTAATTGTTGTAAACAACAACAGTACTGATGGGACTAGCGCATTGTTGGCGGGAATTGTGGATCACAAGTTCTTTGATCGACATCAGCTGTTGATCCTTGATGAGAAGAAACAAGGTCACACCCATGCTCGCAACAAAGCGATCGATCATTTGGATAGTGATTTAGTCATGTGGACCGACGATGATGTTGTTGTGGACGCGCACTGGGTCGCCAACACAGTCTCCGATGCAGACGCTAACCCAAGTATTGGGTTCTTTGGTGGGAAGATTCTGGCAAGGTTGGAACCGAAGAAGCCAACGTGGATTGCGGAGAACTGGGAATTGCTCAAGGGTTGTTTTGCCGAACGAAATCTTGGCGACCAACGGCTGACGCTAAACGAGAGTCGACTGCCCTACGGAGCCAATTTTGCTTTGCGATCTTCGATTCAGAAACAATTTCGCTTCGATGCGTCGCTAGGGAGATGCGCCGACGAAGTACTGGGGGAAGATGAGATCGATTTATTTCGGCGCCTGTTGAATAATGGTTGGGAAGGGCAGTGGAATCCTGATTCGGTTGTCGATCATGTGATCGATGCGAATCGCGTCAATGAGGAGTACATTCGACGATACTACATAGGCCAAGGTCGCGCTTTGGTGAAGAAGGGTGAACCTTGGCATACCGATAGAAGACGACTCTGGTGGTCGTCGCTGATGCATTATCTCAATTTTCGTTTTAAGCGCCAGTTCGCCGCCTCCCCCGCTTGGCTGGCTCAATTGATCCGCAGCGGGCTTGCCGAGGGGCAGTATGCTCAACTGAAAAACACGGAGTCAGACGACTAATTTCGCTGAATCGGGAAGTGGTATCCCACGAGGACCTTTGACCCCGGTTGGTAACCCGATAGAGTTGCACCAGTACAGTTTTCATTCCCACGAAGAATCAATCACTTACGGACAATACGAATTATGGCACTTGGATTTGGAATTATTGGCTGTGGCATGATTGCCGGCTTTCACGCTCGTGCGATCGCTGAAATCAGCGGAGCGCAACTGGTTGCCTGTCAAAGCCGCCGACTGGAAGCAGCGGAAGAGTTTGCACGAGACAATGGTGGAACGGCTTATGCGTCAGTTGCTGAATTACTGGCTGATCCAGCAGTCGATGTGGTCACGATCTGTACCCCCAGTGGAGCACATTTGGATCCAGCTGTTGCCGCGGCCAAGGCAGGCAAGCATGTGATTGTTGAGAAGCCGCTTGAGATCACGCTCAAGCGTTGCGACAAAATTATCGAAGCGTGTGTTGCCAATAATGTTACGCTCTCCACAATTTTTCCGTCTCGATTTCACGACTCAAGTCAACTCTTGAAATCCGCGATTGACGAAGGAAGGTTTGGCACACTGACTCTTGGCGATGCGTATGTCAAATGGTTTCGGACGCAAGAATATTACGACAGTGGGCAATGGCGCGGCACATGGGATCTCGATGGAGGCGGAGCGCTGATGAATCAGGCCATTCACAGCGTTGACTTGTTGACGTGGCTGATGGGGCCCGTGGTCGAGATTTCGGCGCAAACCGCCACGTTGGCCCACGAACGCATTGAAGTCGAGGACGTCGCAACGGCGTCTTTGAAGTTTGCCAATGGTGCATTGGGCGTAATCGAAGCGTCGACTGCCGCCTTCCCAGGAATGCTGAAAAAGATCGAGATCCACGGAAATCAAGGTTCCGTCGTCATTGAAGAAGAAGACATCAAAACTTGGACCTTCGCCGATATGACGGCAAAGGACAAAGAGATTAGTGAAAAGTACGCCTCGATGACTGATACAGGTGGTGGCGCTGCGGATCCTGCCGCGATTGGGCACGCTGCGCACGCAAAACAGTTCAAAGATGTGATTGAAGCAATTGAAAACGGAAAGCCTTTGGCGGTTGATGGAGCCGAGGGACGTAGAAGCGTGGAAATTATTCTGGCAATCTACAAAGCCGCCGAGACGGGCAAGACGATCCAACTGCCATTGACGAGTGATCCAGTGCTTGAGGCAAAGAAGGGCGCTTAGGATGTCGAGCTACGTTCGTTGACAGTAGAGATTCTATGATTGCGTGGAATAGAGTCTCGATCGTGGCTCCTGACGATATTCACACGTATTTCAGATGGGGCGGTTGAATCAACGATTGTGATGAATAGACGGGTATGGCCGGTACTTTTGGTCAGTTTTCAAGTTTTGGCCGCGCAACTGTCTTTCGAGCGCCAAACTCTAATTACAATTTTGTAAGACAACACTGTCCTCTGCAACTCTGCATCGGTGTCGAATTGTTGGAAGGTGACAATTGACATCTCAAGTTTCAATAACCAAGTTTGTCAAAATGAAGACTATTAAGAACGATATTATTCTCTTCCTCGTCATGCTCTGTATCGCATTGATCGGTTTCAACATCGTGAACCAGCAATTTTTAAGTAAATCGCCAGTGGCCGACACACCTGCGGCCTCCAGTTCGGTGAGCGACGATTTAGCTGATCCAACGGTGAGTGTCCCCAGTTCAGCCAGTATCGCCCCAGCCCAAAATAAAGTCGAAGTTGGCGATGTTAAGGAGCTGCAGGTTAAATCGATGCTGGCCAATCGTGCTGATGCGTGGAACAACCGCGATCTAGATCGTTACATGGCAGACTATCGAGAGTTCGATTCTCTGAGGGTCAGCTACAACGGTGAGACGGAGAAAGGGTGGGAAGCGGTTCACGATTTCTTCGCGGCGAAGTTTGTTCCGGGCATGGGCAAACAAACAATTGACAACATGAAGATTCATATGGTGGGGCTGCCCGCACATGCGGCAACATTATACCCGTCC
>CAZDBE010000004.1:16696-40831 GCA_964503675.1 uncultured Pirellulaceae bacterium | reverse complement strand
CACCGGTGTTTGCCGAGTCGATCGCCAAAGAACGAACTTTAACCAACAGGCTGTTAATCTCGTTAAGAGCACCTTCAGCTGTTTGAACAACAGAGACGGCTTTTTCCGTATTATCGATCGCAGCCTTGAGACCTGAGATTTGAGCACGTTGCTTCTCAGAGATGACCAAAGCTGCAGGCCCGTCTGCTCCACGGTTTACTTTGAAGCCTGAAGAAAGACGTTCGATAGATGAGTTCAACTTGTCAGAAGAACGAGTAAGATTGTTTTGTGCATTGAGTGCACTAACGTTGTTAGCGATACCTAAAGCCATTTGAATACTCCGAAAAAAAAGTTAGATAAGTGAATGGAAGAGTTTCTTAATTACATCCATGCACTTAAAAATATGTCCGGAATCCTTTCCAGCTTTACGTGAACGATACTTTAATCGACGAGACTTTGTGCTGCCTGTTCCGCAGCAACGCGAGTGTTATACTCGCCTGCTGCGACCTTAGCGGTGATCTCTACCAACAGTCGTTCACGAACTTCCGCATTGCCCCTCAAGCCTTCTAACAACCGTTGAGGTTGCGAGTCGGCCGAGCGATCTACTGCACCGCCACTGTTGACTTCATTTGCTGATAGACCGGCAGATGATGTCTTGACGTGGGGTCGCAAGCTGTTGCGTTGATTGTGAATTTCCATTTGATTAGTCCTAAAGTGTTGCCACGCCATAGTTATCGAAGGAGATTCTGAAAACTTGCATCCACGAAGAATGTTTTTCTGATTTTCTTTGGCGGCCCAATCAAAAGTCGGTGAAAACCGGGGAAATTTGCAGTAAGCCAATTAGCAACCTGCCGTTTTCTATCTGGAAATCTGAAAACCTGCCTCACGCCATAGCTTCTCTAGGTATAAGTGGCGGCAAGCCGCAAGCCCATTCCGCCGCTGTTAGCCGCACCGCCGAACTCATGGCGCCTGTCGCCGAAACACGGAGAGTATTTCAAGACTATTGCTCTGTACGCGTTGAAGTTCGAGACCGACCCGCCGTTGCGGCAGTCCGCATAATGATCGCTAGCGAGGCATTTTTACTCTTCTGGATTACGATGACAAAACGATAAACACGAAATGGGGGAGTATAACGGTTGCGCCAACTTAACTGATTGAGGCATTCGCTCCGTTTTCTATTGCAATCACTTGTGAATCTGGTGGAGCTGATGCATCGGATCGAGCTTTGGATCTTTACAACGCTGTTCTCGGTAGGTGTCATCGTAGGCATGACCTATCTAGACATGATGGCCGAAGATGAACCACCGGCGGCAACAGTCGTCGAACCCAAAGAGGTTCCGAACGACCTGTCGGTGTCAGAAGAGTTTCTTGCCACATCACCCAGATTGGTTCCCGAGCTCTCCGAAGCAGAGATCCATCACGACGCGCAATTATTGACGCTAGGCGACCGATACATGGTGGCTGGAAACTACAGTTTGGCGTTGGAAAAATTTCGTCTATACGAAAAACATATCGTGGGCGACCGGTCGGTGATTCTTCTACGCAAGGCGTTCTGTCATGAGCAGCAAAACCATATTCAGTTGGCTGAAAAGATCTATCGCGACGCCCAAACCTCAGCGAGAAACAAGAATCATCAGCTGCTCGCCAGCTTAGGACGATCACGGTGCCTTTTGCAACGCGGAAAAAAGCGTTTTGCGTTGGAGCAGATTGCCGACCATCTTTTAACACTCGATGGTGATTCGTCGATCGCCTCTGACGCCAAGGCACAACTTGTATTTCACTTTGCTAAGGTCTTACAATCACAAGCAATCTTCGAGAAACAGGCGTTTGAGAATTCCAAACGTGACTCGCTTGGCAAGCCCCTCCAGCAGCAGGATCTGCTGCAGCCTGAGAGCGTCATATTTGAAGAGTACCAGCCGAATCCCGAAACTTTGTTGGCCGCCCTAGCTACCCCACCGGCAGAACCGGCACTTAGCCGACGCGGAGAAACGGCAATAGAAATCAAACAGCGCAGCGGCGACTCAGCCACGCTCATCTCATTGTCCGCCACAGCTGGCATTCAACCAATCATGACGTTAGTCCAGGAACTTGCCAAAGCCGCAGAAGTCAATTTGCAAATCTCACCGCAGGCCGAACGTCGGATGGCGGGTCGCGCTCACGCGCTCGCTTTAAACGCCGTCTCATTAGCCTCGCTACTTGATCAGCTACTGACACCAGATAATTTGGCTTGGTATCAAACGGGTAAACAGATCAATGTAATCGCGAAGTCTGAAATGCAGGTAACCGAGGAATCGGTCGACTATTGGTTTGATTTGGCACAACGTGCGCTAAGAAGATTCGAAATTGACTTTTCTGAAAACGACCGACGAAATGCGTCCTTGCTTGCTCGCACGAATCTAAGCTTGCTCCGAGGCGAACTCAACATTGCAGCAAACCTCTACCAAGAACTTGAACAGATTCAAGCAGCTGGTGAAATGCAAGCCAAGATTTTCTTCAACCAAGCCAAGCTTAACCAGCGTCGGCAACGCATCAACGAAGCAAACCGTTTGTTCTATCTGGCAGTTGACCAAACACGCGACCCCAACCTTGAATCTAGCAGCTACTGCTTGCTGGCACAGAACCTTCTGGCTCAAAGCGATCTTGAAGGTTCGATTACGGCGGGACGAAGAGGGATCTCAATGGCGGTTACCTATCCGCAGAAGCGCGTCGCTTCGCTGAATTTAGCTCGCGCCTACCTACTCAATAATGATCCTTTCTCCGCCAATCTAATTCTATTCAAGAACCGCGAGTTCTTCGAAGAATCACAACATCAGCCAATCGCTTCGGTGTTGGGGGCCTACGCTCGTTTTATGGGAGTGAGTGACCAAGACGGCATACGAATCGCAAGAAACCGGCTACTGACGTCGATCAGCATGTTGGAAAACCAAGAGCTGTTAACCTCGGCTGATTTCTACGTGATCGCCATGGCCTATCAACAACTTGGATTCAGCGACTTGGCGGTTCAAGCCATGAAACAAGCAATTGCGAAGACAGACCTGCAGGATTGGGCGCGAAAGATCACGTTCGAACTTGCTGTGGTTCAGTACAACCGAAAGCAATTCCAAGCTTCGGTCGAGCTGCTAGAGAGTCTGACGGATTTGGATGATCAATGGAAGATAAAAGGCCTATTGCAAATGGCGCAGATGTTGAACGATCGTTCAGACACCGATTCATGCATCAAGATCTGCAAACAGGTGTGGAGTTCTGACCTAACCTTAGGACAACGTGACGTCGTACTTCGGCTGTTGGGTACATCATACCAATCCAAAGGCGAACATCATTCGGCAGCACTATGCTTTGCAGGCATGCTCCCTGATAGGTTCTAGTCCCGACTTAGATCACAACGAAATCCTAAAGAGGCTCACAAGAAGCGTCTGTCAGTCAAATAAGAATCAGCACAGTTGGAACATCATGATCAAATTTCGACTCAAAAGATCACAGCGAAACCATACCTTTCCAAGCGCAGCTTTCACAATGCTGACTTTGAGCTTTTTGTGTACGGCCGTTGCGTTTCCACAGACTCAGGCCACCAACGCATCAAAATCATCAAACGTATCCTCCTACAATCAACCAGAAACTACGGATACCGAAAAATCAACGCGACTACAGATTGAATTGCTCGATTCAAAAGCCGAACAGCCCGAACCTAGTACGACACAAGATTCTACGCCGGTTACGCACAAGCGTATTAAATCCATTAACGAGCGAATTGAATTACTTAAACGTTTGGTAGACAACGAGCGTCTGTCAGCTCAGCAGGCTGCAGAAAAAGCGGCTCAACAAGCGGCGACCAAGCCAACGCTCACGGAGATTGCGAAACCGATCGAATCACCGGATCCTACAAGTCCAGCTGCTGATCCTAGGCCCACCAAGCAGCAAGCGTTAGAGGCCGAGCTGCGTGAAGAAACCCCATCGGAGGCGCAAGCAGAGTTCAAACCTTCGCTTCCCATTGGAACGGTACAACAGTTGACCTCCGGAACGCAGGTAATTGGCGGCCCCGTCGATTCTTTCGAGCTTGGAAACAGTCTGTTTCTGACTGGAAACTACGAGGCAGCGATTAAGAGTTACAAAGATCAATTGAGCAAGAGCACAGCCCCCAACGACAAAGACTGGATCAGTTGCCTAATCGGCTGTTGCTATCGGATGCAAGACAAATCGAAGGAAGCGGAAACAATATTTCGCACCGTTGCAAACAGTAAACAGGGGAATCCCTATGCGACCGACTATGCCAAGTGGTCCCTAACTTATCTAGACAAACGCATGGTCGCCAAAACAGAATACAAGACAATCGAACAGGAAATCAACTCAATTTTGAAGGAGAGAAACAAATGAGCGACGACTCAAATTCTGAACTGGAAAAACGTGTTTTGCTATCGCTTCAAGAAATGGCCAAACAATACAAGGCACTAAATACTCTGGCTGATGACATGCTTGCCAAACAAGCGCGACAGCAATCCATCGCAGACGACATGAAAGGGCTCAAAGAATCACGTCAGAAGTTAGAGTACTTGGAAACTCAGAGTCGACCAGATCAACAAGCCTACCGCAGCTCTGGTAAGCATGCTTCGAGTCAGGTCAAACAGGTAAGCGGTGACACAGCCGCGTCAATTCAGGCGTTAATCGTGAAGATTGCTGAATTGGAAAAGAACACGCGCGAGTCATATGATCGGCTCGTACCCGAAGTAAATCAAGTGGTTCGAGGTCATCAAATGCAACGCGCCTACATTCAATCGCGATAATCTCGTTGACGCAAGAACATTCGATCAAAGATGCTTCGCCTCTTCTGCATCTCTTCTCATCAATCTTGATTCTTTTCTTTTTGAAGTCATGTTATCAAACCACATACCTATTCACGCTGATCCGGACGTAACGCAACAGGCCACCATTCCGTTTACTTTGCATTGCGAAAGCCGTCACAGTGCTCAACAGCGATCTGGCGAACTTACTTTTCAATCAAAACTAATGGCCAAATATGTTCGGCTGGCCGAACGGTTTGCCGATAGTACTGCCTCCGTTTTAATCACTGGGGAAAGCGGCACTGGTAAAGAACTGTTCAGCCGGTTGATCCACAAGAAAAGCCGCCGGCGAAACTCTGCATTTGTAGCGGTAAACTGCGCGGCGACTGCAGAATCGCTGATGGAAAGCGAATTCTTTGGTCATCAACGCGGAGCATTCACAGGCGCTTTCCGCGATAAAGCCGGACATTTCGAACTTGCTAGTGGTGGTACCCTGTTACTGGATGAGATCAGTGAAGTCCCCGTTGGGATGCAGGCAAAATTGCTACGCGTGATTGAAGAACAAGAAGTCCAACCACTCGGTAGCACAAAGCCTCGTCCGATCGACGTACGCATCGTGGCCACTTCGAACAAAGATCTAGCAGCGGCGGTCAAAGCAGGGTTGTTTCGCAGTGATCTTTTGCACCGTTTGAATGTGGTCGAACTAGAAATCCCCCCGCTGCGTGAGAGAACGGCCGACATCCCGTTACTGACGATGCACTTTATTGAAATGTTTAAAGATCAATCCAAGACCAGTATTTCGCAAGTCACTAAGCAGGCGATGAGTTTACTTTGCCACTATCCATGGCCTGGCAATGTGCGTGAATTACGCAACGTCATCCATCGCAGCTGCATCATCGCCGACAATGGAACCGTTGACGCAGACACGTTGCCGCACAAGCTGCGAGACGCTTCGGCTCATGGGCCTCAGCCACCCGAATCTAGCGAATCAAACGTCGACGCGGTCAGTAGTCTTTCGCTCGCAGCGATCGAAAGGCGAGTGATTATGGCTCGGTTGCATAAGTTTAAGGGCGACAAAAAAGAGGCCGCAAAAGAGCTTGGGGTGACAGCCAGAACGCTCTCGAACAAGTTGCGTACCTATCATTCTGAAGGCCATCTCAGCGATCTGTAGCCTCAAGCAACTACCGTTTGCCCGTTTGCAAATCGAACTCAGTCGCAGAGTGGACGACTGGTGCCCGTTAGGACTAGCGGTTTGTCAGGACTAAAGGTTGGGGTAGTGGACTTCGCCAGAAGTCCTTCGAAACAGGCTACTCAGAGAATTCCGACGAATCCCACTACGGCTAATCCCAAAATCAAGCTTTGACGGAGTAATACTGTACGAAACCGATCTTTGATTTGTGTCCCATACACAGGACAGGCTTGCAGTTCGGGGGCTCGACAGAAGGTGTTTCTGGAACTGTGAGATCCGTCCGAGAACGAACTACTCCGAGAACGAACTTCGCTAAGCAGTTGGCGCCTATGTTCGAAACACGAAAGTTACCGCGCGACCAATCTTGCTATCTTTTTGTATTGGCCATTAAAATTACGCTCAACCCAAAAGTAACGATCGCTCCAACCAACAACGCAGCGATCAACGACCGCCAAAGGATAACGTGCGGCTCCAGCCCACAGATAGCGCCAATTACCCATACGCCACTGGCCGTCAACAAAGCGCTCATCCGACCCACTGGCCCAATACGCTTTAAACGACGATTGGCAGTTCTGCTTTCGACGCTCATGAAATCGATTCCTTATTCGTGTTGGTAGTATCAAGTAGCCCAAAGATCTCGTCGTCGCGTACAACGGTCACCGGTTCAATCAGTAAGTCCCCGGGGATCTCGCTGTAGGCAATTATGGAGACCTGAGCCAGTGAGCGATAAACCGTCTGTCGCATCGCCAGACGAAATGCGGAATCCACCAACACCGCCACCGGCTCGTTCTTCATCGAAGCGACTTCCCACGCGGACTTGAACTTGTCGATCAAGTTCGCTAACTGGTCGGGCTGCATTGCAATCATTTCACCATTGGATGCTTCACGAAGTCGATGTTCCAGTTTTGGTTCTAACAACACGCACCTCACACGGCCCGTTTCGTCTCGAAATTTATCCACAATCACTGATCCTATATCTGATCGAACACGTTCGGTTAGTTCCCCTACCTGTTGGAATTGCCCCACGTGATGGACGCACGATTCAATAATTCGTTCCAATGCCGAGATAGGCACTGACTCCTTAAGCAGGCGCACTAAGACCTGATGCAACACACCAGCTTTGAGCCCGTCTGGTTTCACATCTGCGACAATCGTAGGAGATGTTTCCTTTAGACGATCCAGCATCTTTTGAAGGTCTTCTCTGCTGAGTAACTCATGCGCGTGCTGTTTCAGGCTTTCGCCCAAATGAGTGATCAAAACTGTCGCTGCATCGACCACGGTAAATCCAGAAATCTCAGCGCGCCGTCGGTTGGAGTCGTTGATCCACTTCGCGGGCAAACCAAACGCGGGATCGGTTGTATCCCGGCCTTCGATAGAAATATTTACGCTGCCGGGGTTAATCGCCATATATTCGCCAGGATGAATCTGTCCCTTGCCAACCACGCGACCGCCAATGCGGAAACGATATTCCAAAACCTCAATTTGCAGATTGTCTCGTATGCGGACCGTTGGAATCCAAAAACCGAATTGAATTCCTATGTCTTTTCGTAACGTGGTAACCCGTTCAGCGATTCCTTTGCCTGTGCTTGGTTCCACCATGTTGACCAAACCTGCTCCGATTTCGATGACAATTCGATCGTTCTGCAGAAAGTGTTCAAGGTTCTCTTCGTCTGGCGTTAGCTGTGGTTTGTTCGTATCTTCTTCTAGCGCTTTTTCGAGATCAGACGCGCCTTTGTCCTCCTTCTTTTTCACACGACTGAGCATAAAAAAGATTACGCCAGCAATTCCGATGAAGGGGACTTTGGGCAAGCCTGGCACTAACGCGACGATCAACATGATGATTGCGCCAGTGAACATAGCGCGTTGACCTCGGACGACCTGCGATCCAATTTCCTGACCCAAGTTCGATTCTGAAGAAGATTTTGTCACCAGCACACCTGCGCTCGACGCAATAATTAGAGCGGGAATCTGTGAAACCAGTCCATCACCAATGGTCAAAATAGTATAAAGCTGCAGAGCATCGCTAATGGCCTGCCCGTTGGAAATCCCCAGCATCACTCCGCCCAGCACATTGACCACCATGATCACCAGACCGGCGATCGCGTCACCACGAACATATTTACTGGCACCATCCATGGCTCCAAAGAACTCGGATTCTGCGGCCAGATCAGCGCGGCGCTCTCGCGCTTGTTTTTCGTTAATGGCACCAACGTTGAGATCGGCGTCAATTGCCATCTGTTTTCCGGGCATGGAATCCAGCATAAACCGGGCGTTGACTTCTGAGATACGGGTTGCACCTTTGGTGATCACGATGAATTGAATCGTGACGAGAATCAAAAACACAACGCAGCCAACGATCAGATTTCCACCAACCACAAGATCGCCAAAGGTGTCGACGATCATACCCGCATTTCCGTTAAGCAAAATCAAACGCGTTGTCGCCACGTTCAATGCCAATCGAAACAGCGTCATCAACAGCAACAGCGACGGAAACACAGAAACATCCAGTGGACGTTTTGCATTGAGCGTAATAAGAAGCAGCAAAATCGCGACGGCAATATTGACCGCCAGAAACATGTCCAGCAAGAACGTTGGCAGCGGCACAATCAAGATACCCAACGTCATCAGAAACGTGGCCGACAACCATGTTTCACTGCGCTGAGTAAAGTCGAAATTGGAGACTGGGCTGGAAATATCTGGACCTGCGGAATCGTTAAACTAGGTAACTGTTGACGATGGCTTTGGAAATTAATTGCCAGCCGTCAACCAAAATGAACAGGAGCAACTTACAGGGCGTTGAGACAATCACCGGAGGCATCATCATCATTCCCAGCGACATCAGCACGGTTGAAATCACGAGATCAATCAACAGGAATGGAATGTAGATGCAAAACCCCATAATGAATGCAGTTTTAAGTTCACTAATAATGAAGGCCGGAACCAAGACTTTTAAAGGCACTTCACCTACGCTCGATGGCTGCGGTGTTTGGGACAGATCCACAAACAATTGCAAATCGTTACCGCGCGTGTGAGACGTCATGAACGTTCGCATCTCTTCGGAAGCGACGGTCAACAAGTTTGAGATGGGGAAATCACCTTTGGTTTCTTCCGACTTCTGAGCGGCAAGATAAGGTTGAACTCCGTTGGTGTTGATGGCTTCAAACGTTGGAGCCATCACGAATAAGGTCAGGAATACCGAGAGCCCCAACATGACTTGATTAGGCGGAATCTCGGTCGTGGAAAGTGCGCGTCTTACGAACGAAAGTACGATAATGATGCGTGTGAATGCCGTGACACTGACCAGCGCGGCCGTCGCAAAACTCATCGCGCCCAAAAGAATCGCGATTTGCATCGGAGGCGCGAGCTCTCCGAGTGAATCGACAGCTTCGATTTGGCTTATAAGAAATGGAAAATTCATAGAGGCTTCCTTGGCTATGTTTCGGCGTGTCAGACGCAAACATTAGCCGGACGATTTCAAATTTTGCAGAATGATATTCTTCAGCCCGTGCTTCGCGAGTGCTTCTTCCATTTCGATACGAATCGCAGCCTCTTCCGCTTCGGTGATCGTGTTTTTTCCATGTTTTGCAGGCTGGTCCGACTGTCGGTTGGGCTTGGACTTACCTAGAGTTGCCAGTGAATAGCGATCCGAATTATCTCGATCGTTCAGTGTTTCAACACGTGCCGCCTTATGATCGCGTCGTGTTTCTGTACCTGTCGGATTTACCGCCTCGGTTTCGTCATCGGTAAATGAATCAAGCGTTTGCGAAAAGGTGTCCGTCAGACGAATAACGGATTTCACTCCCGAGGGATCCGTCGCCACAACTAGACGCTCCTCTCCCAAATTCACCTCCATCAAATACGATTTAGGTGACACTTGAATTCTTGCGACAATCTCAAAACCGGCTTGTGTTGGTTTTGACTTCCGCGGTTTCAGCTTCATCCACTGTTTTGCGATCAGGATAAACCCGATCCCACAGACCATTACAATCATTGTGTTGGTCGCAAGTTTTTCCGCCAAGACTCGCACCCGGCTTCCATCGCTTCCGAACCGAGCAGCTTTTTCGGGTAGTTTGTTGCTTGGGGCCTTGGCTTGGCTTAGCCTTCTGCCTTGATTGAGGCTGGCTAAAACGTTTTCGGCAGACGCTAGTTTCTGCTGGTTCTCCCTGTCCTCAACTGGTGACTGATAGTCGACGGTCTGGTAGATCGCTTCGGCAGGTGTGTCCAATTCTTCTTGATACGCTGCCGTTGCTTCAGGATTCTGCAATTGGTCAAGCATACTGATTACCGGTGTTAAGTCCGCAGTGTTGATCGGCTCCTCGGCTGGAGAAGGTGGCTCATCCTTTAGCAATTGCGCGGCTGACTCTCTCGGAACTGTATCCCCCATCGATGTACGTCGCTTGGTTTGCTCAGTCTTGGCTGCGGCCAATTTACGATTGACGGAGGCGTGCTCCGGTCCGGCATCGGCGGAATAGGGAGCGCGCTGAGTGAAGACGGCGGCATGAACAGCCGGCGGGATCTCATTTACCGATTGATTCATCCTCCGATTGGAGGTAAATCCCGGTGTCCGTTGGCTAGTCACCTGTCTACGACGTTGCGAGTCTGTTGAGTTCGACTTCAACGACATTAACAGTTCCTGACGATCGCTTCGCGCTGAGTCTTTTACGTCAGAATTATCGTTTACGAAACCGTGTTGATCGACGCTTCTTTCGCCAAGTTGTTGCCCGAACCGCAACGGATTCTGAGCTTGCGAGCGCATCCCCATTGAAACGATAGCCACAGCAAGAAGAGTTTGTATTATCAATCGGTTCAACATACCGGTCCTGAAAGTTCGCGGTGTTCGATGCGTGGCGTTAGATAAGGAAAACGAGAAACGCGACACCGCTTTTAGAAGAACTCGTTTTTTGAGTCAACGCAAACGCAGAACTTTGGTAATCTTTTCTCAATGCTTGAAAATCGATTCACTAAAACTTAGTTTCGCCGAGGCGATTGGCCCCGGATGCGGGTAACCGCAATTCCATGCTGTCAACATTAGCACATCGACAGTCTTTGACTGTCTTGGTTTTTGTACGGTGGACCAAGCATGCGAACCATAGAGAGAAGGAGACAACGCCGCACAAATCAAGCGGCGTGGCTTTGGCCGAGCTTAGCGAAGAAAGTCAAGGATCGTCGAGGATGCGATTTGAGCCGATACAGCGTAGGTAAACTCGAGCAGTGTTTGCTCATTTCTCAATCGCAGGACAGTCTCCGGAATGTCAGTGCCCTGAATATTACTGATTTGAGTTTCCACTTCCAACTGAAGCGTTTGTACCCGGATCTCAACTTCTTGCAACGATTGCGCAGACGCCGACTGCTGTCCTAGTACATCAAGCACTTGGTTTGAGTACTCGCCGAGTTCACTCAGACGGCGTTCAAGCGATTCCGCGGCACCCACGTTGTCCAAGCCTCTATCATTGCGCAAATCACTGATCAATTCATGGAACACTTGAAAAAGGTTCGAGGTACCGGGGAACTCCAGCGAGTCATCGCCAACTTGTTTAATCTCGCGCGTGTCGATGTGTGTTTGAGTTGCTGATGTCGAATCAGTGACCGTTTGGCTACTCGAGAAATCAATCGCAACTTCGGTCAGTCCGCCATCAACGCTCAATGTCCCATCCGATGAAAATTGAACAGTGCCGTTGAATCCGGCGGTGATTGAGCCAGTATCGAGAAACAATTTCCGTCCGTTTGAATCACTGACTACCAAATCATCATCGCTCCGTTGCCATTGAACTACATCACCATTATTCAACTGGACAGTGCCGAAGTCGCCGGTTCCGCTCGTGTCGGCGATCGTCAATTCGTTATCGCCCAACTGCCCAAGGACTGTGTCTTTGTCGGCGGAGCTTACTCCGGCTTGAATGCCCGATCCGGCCTCATAATTGGTCACCGAGTGTTTAACCAACAGGGTAGCACGCCCAATCATATTATCGGTGCCAGCCCCATTCTTTGCCCCCGTCGTTCCAATGACGACCACGTCCTGTCGATTCTTATTGGCGAAGATCTGATCGCCCGAATAGTATGTGTCGACTGAAGTGGCAGAACCGATATGGGATTGGCTGTTCTCTCTCGAACCTAAATACTGCGCGTTCAAGGTTGCCCCAGCAACCTCTGGTTCGGAAAATTCATAAGGCGGCTGCTTTGTCCGGGTGCCGCTATAAAGATAGGTGCCACCAGTCTGAGTGAGGGCGATATTTTTCAGGCTGGAGAATAAACCTTCGACTTCAACCGCCAGCGCGTTTCGCTCTGCCTGCGAAGAGGCTTGAATTCCTTGCTGTCCAAGCGCCGAAGCACGTGAGATCAATTCACTCGATGACTGCAATAGAGACGAACTCGAATTCAACTTCAGACTGATGTCTGAAATTGTGCTTGTGTCGTTTTCAAGCTGTCCAAGCTGAGTCGTCAGGGCGTTGGCTTGGCGAAACGCGATCGGATCGTCAGAGGGCCGATGTAGACGAACTCCCGAAGTCAAATGCAACTGATAGTTGGTAATCTGCTGATTGTACTGAGCCGCAAAGCGAATCGCGGTCTGGCTGTTTGATTGTGCGGTGGTGCGATAAAACATAGTTTAGTTGACTATCCGGAAGAGGTCGTCGAGCATTGTTTCCATCGTGCGGACAATTTGAACGGCGGCTTCGTATTGTTTTTGATATTGGGCCAGCCCGATCATCTCTTCATTGATATCGACGCCCGACACTGAGTCGCGTTCGGTTTTGTATTGAATTTGAAGTTCACCCAGGCTTATTTGAACGCTTTGTGAGGATTGCACGCGAAATCCTATTTCTGCATTGGCATCTAGCATGAAGTGCTCAAACGTCACGCTCCCTTCACTCAACACTTGATCATCACGCAGCCCAAGAAATCTGGCTAGATTATTTGAATCAGCAATTTCTCCAGACGTGGATGTCGCGAGTAAGTTCGGGTCGTCCAAGATCTTTTGATTGACGGCAATATCCGATGCGTCGGTGCCAGTGAAAAAACTGTTAAGTCCCAGCGCAGAGAGCACGCCCGAACTGTCGGATTCCGCAACACGCACTATCTCAAATGACTCCCCGTCATTGATGTCGCCAATTCCAAAGCTCAACTCGATACCATCGCCAAGGTCGATCAAGGTTCCAGCTTCGTAGCCATCTCCAACATTAACTTCTTTGAGGACATTGCCGAGATGGTCGGACACCTCAATGGTTAAGCCGGGAGTTTTTCCGACCTGGCCACTGCCGATAGTGGTAATGGTCAGCGGCTGCGACGAGTCACCTTGATAGTTGCCAGTGACTGTCGGCGTTGATGTCGCAGTGAATGCGGACAGGTCTGGCTCCGATTCCAAGCGACCTGCGAAATCAAACTGATGCCCTAGAGCAGCGATAATGTTTAACAATCCGGTGTCTTCGTCAACGACGGCTTGGATATTGTCAACGGCGCTAATTTTTGCCGCGAGATCCCGTAATGAATCGTTCGCCGGATCAATTTGAATCGCCGAGGTCTGCCGCCGACCGTCGGGATCGGTGACGGAAATAGACAGCTCACCCGATTCAATGTCGAACACAGCACTTTCGCTTAATAGTGCATCCACGTCAGTGACAGCGCGAGTAGATTTCAGCGTCGTAAAGGATCCGTCTGGCCCGATCCCTTGCGCGTGAACCTGATCGAACTGTTGAATTAAAGCTTGAGCCAGTTCATCGATCTTGGAGGAGAATTCTCCGATCACACCGTTATTGACCTCAACCAATGCTGAGATTCGTCCTGCCGCAAAGGTCGTTGCCTGTTCGTTGCCTTCAATATGGACTTGTATCTGCCCGCCTTCACTGGCTACCGTTTCGAAACGGACGGGGACAACGCCGATACTAATCGAGCTACCAGCGATGGTTAGCCCCAGCTTGTTCTGCACGCCTTCGTGCCGTTGGATGTCCACGCGTTCGGCAATGCGGTTGATTAGTGTGTCGCGCTGATCAAGCATGTCGCTAGGAAGACTTCTATCGCCAGATGAAGAGATACGATTCTGTAATTCTACTAACGCTTCGATGTCCTGATTCAATGCTTCAACCTCTACTTCAAGTTGATTTTGAACGTCGATACGAATCTCACCAAACTGTTGCTTTGCGCTGTGGATACTTGACGCTAGACTATCAGCCCGAGTCAGCACCGCAACGCGCAAAGTGCTTTCGTCTGGATTGGCTGAGAGACGACCAAAATCATCGAACAAATCTGACAACGAGTTTTGGATAGAACCTTCTCCCGGCAGCAACAGCGACTCGATACGCGTCTCGATAGAAAGGTACTTTTCAACTCGATTCAGATCGGCCGTCGAATTGGTGTAGGCACTCTCCACGATCGAATCTCGATAACGACGAACATCGCTGACCTGGACACCCGACCCAACGAATCTACCGTTGATGAAATCTGCTTGATTCGTTTCTAGTTCCACCGATCGACGATGATAGCCTTCAGTACCAGCGTTGGCGATGTTGTGCGAAACGTTATTGATCGCAAACTGGCTTGCGCGGAGCGCCGATAATCCTATGCCAAAATTCATTCTATCTACCTTAACAATGATTCTTTATGACGCCGGCATCGTACTGATTCTGAGTCTGCCCAGTCGCGTTGTAGCAACCTGAATCGGAACGACTGCCGGGTAAAAGTTGATCGTAAAAATCCAGCGTGTAGATCAAAACCGCTTGGTTGCCCATCGAAATGGCATACACTTGATCCATCTTGCCTCGAATCTCCCATCGCAGTTCCATCAACTGCCCTTTTACTGGTTGCGGTAATGAGGCAGCGATGGAACTGAGCGTTGCCTTCTCGGGCGTGTCGCAAAGTTCTGCAAGAATCCCCGGCAATTGACGGCGAGACTCCAAAAGCGGTTTTGACAAAAACAGCATTCGATGATGAGGTCGCTCCAACTGTCGCCGTGTTTGCTGGCTGCGCTTCATTTCCGAGGAACCTGTAACCGGAGGCGAGTCGCCAGCGACAGCGTCAGTTGCCGTGACGTTCGTTTCGACGCGATTTAAGCTCGGCTCCTGTGAGGAGGTCGTGACAAGACTTCTGCTATTACGGAGAATCGTCTGCACTTCGCGACTGGAATGTATCAGCGTGTCGAGGAAATTTGATTCTAAGCGCAGATGCGCAAACAGTTTCTCAAGTTGGTCCGACATTGTGAGGCTCCCGTTATTTTCGCTGTGAGTCTTAAAATGGTTACTGCTGATTGTTCATATAACTTTCGATCGCCGAAGAAATCCCCAGCGGATTTGACTCTGCTAAATGTTGCGACATAAACATGTCAAACATCCCGCCTAACGTATCACTACTTTCCCCGCTGAAGAGACCGCCTTCCTCGGAGTCGAGTGTGTTGCGCATTTCTTTGAGCATCAGCGACAAAAAGATTGACTCAAATTCCGACGCCACCGTTTCAATGCCTTGGTCAGCGCTTGCCTTTGCTGCCTCGACTCGTCCCTCCAAAAGTGAAGGAGTCGTCGATAGGGGCATGCTGCCCAAAATGTTGTTGATTTCGCTCATAGTTTAATCGTGCCCTGAATTTTTCTTCTATTACTCAACAATTAGCTGCGCCTGCAACGCGCCTGATGCTCGGATGGATTGAAAGATCCCTATCAGATCGCGCGGAGAAACCCCAAGCGTGTTCAGCACAGCCGCTAGATCACCGACGGTAGTCTGCTGTTCTAAAACACTGTAACGTCCCCCCGTCTCTACGGCCGTCACCTCCGTACGTGGCAATACCGCAGTCTGACCTTCAGAAAAAGGAGCAGGTTGAGAAGCCACGGGCGTTTCGCTGGTAGTGATGACTAAATTTTCGTTCGCGAACATAATCCGAGAGAGTTTGACATTGTGGCCAACGATGATTGTGCCCGTTTTCTGATTGATAACCACGCGAGCTGGAACGTCAGGAACGACCCGCAATTCATTAACGCGCACCACCATGTCAAATTTTGAGCGTTGATACTGCGGTGGAAATAAGACCTCGACCGTGCCCGCATCAAGCGCCCGCGCACAGCGCGAAAAATGATGGTTGATTTGTTGGGCGATTCGCAGAGCGGTCGCGTAATCCTTATTCGTTAACAACAGCCGAAAACCTGCTCCGGGGAAGGCAGGACCTTGTTCGATCCCAACCTCGATTTGGGCAGGTACCTTGCCTGTCGTGTCATGGTTCTTGGCAACACCTCCGGCATCACCGCCTGCGGAGAATCCTGAAAGCGTCAACGCCCCGGCGGCAATGGCATACGTTTTTCCATCAAAACCGTCCAATGTGGTTGATTGCAGTTCACCGCCGTAAAGACTAATTGCGTCATCAAATACAGAAACGGTCGCGGCAATTTTCTCACCCGGTCGGGAGAACGGGGGTATCTCAGCGCTGACGGCGACCACCGAAACACTACCGATTGGAATTTGCTCAGCCAAAATATTGAAGTTTCGCAGCATGGTTCTAGCAATGTCTTGCGTCAACTGAGATTTTCCGCCAGTGGCTTTTAGTCCAGTCACCAAACCGACTCCCGTAACGCGATTGGCACGGTGCCCCTCGATGGTCGTAATATCCTTGATGCGAATCGCTGCTGTCGGATCTGTCACAGTTCCAATGGGGGCCGGGGGAGGACCAATCACCGTCTGACCGACACATCGCGATGATGGCAGTTCACATACCGCAATGCACATCGTCAAAGCGACGACAATGGGCAAAACCAATTTGTGAGTTTGTGTTGTCATAAGAGTTTTCTTCGTTTGCAAACAAACGAGAGACTTAGTGTGGCCAAATACGGTTGAATTTTTTTCCCAGCCAACCTTGATTGATAAACTTCTGCTCTGGACCAACTTGCCCGTCAGCCTCGTAACGGATCGAGAGATTTGCGACCAAACGCGATGAAATTAAATTGTTGGGACTGACGTCAGTCCCACGAACCATTCCGGTCAGCACCAGCACTCGACTATCGCCTTCCAGCGATACGTTGCGTTTCCCGGTGATCAATAGATTTCCATTTGGCAACACATCAACAACTTCTACGGTGAAGTGATCGCTGAAACCGCGCTCACTTCGAAATTGTGTGTTCCCGTTGAAACTACGATTGGCAGCCGATTCCTGATCGAAATTAAGGTTACCTACTCCAGTTCCCAATCCGCCGCCGACGCCATAGGTCCCGCTTGCATCCGAAGACGAACTGTTCTGCTTGTTCAGCAATCGCTGATCGCGATTGTCAACATCCGATTGCTCATTGATCGACACGAATAACAAGTCGCCGGGACGGCGTGCTTTTACATCGGCGAATAGGTTCTCCATGTTTTGATCACGCCGTTGCCACAGAGAAGGATTCTGGGCCACCGCAACGGAGACAACGCTAGAACCAAACGTCATTGCGCAGACGGCAAAACCGACGAAGCATCTAAGCCATCGCTTTTGATTATCAGTTGTAGTTTTCATTGATCGTCGCCCCCCTTTGTCCCTTCGTCTGATTGGTTACCTGATTTCCACGGTTGTAGCGTCGACCACCTTTGCTACCATCCGCTCGTTGTTCTGAGGATTGACAATTGGAATAGCATGTCCGGTGGCACCGCTATCTAGCGTGCGGGCATTCTTCAGAACCACGGTTAGATTTCCGCGCCGCAAGACTACGTCCACGTAAGTGTTTTTTTTGACCACATGATTACTGCCGCGTGTCGTCCGGATAAAACTTGATTTGATCAACGCGTATTTCTGAACGTCTGATAGAACTTGTTTGCCCAGCGCATCTTCGAATGAAATCACGCGTGTCCGGCGACTGGAGACCGGGCGGCGAACAGAAGTCATATTGTCTTTGTCGAGCGTTGCTCCTTTAGGAAGCGACTTTGTCGCAACGACAACGTCTTGGAACAACGCGATCGTGACGGGCAGTTTAAGCACGGTTTGCTTCCCCGATGGTGCGTGCACCGTTGCACTGACTGTCGATCTTCCCAAAGGCATCTCCGCTTCCATGAACTGGCCAACTTCCAAAGTAATGTTGGCTGCCGCCGCGTTCTTTAGTTCTCGAGGCACCGCAGCAATACTGGCTTGAATATCTGATTCGGGGATCGCAAATCGTTTCGCGAGGTGTGATTCCAAACGCGCCTCTAACAGTTGTCTGACATCTCTCGCTTGCGCGAATAGCACACGCACCTCTTCTGGCCCCGTAATATCCCTCATATCAACAGAAAAGCCGGCGAGCATAAGTCTGATCTGGACTTGTTCACGGCTCACGCGGACCTGGTTGTTGGACTCGCTGAGCGTATCGATGTCCAACTGCTCAATCTTACGAATTAAGGTAGTGTTGGACGAAGTAAGACTCGCGATATCTTTAATGCGAAGTGTGTTTTGATGAAAATGAATCACATCTCGGTGAAGTTTGATCGACACAGCGGCATCAGATTGTGCGCGGACTTGCCCTAGCGCAAACAGTGTGCAACTGTTTACCAAAAGCAACATTGCCGTTTGGACAATAAACCTATTGTTGATTCGAGGAGGCATTAAACACTACCGAACGATCTGACTAGTGTTAGATAGCATTTCATCGCCGGCACGAATCGCCCGCGAATTAATTTCATAAGCCCTTTGAGCGGTAATCAGCGATACCATCTCGGAAACGACTTCGACGTTTGAACCTTCCAGCGATCCTTGGCGGAGTGTCCCAAAACCAGTATCTCCCGGCGTGCCAATAATTTCGGCGCCCGATGCTTCGGTCAGTTGATAGATGTTCCCACCGCGCTGACGCAAACCAGCCGAGTTCGAGAATCGGTAGAGATCGATGTTTCCAACAGTCGAGATCACACCGTTTTCCAGAAAGCTAACTTGACCTGAGGGGGAGATCGTCACCTCTTCGGCCGTTTCTGGGATAGTGATATTCGGTTCTACGGGGCGTCCGTCACCATTGACCAGCAACCCTGTTGCGTCACGAACAAAGGAGCCATCGCGTGTGTATCCGAAACTTCCGTCGGGCATGGTGACTTTGAAGAATCCATCACCCTCGATCGAAAGATGAGTCGAGATTCCAGTTTCAATTGGAACGCCTTGTGTGAACACGTTCGTTGTGCCAATCGGACGAACACCATTGCCAATCTGCAGCCCGATCGGAGATGCTTGGCCTTCGGACGTTGGAGCTCCTGGCAGTTTGCTGGCGTCGTACATTAAATCCGCAAACTCCATGTGGCTTCTTTTGAAACCAGTAGTGTTTACGTTCGCCAAATTGTTGGCTGTGTTATCGATCAGAAGTTCTTGCGCCCGCATTCCGGTGGCACTAGAGTAAAAGGCTTTCAGCATCGTCTTGGTTCCCTCCCAAAAACATCAACTTGCTTGTTCTATACAGCATCCGTTCTAAATCGCTGGACCTACGACTTTGTATTTTCCTGCATCGCATCGGAGATAGTTCGAATAGCGCGTTGGGCAGCTTCGAAGTGACGCGACCCCACCATTAAACTAATCAGTTCAGTCACTGGATGCGCATTGGACATTTCGCGCATTCCCTGTCTCATCGTGGAATCAACACTCGCCTGAGCAGTCGCTTGACCTATTGAGAAATAGATCTGGCTGTTGGTGGAATCTAACAGCTGCCGATCGTCGAACTCCACCAGTGAAATCTGGCCAAAGTCGGAGCCGTTAGCGCTAATGAGGCCTTCGCTTGAAATGGTCAGGTCGTAGTCCGAAACGTCAGGGGGAATAACAATTGGTCGACCATCATCCAGTACCGGCAATCCATCTCCGTTTACAAGTTGACCATCGGGGTCTCGAAAAAACGCTCCGTTGCGTGAATAGAGTTCACCTTTGGCGCCTTGAATCGTAAAGAAAGCTTCCCCTGTAATGGCAACATCCAACTGGCGGCCGGTGGATTTCTTCGTGCCTTCAGTAAAATCGGTGGCCGCTTGGCCAATTCGGGTACCCAGCCGCTGGTTCGCTGGGTCTGCATCTGCGATATCGTTAGCGACGTTGCCATTCTCTTGGAAAATGTACAGCTCGCGTCGATGCCCGGGCGTGTTGAGATGAGCGAGGTTTTTCGAGATAACCTCCTGCTGGCGGCTCAGAACTCCGAGCGCAGTTCCCCCGCTGTAAATTCCGTTCAACATAATTTGTTCCGCAAAAGTAGAAAAGGCGTAATGCTAAAAAGCAAAACTCAAAAGTCTGAAAAGCTACATCTATGAAAAGAACCGCAAGGAACAGTTTCGAAAAGGAGTTAGAAACGTTCTGTTTTTTGAGCTCTCGATTCGGTGTGGAATGTAGGGCGATTGGTTTGCCCCAATTTTTTAACCGCTGAACGTTGAGTGCTCAAAAAGGAAGGTCGGTGTTCTCGTTCTTTCGGCAAACTGCAGTAAAAACCGTTTGTCATATTGCGAAAGTTTTACTGTTTTTCCGTTTGTGCCATCTGCCACTAGGCCCAATGCGGGTTCCCGCAGAATCAAGCCACCCAGCAATCGGAATTGATTCTTTCCACCGTAGCAGACGATCCAAAATGATGACTACGTCGTGTTTGACGATTGCAGAGACATTGATAATCAACCTGTAAACCTACTTTCTTCTAAAACGAAAATTCACTACGTAATACGTCTGAACAAACCATGAGCGACGAAGAAAAAGAAAACAACAAGAAATCAGGATCGGGGAACATGATCCTGATGCTGATAGTTGTGATCGCTGCGATCGCAGGTGGCATCGCTACTCCGTTTGTGGTTGCTCAACTCAAATCTGATGAACCAGATACACCACCGCCAGTGGTTGAAGTTGATCTAGACGAGGAAGTTGAGTTTATTCCGTTCGACGAAGTCACCGTCAACTTGGACGAAGCTAGATTCAGTCGATACTTACGGATCAACTTCTCATTGCAGGTTGCGAAATCTCAGCGAATTGAAATTGAAGAAAAAGTAAATGCGAAGGCCGTCATTTTCAAGAACTGGTTACAAATCCATCTGGCGGAGAAAAGCACTGAGGATCTAAGAGGAAAATACGGTCGCAACCGTATTCGGCGGGAGATGCAGGACTTTTTCAACAAAGTCCTTTTCGATGACGGGATTGAACGAATACAAGAAGTCTTGTTTGATGAGTTCCATGTGCAATGACCCAACCAACACCCTATCAACGTTATGATTTTGCGGCAGCAGCACGCGTGGAGCGTCCCTTGTGGACCGCAATGAACAACTGGATGCTTGATTCAGCCGAATTGTTTACTGAGAACTGGTTGGATTTCTCATCCACCCAAATTGGTGCCGTACCAAGCATCATTGATGCTCAAACATTTGGTGCACTGCAGGAATCTTGGACCGCCCCTATGTTGGCAGTGCCAGTTTCAGCGCCAAACGAGCCTGAACTTGGCATGCTGGTGGCCAGTCGTACCGAATTGCTAGTGCTACTGATGGACATTTTGGGCGGCAGTTCGGAGACCGAATCGGATCGCGAACTAACTTCAGTTGAAGTTTCACTCAGCAAGTTGATCTTGGAACAATGTTGTGTCTGCCTAGGGCATGGGTGGCAGAAGCAACAGCCGTTGGAACTCACGGTCGGCGAGATCGACCAGACCCCCAACCGCAGTCGCATGTTCCCGCTGGAAGAGTTGTTAATGACCAGCGGTTTGAGCATCCAAGTTGGCGATAAAGAAACATCGGTGAACTGTATCTGGGTCAAATCCAGAATACAGCGACTGTTGGACGTCGATCTTACAAAGAAAGACAATCCGAATCCTAACGTGGAGATCTCTCTTGATAGTTTGGCAGAGGTTGAAGTTGAGCTACGTGCGTGGTTTGGCTCCGCGGAAATTTCGGTGGATGAATTGGCAACGATCACATCCGGTGACATTCTGGTGTTGGACCAACCTATCGAACGTCCGCTAGAAGTCACCGCCAACGAAGAACCGGCATTTGTCGCATGGCCAGGACGCCAGCAAAATCTACAGGTCCTTAAACTCGCATCTAAACGGCACAACTCATGAGTACTGACACGACCGCTGATTCCAATCAAACTGAAGCCCCGCAAGACGCGGCAGCTCAGACGGAAGCAGCACAGGCAGCGCCTGCCGACTCAAACGATTCCGAAAATCAACCGGAATCTAAAACCGACGACCAACCGGAAATTGGCGCGCCAGAATTTCAAGAGCTGCAAGACTCTCATGCGGCCGGCTCCGCTGGCAATATCTCAAGGCTGCAAGATATAAAGGTCACCATCTCTGCGGAACTAGGGCGTACTACGATCCCAATTCAAAAGCTGCTAAGCCTCGGAGAGGGATCTGTGTTGGAACTAAACCGTTTGATTGACAGTCCTGTCGAACTGTTTGCTCAAGGTGTACCACTGGCTAGCGGGGAAGTAGTCGTCGTCAACGGCTGTTTTGCCATTCAAGTCAACGAAGTCTACGAGAATAACAAATCGCAGCAACAGCCTGCTTAACATCGGGGTGTTTATGAATACGGCAACTCATGCATATACAAGCGCTTCGATTGACCAATCGCGCGAACGGTTAATTCTCGACAACCTTGTGTATGTGCGCAAAATCTTAAGTACTTTGACTGTCGGCCTATCAAGCGGATACGACCGGGAGAATCTAGAGCAGGCTGGTATGGTTGGCCTGATCAAAGCCGCAGACGGGTTCGATCCTAAACGGGGAATCTCGTTTCGAACATTTAGCTTTCCCCGCATACGCGGAGCGATCGTAGATGAAATGCGGAAAAACTCCCCCATTCCGCAACAGATGCAAGTTGATATCGGCCGCTTGAAACGTGCCCAGCAAGCGATCGAGGGACCAGCATCCCCCGAACTTCTGGCAAGCACAACCGGTATGACAATAAACCGGATTCAGCAAGTGTTGGAAGCCATGAGGTTTTCTAGTCCGGAGAGCTGGGACGATCTATTCTCGAACATCCACAACAGCTGGAAGAAGGCGGAAGATCAACCTGACGCCGCGATGCAAAATCGCGAACTGAAAAAAGTAATAGCGGACTGTATCGAAGAACTTCCCAAGCGTGAGCGATTGGTGCTCACGCTGTACTACACCGAAGATCTCACCTTAGCAGAAATCGGTCGAGTGGCTGATATTTCCGAAGCAACGGCTTCACGCGCCTTAGCCTCTGCAACGTTTCGATTGCAAGAACTGGTAGGAGCAAAACTATGACCTCGAACATTTTCACAAACTAGCTGGCCAGCAGTACTTTCGCAAGCAATCTGCTCCGTTGCAAAAAGGACTATTCAATGAGTAACCTGACTGAAAATCCAAAACCGCGTATTCTCCACTCTCAGAAAAATCGCAATCGCAGTTCAAATAGAGTCGTGGTAGGCCCGGCGTCGAGCGCACCACCAGCTCCAGCAGCAGCAACTTCGAATCACTCGACTGTCGAAGCGACGGCCAAGTTAGTGCGATCTCCTGAGGGAATCGACACAATCGAAGTCACTTGTGCCTGCGGTCAACAGATCGTCTTGCGTTGCGACTACTCATAACGCGTAAGGCTCGACACCGCACCGAAGCAAAACACGTAAGGTTCTCGATGTTACGAATTAGCTATATTGTTGTGATTCTACTTACAGGATGGGTACTTTTCCTGCCGGTTCAGCGCTGCGCTGGACAAGGACTCTTGCCCAGCACCAAACCGTCCGCTATTCGCAGTCTGAAGCCAATGCTTAACTCGATTTTCGGTATCCGGCGACCGAAAAAATCGACTGATGTTACCGTAGCAACATCGGCGGAACAGGAACGAGCAGTACCTGAAAACGAAATGGTAGAAAAAGCGTCCTACTACCAAGGTGCTTCACCTCGCACCTATTCAACACCATCTCCGAACCTTGTAGCGCCAGCAGACTTCTTTAATGGTCCAGCACAGATCAACGAACCATCACCTCTAGACCAACCCGAAATGCCTCCTTACTTGGGACCGTCTCGTGCCGGACAGCACTCTTTAGAAAGGGCGCCGACGCTGAACGATGGACAGCTCGTTACAGATGCCGATCAAAACTTCAATTTTTCGGATGGTTCAAACTGGGGCAATAGAGCCAATCCACATCATGGCAACGAAGGTTTTGCAACACAAATCCAACACGCTCCTTCGCAATCATCTCATGATTCATATTCAGCATCTGGCTACCCGGAAATGCAATCCGGCGCCTCAACTTTTAATTCGGCCATGTCTGGTGAATACCGCGTCACCCCAAACCGGCAGACGTACCCAGTTAGTCCCACGGGC
>CAZDBE010000004.1:13891-16596 GCA_964503675.1 uncultured Pirellulaceae bacterium | reverse complement strand
AAGATAGTAATTCAACGCGATGCTGACAAAGCCCTGAGGAATATCGAAGCAAACCTTGACGCCGCGCTAATGAATTCTTTGACCACCGCATTAGATGCCGATCGGCAGTGAATAACACGCCCAAAGCTTCCAGCATTTGCTTTATGAGAAAGCTGAATTTTGAATGTTTCATCGTCTTATCAGATTCATAAAACCAAATCACGCGATCATGAATCCCAAAAACAAAAATGGTTCTGATGTTATTTGCGACCGCAGAGATTGGTTGAAATTAGCGATTGGACTCCCGTTGTTGAGCGCTTCAACCATGCTAACAGGATGTCAAATGTCGTCATGTTTCCCATTTTTCAGAAAGACTGAAGAAGTCGTCAGTTTTTCGGTCTATCGAAACGATTGTCAACTGCTTAACAGACGGCAATTAAAAGGTAACTGGCCGCAACGCGTAGCATTGATAGAATCCGGCCAAAACTCTGGACGCTACGATGAGAATGGTCTCATGATCACCGAACTAGCGAATCAGTTTCGATCCCGAAACTTCTTTGATGTCGTATCCCCCTGCGACCAGCGTCTTTTCGGTCACCCGGATAATTTGGTGCGGGGCAAGTTCGAGGAACGCGAAGTTGTCGCCATATCGAGACAATACAACGCCGACACTCTTGCCATCGTGCGTGTGAACGAATTACGCGCCCAACAACCGATGCGGGTCAGCGTGACGGTTGCCTTTATTGATTCAGCCGAAACAATCACCTCCGCAGCAGTTACGGGTGTCTGGGACCTAGCGAATTCTCAGACCGCAGCTGCATTTGAATCGTTCGTCTTCGAGAAAGGCAACACTGCCGTGAATCTGGCGATCAGCAAGGAAGCGTTAGAGATTCAACTTCGATCGCCTCAAAACCTACTCAGATTTGTGGCAGATGACATCGCACAAGCGATGGTGTAGGGTTGTTCAAGGTGCATAGTCGTGAACTCGTTTCCGCATTCACAACTCGAAAGCGTAAGACTGCGAACGCAAATCCAAACAGCAGTACTTCACTTTCGTTATTCCACCATGTTATTCGAGGGCTCAGAGCCTATCTGCCTTGGGGTATTTCAAGCAGCGTCAAACGCATTCCATAGAATCGATCGGTCCGATCTGAACCTACTGCAAATCCATCAAAGACAGTACAAATGAGACTTTCGGCCGTGCGGCATCTGCAAACAGCCAAGGCTTCCCCGACACCGTCACCCGTGCTTTCTGATCAGGTGTTAATTTGAAAATTCGCCCAATTTGAGTGTCGATTGCGACCGCCTGTTGGATCGCTTTCTTCATCATCACTTCGCTGGGCATCTTCGCCCAGACGATAATCTCTAATTCGAAATCTTGTCGGCCAAGTTTCATAATCGATTCGGATGCGATCTCAACCGCATTGGTTTGCAGCGGCAAATGGGCTTTACCCGGCTCTTTTTCTTTCATCTTCTCAAACGAATCGAATACGATTTGGTTACGTGTTGGTGGAAGTTCGTCAACGTTGAATTCCTTCCCTACGTCAGTGAGGAATCGTTTGAAATTTTCTGTCTGCCGATCGATGACGCGCTGTTTATCTGGATCAGAATCGGGGCCCAAATTTATCCCTGTCTCTTTCTTCTCTTCAGGACTGTGAATCGCGTAAAGAGGAGCCGAATGTTCTTTCTCGAGTACCTGAGACGAACGATCCCCGGGATACCCACCTGGGAGACCGATCGTTGAAAACGCATTTACAAACGACCCCGTCCCTGAATACATATTGGCTCCCGTTTGTTCTTTTGCAAAAGAGTTCAGAACAATGAAGAACGCGAGCAAAGCCGTCATAGTATCTCCGAATGAAACCAAATACGCTTTACTTGGCTTCTCCGGTGGTGGTTTTTGTTTTCTAGCCATTGCTTATTTCATAGGTGGTTGTTTTAGACCGCGCGAACAGAACCATCTGGTTTCCTTTGAGCGGCTTGTCGCCACTTGTTTATCTAACAGTCCTGACGGTGTCTTTTTAAAAAGGTTGGGCTACGGCCCGGAGCTAACGCGATTGAGTCTTTCTAATTGCGGTCTAGCAACTGACACTGAGAAAAAGCCTCTATCGATTTGCACTGGTTAGATAACGCTTGATCAAAATCCGAACTTTCGTCGAGTCTAGATTCTCATTTTGAATGTAGGTCATCGCCAATTGGCCCGGCCGCGTTTTCTCTGTATGGAAGAGATGTTCCATCATCATGGCTAAATTCTTGACATGCCGCTGATTGTTAAATTGGATTGCTGCGTGGAAGGGTAAATCTTGCAACTGGTCAGACAAGTGTTTGCAAAGTTCTGTGCCGCCAATCGTCAGGTTGCCATCGGAATCAAATAGCTGTGCCGTCGGCACATCGAAAGAATGTGAGTTGAGCGCATTCTGCTTCGATTCTTCCTCGTTGAGTGAACGAAGTCCTTCCCCCCAAGTCTCCGACGCGCTCTCACGCACGATCGGCGGCATCTCTGCCCCACGCATCGCAATCCTTGCCGCCGGTACTCTTAGTCGACTGACAAAAGAGTCCTTCTCACCTTTCTTCAGCTTCTTGCCCGCTGTTCCCGAGGCAGAACCTTTGTCAAACGTCGAGGAGACCGTTTTCTCGAATCGCTCTGGCTCAGTTGTGGCAAATGTCAGCAGCAGAATAAAGAAAGTCATCAGCAGCGTAATAACGTCGCTGTAAGTCATGAACCA
>CAZDBE010000004.1:0-13791 GCA_964503675.1 uncultured Pirellulaceae bacterium | reverse complement strand
TTCGCAATGATGGCTCCGTAAAGCGTCGTCAACAATGCGGTCGCCATACCACCACCGATCTTACTGGGATCATCCAAGGATTGAAGCATCTGCACCAGCCCAACCAGAGTTCCGATCATTCCAAAAGCAGGCGCCGCGGCGCCCGTAGACTCAACAATCTTCTTTCCAATCGAGTGGCGTGCCTCAATAGCCGAAACTTCCGTTTCCAACGCACTCCTGATCTGCTCGATCTCGCCACCACCGATTACAGTTTCTAAACCACGTTTCATAAATTCGTCGTCGATTGCGTCAAGCTGTTGTTCCAATGCCAACATGCCGTCCTTGCGAACGATCACTGCCAACTCCTTGAACTTCTCAATGACTTCTGCCGGTTCGGGAATCTTAGAGAGGAAGCACTTTTTGATTACCGAAAGCGAGCTCAAACAAACCTTCAATGGGAAATTGATCAGCAGTGCTGCAAAGGATCCACCCACCGTGATCATTAACGACGGAACGTCGATGAACGCCGACAAACCCGAGCCTCCGCCCATCGCAATGGAAGCGAAAATTAGACCGAAACCGGCGGTTAGACCGATGATGGTAGCGATGTCCATTTGATTCTCTGTTGCTAAAACCGAACGTAGCCGTGGCACCTGATTTGGTGCAGAAAAGTAAAGATGCGGCTCCAAAGTATTGGATAGTGACGCACCCTTCATTCATCGTCTAGGCGCTCCGAGTTGACGTTCGCGACCCGCAAATTACCGGTTATGTCAGCCAGAAAAGCCTAGACCGCTAGCGTCAAACGAAAGCAGCATCTGACACTTTTACAAGCGGAATGATCAAACGTTCGACGTTGTAAAAAGGTGACTTCACCTTCAAAGCGGTTACCCGCAAATCCGAGTCTGTTGCTAAAGCGCTAAACACACCCGATCCGATTCAATCGTTATGACCGATATATTTCAACATTTCCAAACGTTACAGCACGCGATTGAGTATGCGCACCAAAGTCATCAGGCGACGGGCCAAAACATCGCCAACCTCAACACGCCTGGCTACAAGGCGATCGAGGTTCCTTTCGAGCAGTTGATACAAAAGATCGACTCCAATCAATCCGCCAACAGCCACTACAACGTAAGCCAAGTTAGTGGACTGACCCAACGCATGGATGGCAACAACGTTGACGTTGATTATGAGATTGCTCAAATGAAAAAGAACGCGCTCGCACACCAAACTTTGACCCAGTTGCTAGGTTCAAAAATGGGCATTCTCAAGCAATCGATTAACGGATAACGAGTTGGTTTCAAAAACTACCGTTACAGCGGAGGTTTCTCATGTTTTCAAATTTATTCTCCACCGCCGACATCAGCGCTTCGGGCATGTCGGCTGAGCGCATGCGAATGGAGACTGTTGCGAACAACATCGCCAATGCAAACTCAACTCGATCCCCTGATGGAGCGCCGTATCGGCGAAAGCAGCTTGTATTCTCAGAACTCGTGGGCAACATCTACGATTCAAATTCTGGCCTGCATGGGGTCAAGGTTGAGGGTACCGAAACTGACGATTCGCCATTCCCTGAAATTTACTCGCCCGGTCATCCCGATGCTGACGAAAACGGCATCGTACAACTATCCAACGTTCAGATTCCTAACGAGATGGTCGACTTGATCACCGCAAGTCGATCCTACGAGGCAAACTTAAAAGCCCTCACGTCCTTCAAGGAAATGATCGAACAGACGCTTACCCTGTTGCGAGTATCGTGATGCTGCCAATCAACCCAGCCGCATCGATGACGTCGCTGCACTCGATTCAAAACACACCGCCCAGCAGTCAGCCGTCGGCACCCTCTGACGGCACACAGAAGGCTGGTGGCTTTTCTGCATTAGTTGAAGATTTTGTTCAATCAACCAACCAGTCACAAATCAACTCCGACCAAGCGATCGACGATTTGGTCAAAGGAAAAACTGACAACGTGCAGCAGGTCGTTATGGCTGTTGCCAACGCTGAAATGTCGTTTCAGCTGTTTATGGAAATAAGAAACAAACTGGTCGACTCATACAACGAACTCATGAGGATGCAATTCTAGTTGAACTCGCGCTGCCGTCACTTTTCTATCGCAGCACTTTTGTCGTTCTTCTCTTCTCGGACACGTCATGCAGACTTTGAGATCCTTCTTGGATCAAACGATATTAATATGGAAGGATTCAACAGCCGCCGGCCGTTTCGGCATCGGGTTGCTGTTGATACTTTGCGTGGGAAGCGTCATCGGCGTCGGCGTCTGGTCTGCGCAGCCAAACTACATCGTGCTTTCAAGTAATCTACAACCATCCGACGCGGCTCAAGTAATTGATGCACTTGAAGCGGCGAATGTTGAGTATCAAGTCAAAGGTGCCGGTTCGATCGTCTTGGTTGACAAACGCAATTGGTCCAAAGCAAAAATCTCCGTCGGGAAATTGGGCATCGATTCGGGAGAGGCAAACGTCGAAGCGATCTCCCCTTGGATGGACCCTTTAAGCCAACAAGACATCTTCCGACGAAACTTGGAACGTCAGCTAGAAAACAGCATTGGACGATACAAGGTCGTCAAATCGGCGGAAGTCCATCTAAGCATTCCTGAAAAGCAAGCCTTCATTCGTGATACTCTGGCCCCCTCGGCTGCCGTCATATTAGAGATTGCCCCCCAGTCCAAGTTCGGTGAATCCAATGCAGCCACAATTGCATCATTGGTCGCAAACTCTGTTAATGGCCTTCGTCCCAATCAAGTTTCGGTCTCTGATACGCTAGGCAACGAGTACACCACCGATGAATCAACTGGTCGATTATCTAAACAAGAAGAGTTTCGCGTTCTACGAGAGCGGGAGCTGGCGCAAAAAGCAGAAATGATGCTGACGCGTTTTCTTGGTCTCGGAAACGCCTCGGTTGCCGTCACGACCGATTTTACGTTTCCTATGGGCACAACTGTCACCAAGGAGTTTGATCCCGATGGAAAAGTCTTGGTTGATGAGATGGTCAAGAACTCAACCACGCACAACGACGACATACGGGCTTCCGGAATTCCCGGGACAACCTCTAACTCCGGCGATGCAAACGCGCCAGTTACTGCCGGAAACAAGCGCAGTGACCTAGTGTCGAAAACCGAGGATCTAACGAACAAGTATGAAGTATCCAGTACCTCGCGCACGGAAACCATTCAAACTCCAGTGATGACGATGATGACCGTTTCAGTGCTGATCAACAAAACGTCGGTGGAGGACGAACAAAAAGTCGTCGCGGCCAATGTAAAAGAATCCGTGGAAGCGCTTGTCAGTCAAGCAGTCGGTTTTCGCAAAGGCAAGGATCAAATCAGCATTGAATACTTTGAGTTTATTGACGCGATGCCAACAGAAACAGATGTTGCTGCTCCCTTGCCCTGGGATCTGATAAATGAAATTCTAAAGAACGTCTCGTTGGGTGTTGCCGCTATCGTGGCCCTCATCATCGGCATGAAGTCACTGAGTAAGTTCCGTCCTGACACTTCGGCAGGTACCGGAGCAGCAGAACCGACCAATCAGATTTCACAACTGAGTGAAATGGTTCAACAGAATCCGGACGTCTTCTCAAAGATCATCGAGAGCTGGTCAAAACAGGACGACAGCCCGAATTCGTCAAACGATGGAGCATCCGCAGCGAAGAAAGTCGCCTAATAAGGCCGGCTCGACCGGCCGGCTTCTCTCGAACAAACTGCTCTCAAACCAAACAAAGACCCCATGTTAGTACTCAGCACTGAAGAAAAACTCGCCCTGCTATTGAGCGTTCTGGGTCCGGAGGCGGAGCAGTCAGCACTCAAGAGCATGAACCCAACACGCGCCAACTTCGTTTCGAAAATCCTTGACGAATACAAAGTCGAACCACCAAGTCGCGACGAGGTCGATTATATCGTTCAAGACTTCAACTCATACTTTTCATTCGCTCTCGAGACGCTCGAACCACAACTGAAAAATGCTGGAGGGAAGAACGCAAAATCGAATTCCTCAAACAATTCCCCTTCTGATGCAGCGTCCTCAAGTTCTAAACCGCAGCCAACCTATTTTGACAGCGTGGAACCCAGCGGCAATGTTCAAGCAGACCTCAATCGCTTGGATCCTTTTCAAATATCGGAAGTTCTAAAGAACGACCATCCCAAAACAGTGGCCCTCGTCTTGCGGCAGTTGAGCAACGAACTGACTGGGTCGGTGCTCGAAAGCCTCCCGTCAGAAATTCGGAATCAGGCAGTCGTATTTCTAAGCCAAGAATCAACCATATCTCCTCGGATCGTTGATCAAGTACTTAATTCAACATTTGCCAGCGCCAACGCGATTACGGTACGGATGCCGGCTATAGACCAATCTGACACGCTGGCCGAACTCATGCGGACACTATCCAAAAATGTTCGCCAAGAACTCTTGGAAAAGATATCAGAAGACAACGAAGAACTTGCGGCAACTATAAAATCAAAACTATACGTTTTCGACGATTTCTCGCGATTGGGTGATCGCGACGTGCAAAAAGTATTAGGGGCTTCTCCGACAGAAAAGTTAGCATTGGCCCTGCAGAACACTGAACCAGAATTGAAATCGAAAATTCTAGACAACATGTCAAAAAGAGCTCGGCAATCCGTTGAAGAAGAGATGGAGTACATGACGGACGTAGCAGAAGAAGACATTGATGCAGCGCGCGTATTATTTGAAGCCGTCATCGGACAGCTCGATGACGCTGGAGAAATAACCCTCAAGTAATCATGAAAGAAATCAATCTAAAACTTGATGTTCCTCTGGTTGGAGTGACGTTGCTGAAACAAGCTTCGGGCGCTGCGTCGGTGGTGAACCCTAAAGTCATTCCCGTTGCCGACTCACCAACCGGAGACAATCGGGCTTTGCTCGCGCAAATCGCCACCGGCATCGAAGAAGCCCATCAACAAACTGCCGATGCGGTCAGCGGTTTATCGGAATTGGCCGTCAAATTTGCGATGGTGATTACGGCAAAAATTATTGGTTCCTCCGAGGCGATAGAGCAACAACGATTGGTGCAAATGCTAAATGAAGCGATTAATCAGCCCGAAACTGCAGTTGCAATCTACGTCCATCCTAATCAGGTAAGTGCTATTGAAGTCGAACTCGCCGAGCAATTAAAGGACGGGAAGACGCTTTTGGCACCAGCCACGGATCTTGCGATTGGCGAATGCCGAGTCGAGTATGCATCTCACGAACTCGTCTCCAATCTTACGCATCAATTCTCACAAATTGAAATTGAACTTTTGGATGTGATCGGCCATGCTCGACTTTGACCCAATACTTTGGGAAGACTGTATTACCACAATTGAACAATCAAAATCCTTTCGGTCAGTAGGAAGGATTGATCGCGTCCAAGGAACCATTTCCGTGTCCCTGCCCGCAGCGATCGGTGAACTAGTCCAAATCGAAAATGCAGAAGCCCAGCGTTGTTTGGGAGAAGTGATCGGATTCGACGGTGGACAAGTTCAGATAATGCCCTTTGGAGACGCGATCCCATTGAAGAGAAACGATCGCGTTACTGCGATGGATCGACAACTGCGACTACCAATTGGTTTCAACCTGCTTGGTCGAGTCATCAATTCGGTTGGTGATCCCATCGACGACAAGGGGCCGCTCCGTTGTTCCTCTACGATCGGCATCAATCATCAACCTCCAGGAGCATTGACTCGACAGCCAATCAATGAACCGTTCATTACCGGTCAGCGGACGATTGACGGATTACTGACGATAGGCAAGGGACAGCGCGTAGGACTATTCGCCGGCAGTGGTGTCGGGAAAAGTACGCTCTTGGGCGAAGTGGCGAGATTTGCTCATTCTGATCTCAACGTCGTAGCTTTGATTGGCGAACGAGGACGCGAAGTTCTGCCATTCATCAAAGACTCACTTGGCCCCGAAGGGATGGCTAGGTCCGTCGTTATCGTATCCACTGCCAACGAGAGTCCGTTATCAAGAGTACGAGCGGCAGAAACCGCGACCGCGATTGCAAGTTGGTTTCGTAGCCAGAGCAAGAATGTTTTCTTCATGCTTGATAGTCTTACTCGTTTCGCTATGGCGCAGCGCGAGCTTGGATTGATGTTGGGTGAACCGCCAACCAGTCGCGGCTACACACCATCAGTCTTCCAAAAACTCGCGGTCATCCTCGAGCAACTGGGGAACTCTGATCGAGGGTCGATCACTGGGCTGCTGACCATCCTAGTGGATGGTGACGACATGAATGATCCGATCGCCGATTCGGCGCGTTCCATTTTGGACGGCCACATCGTTCTAGATCGGAATTTGGCGAACAGCGGGCATTTTCCAGCGATCAACGTTTTACCAAGTGCCAGCAGGTTGTTTGGAGCCTTAGCTGATAAACAGCATGCAAAAGTGGCAAGACGCATCCGCCAGATGCTTGCAAATTACAACGACGTGATTGATTTGGTGCAGGTTGGGGCCTATCAGAAAGGCATTTCGCACGAATCGGACATTGCGATTGAGCTATACCCTGAAATCTGTCACTTTCTGCAACAAGATCGTGGTGAACCCACGTCACTCGAGCAAACCAAACAACGAATGCAACGTCTGTTTGAACGCTCGCAGGTTCAAAAACCGAGCGTGGTGAAACCATGAGTGACAAACGCACCAAAATCAAACTGAAGAGGCTACTCAGCTTCTACGAGAAAGAACTGAAGGTCATCAAAGCGGATTTTGCAATGCAAAACGCCGTAGTTTTGAAACTCGAAAGTGAAATTGCACGGCTTATCCAGCAGTTCGAAACTGCCCCGCAGCAACTTTCACTTCAGCCAGCAACAATTGCCAACCGACAGATGGGCATCCAATGGCTGATGAATCTAAAACAACAGATTGCACAAAGGCAGACCGCGATTGTGCCAGAACAAGAGTTGCGTGAAACAAAGCGAATAGCGCTGATGGACCAAATGGCAAAGATTGAATCCATGGAAAAACTCATCCAGCGTAAATCCGAATCCATCAATTACGCGGCACAACGTTCTGATCAGAACGAACGCGACGAACAATATCTCATGACGCAATTTGGCGAGGCTGGTCCATGAAATCAATCCTAATAACACTCGTGGTGGGCATATTCGCGTTCGCACTATCAGCCGGTGCTTCGTACATGTTCATTTTTGAACCTGAAGTTGTTGAAGCAGAAGAGGTTGTCGAGGGCGTCGATGAAAGTGTCGCCTCTACGTTCCCCCAACAGGTGAATGAATCAGAGAAGATTGAAGTCATGCCTGTGGCGCTAAGGCCAGAAACTCCCGTGACCGTTGAAGCAGTTACAGAACTGGCCCAGTCGATCATGGAAAAGGAACGAGCCCTTTTCGAAAACCAACAAAAGCTAAAGCGTGAAGAGAAACGAATCAATTTACTATTTGAGGATGTTAAAAGAGAACGAGACGAACTTGAAGCATTTGGAGACAAGATTGACGCAAAACTCCGCGAAGCTCGAGAAGCCTTAGAGCTGTTGAGGATGGAAAGCAAATCAGTCTCCGATCAAGCACGGGTTCTATCCGATCTGGAAGAAGAGATCGGTAAAACAAGGATTGAACTGGTCGATGATGAATTAGACCGCCGGGTAAAGGTCGTGAAGAACTGGTTCAAAGACCTTGATCCGGAACAGGCCGCCAATTACCTAAAAGAGTTTGCCGATCGCGGGGACTTAGAGTTCGCCGCTAGACTTTTGGACAGCTTACAAGATCGGCAGATCGCCAAAGTGTTGGCTGCGTTTAACGATGCTCCATTGGTCGCACAGATAGTTGACTCGTTCACCAAAGGCAAGCCTGCCAGCGACAGTAGAAACGGCACAAAGCTGCGCTAAAGGCAACAGAGCCAGTCGCTTACATTTTGAGATTTACGATTTGGTCGTTCAAAAATCGACTAACGCCAACATCAACAAATATTTCGCACAAACCTACATACCGACAGTTCAGGAAAAGCAATGGAAATGAGCGACGCCATCATGATTTCGCGCGATCTGCTGCTGACTTCATTGCTGTTGGTGTCACCGATAGTCGCTGTCAGCCTAATCGTTGGTTTGGCTATCAGTATCTTCCAAACGGTAACTAGTATCCAAGAACAAACGCTTACGTTTGCGCCGCGAATCGTAGCGGTGGTGGCCATCACGATACTTCTGACCCCTTGGTATTTGTCGACGATCAAAAATTACACCACAAAGTTGATTGAGAATATCAACGCGATTCTATGACCGCCGAACAGCAAGTTCTCTCGTTTTTGCTGATTCTCGCTCGCGTTTCAGCCTTCATTGGATTCTTGCCAATCTTTGCGCAGAAACAATTGCCACAAATGGTGAAAGCTGGGCTTGCCGTTGCTTTGACAACCTTTTGGTTTGGCAGTCTTCCACCGAATTCATTTGCGATTGAACAAATCAACGGTGTCACGTCGACATTGTTGATCGCCAAGGAAGTCGGTATCGGATTCCTACTTGCGGTCGTACTTGGATTCATGTTTGTCCCTGCAAAAATTGCGGGCGCATACGTAGGCCAAGAGATGGGACTCTCGCTGGCGGCGGTATCGAGTCCGGCGGGCCCCGACTCATCGACGCTGCTCACGTCTATCTTTGAGATGTTCACCGTCTTACTATTTTTCGGTTTGAATTTTCATTACTTTATTATCGTGTTGTTGCACTATTCCTTGATTCAGTTGTCCGCAAGAATCAGTCTATTGGACTTGCCAACCGAAGGGCTTGTTTCAATGACCAGCGGACTGTTCGAAAATGGCAATCTGATCGTTGGGCCCGTTGGCCTTTGCTTATTCATTATCACTGTCGGACTAGCGCTGCTGAATAAAGCCGCTCCGACGCTGAACCTATTTTCGGTCGGGATGGCCCTTCGAAGCTGGCTGGGAATTCTTTGTCTTGCTATCTTTATGCCGGTGATACTCAAATCCGTCGAGATGTATTTCAAATTGCATATCGAAGAAATTGAATCCCTGTTCATGTACTTTGAATAGGATTTTGGGGCATGGCTGAACAATCAGGACAACCTACCGAAGAACCCACCGCCAGACGCTGGGAGAAGGCGTTCGAAGATGGCCAACTGGCGTTCAGTTCTGAGTTGATGGGGGCGTTGATCCTCCTCGGGGCAGTCTGTTTCTTTCTCATGATGGGCAAGTGGTTCTTTGACTCGATTCTTATTTCGATACGCGAGCGGCTGACATTCTTTGATCCAATGATTGAAGAACCCCAGACGATTCTATTGGCAATCCGACGGAATCTGATGGAAATGGGTGTCGCTTGCCTCGGTTTGATGTTGCCCTTGATGTTTATCGCAATGATCGCCGGTGCTTTGCAAACACGATTCAATCTTTCGATGAAGCCCTTGGAATGGAAGTTGAGTAAGGCGTCACCGCAAAGCGGGTTGAAGCGACTTTTTTCTACTCGATCGTTGAACCAAGGAGGAATTTCTATTCTGAAAGCAGCGGGAGTGATTGTGGCGAGCTACCACATCACCGTTTGGCGTTATGGTGAGATCGCGCAGTCGGGCTTACACACCTTTGGCCACCTCATCGAAACAGGGGCTTCAATTTGTTTGGAAATTGCTTTGGCCACAGCCGGGATAATGGTGGTCGTTGGTCTGATTGACTTCGGCTACCAACTGTGGAAGCAGAAAAAAGATTTGATGATGACAAAACAAGATATTCGCGACGAAAACAAAGACGTTGAAGGCGATCCGCAAATGAAGGCGCGGATGCAAAAAGTACGTAACGAAATGTCGAAGAAGCGCACGATGGCCGAGGTTCCTCGCGCGTCAGTCATCATCACAAACCCGACCCACTTTGCCGTCGCCGTACGGTACGCCCCTGAAGAATCAAAGGTTCCGATCGTCATTGCCAAAGGTGCCGATTTCTTGGCGAAGGAGATCATAAAAGTCGCCAAAGAGAACGGAATTGCTGTTGTCGAACGCAAACCAGTAGCGCGATATTTGTATGCCAAGGTCGACATTGGTGGTGAGATTCCTCATGAGATTTACCATGCTGTCGCCGAAGTATTGAACTTTATCCGGCGCATGAACCAAGCGGCGTGAGCGATAAAAAAACAGCCCGAGCAAATGTTCGCTCGGGCTATAAACGCGTTATCTCATCACAAAGTGCGCTGTCTCATTACAGTATCAATTCATTCCCTAGAAGATGTTGTTCAGTTCCTGAAGAATCTCTGTTGCGACGGTCATGGAACGAGCGTTCGCCGAGAAACCTCGCTGTGCAACAATTAATTGAGTGAATTCAATCGCAACATCGACGTTAGATGTTTCTAAATTGCCGCCGCGAATCGCGCCCCGCCCATCTGTAAAACCTCCACCAATACTAGGAAGACCGCTGTTTGAGGTTTGGACGTAATAGTTTCCTCCGGTGCTCTCCAAACCATGGTTATTCGCAAAACGCGCTACGGCCAATTGGGCGATATCTAACTGCCTTCCATTGGTAGCTACGCCAACCATTGTCCCGTCGGATGAAGCGTTTAGAGAGACAATCGTCCCTGGTGGAAAACCGTCTTGGTCAAAAGTTGTCGAATAACCACTGGCAACATGCGACAGGTTATCGAATGAAATCTCGATGGTCTGTTCTTCGTTGAGGGTACTGACTTGGAGCTCGATGCTCGCATCCCCAATGCCAGTGCCGTTAATTGTCTGGTAGCCACCGTCTTCGTCAAATATGATTTGTTGAACTAAGCCATCCGGAAGCTGGATTGAATCATTGGCTGCGGTAAACTCGGCTTCCCAGATGTTGTCGTCCAGTTTTTCAAACGTGACGTTCAACGGATGCGCGCTACCACGAGAGTCAAACACCTGAATGGTCGATTGCACCTTGTCACCCTCTTTGCCCTCGGTATCAACGATAACCGCAACTTCTTGAAAGTCCGATAGTCCGGTATTACCAATAGAATCTCGGAGGTTAAGGCTCAGGAAGGATTCGCCTACTTCATCTGCAGTTACAACAATGTTGCCCGCAGCTGATAGTGTCGCGACGGCACCTTCAAGCTGTCCGTTGATCGCTGTCACTACGTCTCCAACCGTCAGTGCACCATCAGCCGGCAGGTTCACTGAAAATGAGGAGCCATCGGCATTGGTTCCGACAATTTCAATCTCATCTCCGGCGACGTAGTCAACTTGATTGAAGTCAAGGTCGTTGAACACGGTGGCGTCTGTAGCCGCAACGCCGACTTCAGTGAAGGGCGTTGTCGTGATCAACACTTCGGTTTGTGGAGGCGTTGCATCCGAAGGTAGGTTTCCAACGAAACTCGCTTCGGTAGTCGCTTCCCCCGGCACAGTCAATCCGAGTGGAACGTTGATTCGTGCGTCGCCGCCAACTTGAAATCCAAGTTCCCCATTAATGGATTCACCCACGACGCCAGTTCTCTGTATGTAACCGCCAGTTGCGGCATCTACTAAATAACCGTTACTGTCGAGTGAGAATGATCCATCTCGTGTGTATTTCTCTTGCTCTCCGGAGACAACGAAGAACCCATCTCCTTCGATTGCAAAATCAAACTGCTCTCCCGTATTAGTCAAAATCCCTTGTGAGAAATCTTGAGTTACTTCGGCGACTTGGACTCCATGCCCAATTTGCTTTGGATTCACACCGCCTTGAAATCTTCCAGTACCTTCAGATGCTTGACCCAACGGCGTATAAAGCAAGTCAGAGAAAAGTACGTTCTGAGTCTTGTAACCCGTCGTATTAATATTTGCGATATTATTGGCAACAACATCAAGTTTGCGTTGGTGTGTGAGCAAGCCAGAGGCGCCCGTTAATAGTGTTTGAGACATGCGTGCTTCCGTTACTTAGTTGAGGGGGGGTAATTGAGTTTGAGTTGAATCGAATTTGGTTTAAATCAATTTTTCCTATCAAGAGTTCAGTGAATTGTGTTCTTAAGCCGTAACTCCTGAAACGATATCAATTGCAATCCGCTGGCCATTTATTACAAGGTTGACCGGGCCGTCATCGGAGATGAGTTTTTCGACGCGCCCGGTTTGTTGCTCGCCAGTAATCGGATCAGAAAACTCAGCGTTTTTCCCGACCAGATTGATGCCTTGACTGATTTGCTCAGTCCGCAACACCTGCTCGAAAGTCGAATTGAGATTCTCAATCTGCTCCAGCATCGAAAATTGAGAAAGTTGAGCAACAAAGTCTTCTTGGTTGACAGGGTCAATCGGGTCTTGGTTCGTTAATTGAATTGTGAGCAGAGTGAGAAATTCATTGGTCGCAACAGCTGAAGATATGCCTTCCATTTCTACGTCCTTATCGTTTTGTGTGGTTTAGTTGAGTGAATTGTTTTGTCAGTGATTTGCTTGTCGTGTTCGCATCGATTTAGCAACGAACCTAAAAAACGCTGGCGGCAATCAAACCATGATGTCAATTGCATTGCCAGTTGAGCGGGTCGAGTAGTTAATACTCTGCGCGGACAAAGCCCTTTTACTTGCCGCTGGGGCATCTACATTGTCGCTAGATTGAAGCCCTGCGTTTGACTGACGCTGTTGCTGCTCTGCATGCTGATCTGATTGATGTTGAAACGGGTGATGATCTACTTCCAACGATGCTACGTCATAGCCGTATTGCGTAAGAGCCGCGTGTAGCTGAGATTTGTTCTGATTTAGCATCTCGCCTGCGCGAACTTCCGATGTCAAAATATGAGCCCGCAGTCCGTCACCATCCCATTCAAGTCTTACTGATACGGACCCGAGTTCAGCGGGATGAAGTTGCAGCGTGATTGTTTTCTGCTGCTGATTGGTGTTCACCCGCATCTCTTCGATCAGCAAGTCTCCGACCTGTGAAACAACGGCCGCTTGAGTCTCTGGATTAAAAGGAGCCAAGATTCCACTGATGTTACTAGGCGATACCGCCGTCGGCGAATCACTGGTGGATAGCTGAACTGGGATCGGACTGGCAGCATTTGGCTCAACATTGAGAGAAGAAGACTCTTGGAAAGATCCGCTCAATGCCTCATTTGACGGCAGTAGTTCAACACTAGGTAACGTTCGAGTCTCGCCTGATCTGTCAGTCAGCAGTTCCAAAACCGAAGCATTTCTTTGCACGTTAAACGCAGTTTCGTTTTCGATTTCGACTGCAGGAATCAGCTGTTCAAGATCTTCGCTTGAAACGTTGGAAAGTGTCGTTGAGACTTCTGCCTGTGAATTACCTTTGACCTTGATGCGCGGTTCAACAGGCGAATCAACAACTTGGTTCACCGCAAACGAGAGTTCTTGCGAGTTGACAGGTGATTCGGTCACCGCGTTAGGCAACAGCAAACGGTTGGGGTCGGGAGTATCATTTCCGGACGGTAAATCAGAGTGCACTAACTGACTACTTCTCCCATGCGGTTCTACTGGTATCCGATGCACTGATGTTGGGGATGCGTTGAAACGGCGATAGTTTACGTCGTTGCGTTCCTCACCTTGGTGCGTCCCGACGGCATCCATTGTTGCGATCAACGAAGGGTCTTCAACTAATGTTTCCGTAGATTGAATGTCCCGCCCTTGAATTGGTACTCGGCCAATAACATCACTGGAAATTTCATCGCTACGCCTACCGTCAGCGGGGGGAGATTCATCAACAACGGAACCCATTTGGTCGTTTGGAGTTGATTTGATCGCTTGAGAGAGATCTTTATCCTTTGACTCACCAGATGGCGCATTTGGTTTTTGTTCCAATATCTCGACGGCAGTATTCGCTTGGCCGTTGGAAATCACCGCTTTAGGAATCACCGCTTTAGGAATTCCAGCGTGATGTAGCTCGGACCTCAATGAACTGGATTCCGGTGTAACATCTCTTACGG
>CAZDBE010000003.1:0-42734 GCA_964503675.1 uncultured Pirellulaceae bacterium | reverse complement strand
AGCCATCAGACCCAGTCATGTCGGCAAGCTCAGGATGCCAGACAATCCACAGTGGGAAGTTCGATCTTGGGTTTAGACGACCTATCTATTCGGTTTGAACCATCACATCGATAACCCCGGCGAGACGCTGAGCGTTTCTTCAACCTCCTCTTGCTCCCACAATTCCTCTCGAAATGTTCGTTCGATGGCCGGCGCAGCATAGGTGATGTGCGACAATGTTTTGAGCACAGACTCCATCGTGTTGAGCATCGTCGTGATAGCCGAAATCATTTTCCTGATTTCGGGCGAGACGGAGCGAGAGTTGGCGATTTTGCTGGCTTGCTTCCAGATGTCCGTGAAGTAGTCGAACTCATCAGAAAGATCTTTGTCGGATTCGAGTGTTCCCGTCGCTTGATCGCGTGCGTTGGCGATTTGGTCATCTTGATCGGCGTTGAAATTGGCACCACCGGTCATGAATTTTTCCAAGTTGGATGACGGATATGGGACGCCATTGGCGACAAGTTCCCTGAACTTTCGTTCTTCCGATACGATTCGGTCGTATTCTTGCCCAGCAGTTCTAACCGCGACTCTGATTAAACGTTTCATTTCGCGGCTGTAATGGATGTGGTCTGCTTCCGTCATTTCGGTGGAAAGCGACAGTGTCGGTTTATAGTTGCGTGGTTTCTTGTACTCTCCGAACCGCTTCGAATTTTTAAACAAAACCCGAATCCGTTCTTCCGCGAATGCGTCTCTCTCGCCCGCTGGAACATCGTAGACATCGTTGAGTAACCTAACGATGACGCTCCCGGGCTTGGGAAAATTGTAAGACAAATGCGTCCTCAACTCTCTCACGTTTTTGAAAATGGCGGCTGTTTCATCAATCTGGCCGCTCGTCATTAAGTGCTTGGCGACGTCCTCTGGCGAGCTTGAATATTCAGTAGCTGGTTCGATCAGCCATTTCGGACGCTTCTGTTCCTCAATCCACGCGAGCGCCTCAGTCGACATATTTTCCAGTTTCGAAAGCGGTTGTTTGGTTGCCGCCAATGCGGAGTTCGACGCCAGAAGTTTTTGGCTGATGGCGGCGTCGGCCCGCGTAGACAAGTCGTTTAAACGCTCTCGATATTCAAAAATCTTTGTCAGGCGAGCCGAAGCGTCTTTAAGTTGCTGTGACTGTCGGTATACCGCTCGCGTATCGAAACCGCGCCGGGACCCAAACTCAATGATGCGCGCGTATTCTGGACTATCAGCGTAATCGAGCGTGGTTGTCTTATCGTCCGGACGGCTCAGCGCTTCAACAAGCCCGCCCTCAAAGACATTGAAGCTTGCCTTAGACCAATACATGTTCAAGCGATCTCTGTGCCGTGTCATAGCGACGTAGGCTTGGTTGCGTCTCATCATGCGTGTCGCGAGCATATGAACACTGTCGACCGTCGCTCCCTGCGATTTGTGAATAGTGACAGCATAGCCATGCGTGAAGTGATCGTAGCGACGCGGATCAAAGCGCACGGTTCGCCCATCAGCGAGTCTGACGGTCATTGAATTGTTTGAGACATGTGTAACTGTGCCAGTCGTTCCGTTCTTAACGTGGAAGGTATAGTCGTTCTTCAGGAACACGAGCTTGTCGCCCGTTGCGAAGTTTGCTTCGCCACGCGAGGTGCTCAGAGTTATCCCCGGTTCCAACATTCCACTATCGACCAGCCGAGACCGAATGGCTAAGTTGAGCTTGTCGACATCTGTGTTCGACTGCGCAACGGCGAGCGAGTCTTTGCCGCTCATGATCTCTGCAAACACGTTCGCGGAAATTTGGCGCATACTAATGTTCTTGGACGACGCTGCGTAGGTTTGACCCTTGGCGATGTAATGCTCAATCGCATCTTTTACCGATCCGCGGGCCATGTTCAGAGATGCCAGGCGGTCAGCGCCATCTGACTGACGCCTGATGACCGTCACTTCTGCTGCGGCTGTTCCATCGATGATGGATTGGAACGCGCACCCCGCCTCAATGGCGGGTAGCTGATCTGGATCACCAGCGAAGATGGCTTTGGCTCCGGCTTTGTTAACCTCAGCAAGCAACCAGGCCATTTGGCGAGAGCCCACCATTCCGGCTTCGTCGAGCACTACGACATCATCCGCTGAGAGCGTCTCTCGGCCATTCTTTATGGCATGCTCAAACGAGGCTAAGGTGCGCGAGGCAATACCGCTCTCATTTGTCAGCGACTCCGCCGCTTTACCAGCGAGCGCAAGACCAATAACCCGTTTGCCGCTGCGCTCTAGCGCTGTGTTTGAGGCTTTCAATAGCGTCGTTTTTCCTGCGCCTGCTAACCCGACGAGGTTCGAAAGGCCTCGGCTGCCGGTTACGAAGCGCACCGCCATGCGTTGCTCTTGGGAAAGAAAGTCGTATTGGGCGAGGGCGCTTTTCAGGTGTGATCGTTTGACGCCATGCCCGCCCGATTGAAACAGCTCGGCTGCGTCCGTCTGCATCCGTCTTTCGAGCAGGATCATATCTGGGGTCGAGTACTTCGCGGGCGCGATGACGTCTTTGGTTTTTGGATCGGTTATCACGTTCTGCAAGCGAACGAGGTTGTTACTGTTTCGGAGGCCATGGAGGACCAATTTTTGTGTGGTTTCATTCGAGATATATTTAGCAATGGCGTCCGTCACATCGCTCATTTCAAATACGGACTTTCGGGTCGTAACATCTGCCAAAATCAACTCGGGGTTCTTGAGAAGTCGCTGAGTGTTTTTCGCCTCGCGGCGCGCTTCGTTATGGTAAAAGTCATCTTCCGGAGAAGGCGCAGCGTGGGTTCGTGCCTGGCCTTTGTGACGAGAGGGGAGGAGGTCAATTTCTGCGTCTTTGTGACTGCGATGATCGATACGGACTGCGTGGCCGCATTCTGCGAGTTTCCGGTTCGCCGTCTCTGCCCAGATACCGCGCCATTCGCGCAGGTCTTCGCGGTTTCCGGACCAATGACGGTATTGGTAACGATCGCCGCCTTTTGTCGAAACCTTGATAGGTTGTCGGTCTTCTCCCAAGATCGGCACGCGCTTGGGTCCAAAGCCTTCCTCGGTGAGGGGGCGTAGCGTAAGCATCATGTGAACATGGGGGTTGCCGGGCGCGTCGTGATAAGACCAATCAACGACCATTCCTCGGTCTGTGAAGGTCGTGGCGAATTCTTTTAACAACTCGATGTTTTGAGATTGTGTCAATTCAATTGGCAGAGCGAACTCAATTTCGTTTGCCAGCTGGCTGTCTGAGCGTTTTTCAAATTTTTCGACCGCATTCCAGAGCGCTTCTGAAGCGCCGTTAGCATCGCGCCCATCGATGGCCCTTCTCAACCAACTCGGAGTTTCTGGCGGCAATTCAATATCACAAGCAACGACTTCGTCTTTGCGGCCGTAGTCGTATCGTTCGCCGGTGGATTCATTCAACATTTTTGTACCGTGTCGATACGCAGCTGCATGCACTGCGGAGCGCCCCGAACCGAGTGAAATTGGCTGTAGAGAGAGGTGATATATCGCCATGTCTGGCGAACATTGCCAAGGTCGTATTTAGTCTCTGCCAAGAAAATCGATCAAATTTTATGCATCACGTCACTTGTGACGTCTAAGTGCGCATATCTTCAATTCTTCAGATATGAGCCTGCCAGAAACGGCAGGCAATCTTTCGCCAAAGTGGCGAAAGGAGCGTAGGTAAACAACGCATTAGCCAAGTGTTTTCCCAGTCGCAATTGCTCGCATGTCAGTTGTTTGTAAGCAAGCGGCGAGCCAGACTTCGGCCAGATTGAAACTCAATTTGCACCAAGCAAGTTGCTTCCATGACTTGCTTTGAGAGCGACATGAATTGATCGTCAGGGCGTGTAGCTTTTCATATTGCGAAGCGCCCTGACGAGTTAATCCAGCGACTTCGGCCTTGAGAACTAGTCGTCTTTACCAAAGCAGTTTTCGGTATGCCCAAGTGGATATCCAATCAGATAATTCGATTTGCAACCTACATAGCTTCAAGGGGTTGCGAGCATTGCCGAACTCATAATATATGACGAGCATCGGGGTGCAAATTCACCTCGTCGAGCCTGGACGCTCGTTAATTTACGACGGCCGTACCGGCACGTCAGCGCCTCTTTGCGCCTCTGGTTTTGGCCGGATGGCGTGGCGCTGTCCAAGGTCTCGGCCTAAAACCCACGCATGGTTTCGTAAGTTACCATCGTCCAGCATCCGGCTTCTTTTGGAGGTCAAAACATCGATGCAGGACTGCAAAAAATGACACGAGAAATCCCCAATACCTTTAGACAGGTCGCCGACCGCATATTTGACCTCAGTAGCCTTGTTGTTGACAGTGAGAGTGGCGCATTCCGCACACAAAAAATAGGTGTATTTTGTGCGATTGCAGCTAGATCTGAAATGACACATGAGATCATTACGATCCGGACTTTGAGCCACGAATTCACTAACCACGAATCGTCGATAAGTCGAGTTGTTCGAGCCCTTGAGCGGGATGGTTTTATCAAACGTGAATGCATCAAAAATGGCAGTAAGCAAGGTACCTGCTTGTCTATAAAGCCTGTCTACTGATCTCAAAGCGGAGAAGTTCTGAATATGAGTATGACGCCCCGACAGGTTTCCAGAATGGGTAAGAAGTCCATAAATGTTTGGATGCCTGAAGCTGCCAAAACTGAACTCAAAATTGCAGCAATCAAAAACAATATGTCGATGGAAGAGTTCGTTCTGCGCGCGATTGAGGATCGGTTCGTGCAATTGGGAATCGTCAACGAAGATGGCAAGCCAATTTCAATATGGTGATGCTCGGATATTACTCATGTCGGCGATTCACCTATTGGATCAAAGTGGCGCCATGCCAAACAGTAAGTTCAATCCGGTTGGGTGCTGATCGTCGTTTTTCGATCTGGCTCAGTATTTGAAGGCGGTTCGAGATCGTTGGAGAACCAAGTGTTAGAAATATTGAGCAATCCGTTCGTACTAATTGTTTAATCAGTTCCGGCGTGGATGGGGGGCTCTGAACTTGATGCTTCGGCAAAGAGTGTCTTATTTTGGATACTGATCCCATTGGCAGCCAACATCTTTGTGCATTTTCGGCTCCTGATCGATTGCGGTCCATTGGGCACATACTTAACAGCCTGTGCGAGTGCCCGGGAAGGCATTTGAGTATGTTGGCGCCGCCAACTGGGCAGATACCAACTTTTGGAAGTGCACCTTGGGCTGACGCCGAGGCGATTTCAATCGGGAGAGATGGATAATCCAGGACGCATCTCCCATGCAAGCGATAAGGATGTGCGCGCTACATTCTACAATGCCGCAAACTCACTTCTTCTGGGATTGATGCGGCCGTCAGCAAACTTACAGTCATCCTTCTCCGGATGTAAGATAAAGATACCGCGTTTAATGCGGAGGGCATCGCATGATCTAGCCAAGCAAAGAAATACCCGGTTCGTACCAGTCTGGACGAAGTGTGTGGTTCACGCCGTTCATATCTCCTGCGCTCAGACGAAGCGCGTGCAAAAGCAAGGCGCTCCACATCACAGTCACACACATGCATGCAGCGGTACCGGTATGAGGTGCCAAATAGACTGCGAAGAGAAGCGTGACCCAGACAAGGATGAAAACCGATCAAAGACGAGTATATGGGCACGGCCCGCATGCTCGATTAGAATTGCGGACAGCGTTTGACCGAATTTGAGCACGGCAGCTACGAAAGTAAGTCGTCTAGCACATCTTTGTATCTGCGGCTGACGGGGATTTCAGCGCCGGACTGAACCCGTAATAGGGCTTCTCCTTTGGCCTTTGGAATGACCTTTTCCACAGCGCTGGGTTTGATGAGGTATGACCTGTGGGTTTGGCGCAGCAGAGGTGCAATTTCCTGGGCAAAAGCGCTTAAGGTTTTTCGAAGAAGATAGCTACGCGAACCAACATGCAGCCGGATGTAATCGCCGCTGGCCTCAACCCATTCGATAGAATCAGTGCTGACCATTTCGATGCCGCCCAATACAGGGACAGGGATTGTTTTGTGGTGATGGTCGTTTCCATCGGATTTGTGCCGGACGAATGCGCGCTCAACGGCGCGGCGCAAACGGTCGATTTTGATCGGTTTGAGGAGGTAGTCGATGGCTTCGACTTTGAACGCCTCGGCTGCAAATTCAGCGTGAGCCGTCGTGAAGATAATGAGAGGGGTCCTTCCATCATCGTCTTGCAGCGTCTTCGCGACGAACATGCCATCGCCAGCGGGCATGTTTATATCCAAAAAGAGCAAGTCAACGGACGAAGAGCGAACGGCCGTCAACGTCTCGTCCCCGGTTTTGCAGATATCAATGATTTCGATGGGATCGAGATCTTCTCCAATCTCAGAGATTAACACGCGCAGCATATCTACGCTCAACGGCTCGTCGTCTGCGATGATGGCACGAAGTGTCATCGAAATATCGAAGGAACTTGAAGCGGAAGACAGAGCGTTACCTTCACGCCTCCACCCTCTCGGTCTTTGATCGAAAAGCTCGCATCTTCACCGTAAACAGACTTTAATCGTGATTTCACATTCTCCAATCCGAGTCCACTTCGTTCGTGGGTGGGGTTTTTCGTCTGCAAACCGGGTCCGGTATCCGCAATAGAAATCTTGATGTGGTCTGCCTTTTGCTTTGCCTCGATTAAAATATGACACGGCTCACTTTGCGCCTCGACGCCATGGCGAACTGCATTTTCAACGAGTGGCTGCAGTATCAGGCTGGGCACTGAAATTTCCTCCAGACCATCATCAATATTTACGGTTGTCGTTAGTCGATCGCGAAACCTCAGCTTTTCAACTTCCAAGTAACTGCAGGTTGTATTGATTTCTTCAGACAATGGGATGATCAGGGGCGGATCGCGCTCAAGCGTCATCCGAAGGAGCTCTCCCAATGCGTCGACCATGTCTCGCGCATCCTTACTTCGATTTGTCGCGATCAGTGCATTCACCGAGTTGAGTGTATTAAAAATAAAATGCGGGTTGATCTGATAACGGAGCATCTTTAGTTGTGCGTTACTGTTTTGCGCCTCCGCATTCAGGCGTCTGAAGCGCTCGTGACTGGCGAGATCTTTTTGCGCCGCTGCGATTTTGTGTGCGCGGACGCTGTAGAAAAGCGCAGTCCACAGAGCGAAGATCAAAATCGCTGAGAACGCCCAACCGCCTAACTGATCCCAAACAGTTTGTTGTGGGAAAAACGCTGAAAAGCTGAACATTCGCACCACGTTCCAGCTCTGTGACGTCAGTAAGACAATCCCCAATAGCACGGCAGAATTTGTGGGCCGGGGAAGCTTGTCTAGTCGCGCTGCGCTCCACAGAATGGGGCGGGTGAACACCATTCCCAAAATGGCCTCATAGGCGAGATTCACGCCATGAACTATCCTGGGTTGCTCGTTGTAAAACAGCGTCAATGCAATGAACGACGTCAGCGAAAACCCAACCCAAAATAGGATTTCCACCATCCACCATGAAAGCGGAACGAGATCATTATACTTTGGGCGGATATGTTCCATGGGGCTTCCTTAGTGAGCCATCCATACCCTTAACCCGGCCTCATTTGTCAATGTTTCAAGACCGCGGGGCGCAATATTACCCCCGATAAAGACGAATTCTTCCCGTTCTGAGTTCCCAACGACCGCAGCAGTCGTCCACTTCAACGCAAAACCGTTGAACTTGTCAGAGGTGTTTAGCAGCGTAGGGTTGGAAGGATGTACGGATATGCAGCTTTTGCGGCCAATCTTTGTTTTCATGATCGCTTTTGGCAGCGCGCTAATTCTTTGTGCGTGCGCCCAAACGCCCGCTCAGCAAGACGTTTCACAAGAGCAAGTGACGTCGCGCACACCGGCTGATGCTGATGGTTGGTACACGGTATGGCTGGACGAGTTTGACGGGACGGACCTGGACCGAACGAAGTGGTGGCCTGAGGAGTCGTGCTGGGGCGGCGGGAACAATGAACGCCAATGCTACACAGACCGTGCGGATAACATTCAGATAAATGATGGTACTCTGAGATTGATTGCTAAGAAGGGCCGTTTCACTGGGCCGGTCCTCTCTGCAGATATGGAGGGCGCGCCCGGCGGCAAGAAATGGCAGCCCTACACATCTGGCAAAATCAAAACGCGTGGGCTCGCCGCATATAAGTATGGGAAATTCTCCGCTCGGATGAAGTTGCCAGAAGGGCAGGGCACTTGGCCCGCATTCTGGATGATGCCTGAAGCTGACGCGTACGGCCCTTGGCCTCTTTCGGGGGAGCTGGATATTATGGAAGCGGTCAATCTCGAAACGCCTTGCGAGGATTGCCCCGGCGGCGTCGAGCGCCGCACTTCGGGCGCGCTTCATTTTGGAGCGATGGCCCCCGAAAATGAGTATTTGTTTCAAAGAAGTGGTGGCGATGGGCCGGTAGGGCCGTCCAATGAGTGGCGCGTCTATTCTGTAGAATGGGCTGAAGGCGTTATTCAATGGATGGTCGACGATGAAGTCTTTATGCGGCTGGACAGCGATGATTGGCATACAGTCGCGCCTGAGGCGAAGGGGCGCCCTTATGCTCCCTTCGACCAGCCTTTTTATCTCATGCTGAACCTCGCGGTCGGCGGAAATCTTGCGGAGAAGTCCAATAATGGGGGCTTTGATCCGAAGTCTTTCCCCGCAGAATTGCAGGTGGACTGGGTGCGCGTGCAGCAGTGTCGCGCTGATTTGGAAACCGGATTGGCATGCCTGTCTCAGCAGGATTGGGACGGCGAACCTTTGGGGCCTTGGGAGGTCCAAGCTCGATAACTGAACTCAAACACGAATATTTTTTACAGGAATTTTGGGAGGAAGACTAATGACGGACAACATCACGAAGAGAAAACTTAGATTGGGGGCTTTGCTGCTCGGGAGTGCTTCCGCATTCGCGATTGCGGCTCCTGCGTTTGCGCAAGAAGAGCCACCTGTCGCTGTAGAAGCAGGCGAAGAAGACGGGCTTGAACTGCGCCAGGAGAAAGTGGTTGTGCAAGGCATCCGCAAAAGTCTCTCGGACTCCTCAGATATCAAACGTAATGCCCAGGGCGTTGTCGATGCGATTACCGCTGAAGATATGGGTAAGTTCCCAGATACCAATCTCGCGGAATCTCTGCAGCGCATTACAGGCGTTTCCATCGACCGTGCGAACGGTGAAGGCAGCAGGGTTACGGTTCGTGGCTTTGGCCCCGACTTCAACCTCGTTCTGTTGAACGGACGTCAGATGCCGTCTGCGTATCTTGATGGCGGCGCACCAGCGTCTCGTAGCTTCGATTTTGGTAACCTTGCGTCAGAAGGCATTGCTGGTGTCGACGTCTACAAGACTGGACGCGCGGACCTGGCCACAGGCGGCATCGGCTCTACATTGAACATCAAGACGGCGCGCCCATTGGATTCGCCTGGATTGAAGTTCTCTGGCGGCATCAAGGGCGTTTTCGATCAATCGGTAACATCGCTGGGTGACGATAAAGTCACGCCTGAGATTTCCGGCATTTTCTCCAACACGCTTGCTGATGGCACAATGGGGATTGCAGTTGCTGCGAGTTTCCAAGAGCGCGAATCTGGCGTTGCCCAATTCGGCACATCCAGCGGGTGGCGCGGGGCTTATCTTGGGTCTGAAAACAATTGGGGAACCCTTCCTCAGCCTCCAGGAGACACGCAAGTCACCAATCGCCCAGGCGCGACAGATATCTATTCTGTCCCACAGAACGGCAACTACTCGCTGACCAACATCAATCGTGAGCGTACAAATGCTCAGATTGCGCTGCAGTGGGCGCCAACTGACCGGATCGAGGCGACGCTCGACTATTTTTATTCAAAAAACAAAGTTGAAACCGAGCGGTCTGATTTGTCTGTGTGGTTCAACCACGGCAATACGACCAGCGCATGGACTGACGGCCCGATCGCAAGCCCGCTTTCCTATGATGAAGACTTTGGCGATGGCGGATCTGACCTTTCCATGGGTACTGCGCGTCTTGGCTCTGTGAGTGAAAACAATTCGCTGGGCTTGAATGTCGATTGGCAGGCGACTGACAATTTGACGTTCACATTTGATGCGCACTCATCAACCGCAGAATCTAATCCTGACAGCCCTTATGGAACGGCTGGGGTGATTTCTGTGGCAGATTTCTCCTTGAGAAGTCAGGGACTGGACTTCTCAGGTGATCTTCCATCGCTTTCGCTTGGCTTCCAGCCTCCGTTCACCGATATCGGCGCAGACCGCATGCTAGGGACAGGGTCTACATTCCAGGCGAGCTCGATCAAGACGGAAATTGATCAGGTTCAACTCTTTGCCAAGTATGAGTTTGATAGCTCCATCGTAAACAGTGTCGATTTTGGGGTTGCGTCCACGAAGAATTCCTATCGCGGCACGTTCTCGAACAATCAGCGCGACAGCTGGGGCGGCGTCGGCAGCCCGGATGACTATCCTGATGATATCTTCCGCCGGCTTGATCTGTCTGAAAACTTTGATGAATTCAGTGGTTCGAGTTCAACGTTCCCGCAATTCTTTGTTGTTGATTTCGATCGTTTGATTGCTGTCATGGATCAGCCCATCGGTGCCTTTGGTCCAGTATGTGGCGGCGATGGAGTCTGTACGGCGGACAATCTGCAGGATGACCGTCGAACTGAAGAGGACAGCTTGTCGGCTTTCTTCCAAGTCAATTCAGATTTCAATCTAGGGTCCATTCCAGCGACGTTGAATGCCGGCATTCGCTACGAAGAAACGGAAGTTGTTTCTGAGGCGCTTGTAGGCTTCCCTACAGGGACAGCTTGGGTTGCTGCAAACGAATTGTCTCTGATCGGACTGACAGATCCAGCCAATCGTGACTTTACGAGACTTGAAGGTGAGTATGATTACTGGCTGCCATCCGTGGACATCCAAGTTGAGCCACGTGATGACATTATCTTGCGGGCTTCATACAGCCGAACGATGACGCGACCTAACTATGCGGATATTCAGGGCGGGCAGAGTGTGGCTCAGTTGTTCCGGGTCGATGGCGGCGACGGTACATCAGGTAACCCGGCTCTTGAGCCGTTCTTGTCTTGGAACCTCGATCTCTCTGCCGAGTGGTATTATGATGAAGGCAGCTATATTTCTGTTGGTTATTTCGACAAGGAAGTTGAAAACTTCATTGGCCGCGACGTCTTTTCAGACACACCGTTTGACGTCTACACACCCATCGGTGGTGCGCGTTACGATGCTGCGGTTGCTGCGCTTGGAACGACAGATGCAGACGCCGTCAGACAGTGGATTTTCAACAACACCAACCCAGCGGGATATGAGATATTCTTTACGGATGGGAATGGCTTCCACACAGGCAACATCTTCGGAATTGCCGGCGAAGACCCGCTCGTTTCGTTCGATATCTCACGTCCGGTGAATAGAGACACCAAGAATGTTGATGGCTTCGAGATTGCCTGGCAACACTTCCTTGGCGACACTGGTTTCGGCTGGATTGCGAACTACACGGCTGTGAATGGCGATGTTGAGTTCAACAATCTCTCGGTGCCTTCAAGCGGAGATGTGCAGACACCGCTGGTAGGTCTGTCAGACAGCTACAACCTTGTCGGCTTCTATGACAAAAACGGCCTTCAAGCCCGTGTTGCTTATAACTGGCGTGATAAGTTCCTGACGTCTGCAACTGGCGTGAGTGGCCAGCCAAACAATCCGCTATATGTGGAAGACTTTGGCCAGGTTGATCTGAGCGCGAGCTATGACGTTACAGAACGCGTCACGGTTTTTGCTGAAGGTATCAACGTGCTGAACGAGACGACCCGTACGGTGGGTCGCACGTCTGGCTACGTCAACTTCGCCACACAAACGGGCTCTCGCTACAATATCGGCGCCCGCTACACCTGGTAAAATCTTGAATTTGGGCCGGGATGTGTTCGCGCACATTCCGGCCCAACTATATTCTGGCGTTATTCGCTTATGGGGATTTGTATTTTTCGGTAAGGTAATGCTCGTTCATGAAGGGTAGGAGTTAGTCGTCGATGACATTGCTTAGACATGTTGTCATTGTTGGTGGCGGTAGTGCCGGATGGCTGACGGCTGGAGTCCTCGCCGCTGATCATCGCACGCATGCGGCAGACGGCTTGAAAGTCACACTGATCGAATCTCCCGACGTGCCGACTGTGGGCGTGGGGGAGGGCACTTGGCCAAGCCTGCGTGATACGCTGCAGCGCATTGGCCTGAACGAGGGCGATTTTATCCGCCGCTGTGACGCGAGCTACAAGCAAGGCTCATTGTTCACTGGATGGCGAAACGGAACCGCAACCGACACTTACTTCCACCCATTCGATGCACCTCCAAGCGAGGACGATGTCGATATGGTGAGCCTGTGGAACGCTTCAAAGGGGGCGGCGTTTTCGGATGCTGTCAGTGCTCAATCGCATACTTGCCGTGCGGGACGGGCGCCGAAGCAGTTCCAGACCCCTGAATATGCGGCTGTTACGAATTATGCATATCACTTGGATGCCGCCGGATTGGCCAGTATGCTGAAGGAACACTGCATCAAGCGCTTGGGCGTCACGTATGTGTCTGATCATGTCGTTGGTGCTAGTTTAAGCGCAGACGGCTGGCTTCATTCTGTTTCGACCCGAGACAATGGAGAGATTGAGGCAGACGTTTTCGTTGATTGTTCGGGCCGCGCTGCCTTGCTCATTGGCGACAAGATGAATGCGCCGCTGACTGATGTCTCAGAAATATTGTTCAACGACCGCGCCTTGGCGATTCATGTCCCTTATTCAGAAAGCTCTACCGAAATCCCATCTCAAACGAATGCCACCGCTGCATCAGCTGGATGGATATGGGATATTGCATTGCAATCACGGCGAGGTGTTGGCTACGTTTATTCGTCGCGTCACACAGATGAAGCTGAAGCGCGGAGCGCCTTGTCGGACTATTTGGCGAATACTGCGCCGGGCTGCAACGTTTCAGGCGTCGATGCGAGGCTTTTGAAGTTTCGATCTGAATATCGCGCCACACCGTGGGTCAAGAACGTCGTCGCAATCGGCATGTCGCAAGGTTTCGTCGAGCCTTTAGAGGCGTCGGCGATCGTCATGGTTGAGCTATCCGCCGCCATGTTGAGTGATAGCTTGCCATCACAAACTGGCGACCTGCATCTTGTTTCTCAAAGGTTTAACCAGCGATTTGCCTATCGCTGGGCCCGTATCGTCGACTTTTTGAAATTGCACTACATCCTGAGCGATAGACCCGAACCGTATTGGCGTGACCAACGCGCTGAAGAGACATGGCCAGAACGCTTGAGGGAGTTGATGGGGCGCTGGAAAGCCATGCCGCCATCGCGTGAAGATTTCTCGCAATCGCAAGAAATTTTTCCGGCTGCAAGCTACGCGTATGTCCTCTACGGAATGGGGTTTGAAACACAGACGCGGTCGTTGTCTCGGCGTAAGGATGATCCTTCGCGCGCCGGTCAGCGCTTAGCTGAAATTGCGAACAAAGCCGAGAAACTGTTGGCCGGTTTGCCATCAAATCGAGCGCTGCTCGATCACATTTGCGATCGTGTACCTGCTGAGAAACAGCAAGCCGCAAAAGGGGTCGTATCGTAATGACCACCGAAACCAACGTATCCAACATTTTTGATCAAATCCGCCCGGTTGCGGAGCGAGACTTTCGGGCGAATTCTGACAATGTGAGCGCGCTTAGCGAAAGCACTGCACCCGTTATTTTGCGTAATTTCGTGTCGGATTGGCCCGTTGTCAGCGCGGCCAAAACTTCAGACCGCGCCCTCATAGATTATCTTCTGCAATTTGATCGCGGCGCCACTGTTCCTGTGTCGGCTGGACCGGCTTCGCTTAAGGGGCGGATGTTCTACAATGAAGCGTTTACCGGACTGAATGCCGATAAGGGGAATGCGCTCTTTTCAACCTTTCTCGAAAGGGTTGGACGGCATGGTCAAGAGACTGATCCTCCGCTGATCTATATGGCGTCGATGGATTTGGACGCCTGCGTGCCGGGGTTCGACGCGCACAACAGTGTGAACTTCGGAGAGACTGTCCCGTTGGCGAGCATTTGGATCGGAACGCGAAGCCGCATTGCTGCCCATAATGATTTGCCGATGAACATAGCTTGCGTTGCTGCGGGCCGGCGCCGGTTCACGTTGTTTCCGCCCAATGAAACGGCGAATCTCTATCCAGGTCCATTCGAGCTGACGCCGGCGGGGCGTCCGATCAGCCTGGTTGATTTTCATGCGCCAGACTTCGAGCGATTTCCGCGTTTTCGAGATGCGATTGATGTTGCGCAGTTGGCTGAGTTGTCTGCAGGTGACGCGATCTTCATCCCGTCAATGTGGTGGCACCATGTCGAGGCGACCAGCGGTGTGAACGTATTGGTGAATTATTGGTGGCGAGATGTTCCTCGGCATCTCGGCACACCGCAGGATGCGCTTAATCACGCATTATTATCATTGCGCGATTTACCCCCCAGCGACAGACGGATATGGAAAGACATATTCGACCATTACGTGTTTGGCGACAAAAGCGACGCGACCGATCACATCCCCGAGCATGCGCGCGGAATACTGAACCCCATCGATGAAGATATGGCCGCACGGGTGCGCGCGTTTCTTCGCAATCGTTTGGACAGATGAGGCGCGCTATGAGTGAACACAACTCCCCACGTAAAAAGGTAGTTATTGCTGGCGGCGGAACAGCAGGCTGGATGACAGCAGCGGCCATGGCAAAAACGATTTCAAACGTCGCTAATATCGTGCTCGTTGAATCAGATGCGATTGGGACTGTGGGGGTGGGAGAGGCGACGATCCCGACATTAGTGACTTACAATCGGTTGATTGGTGTCGATGAAGTCGAAATGATGCGCATGGCGCGCGGGACATTCAAGCTCGGTATTGCGTTTGAAAATTGGACCGACGTCGGACATCGCTACATCCATTCATTCGGCATTACTGGCCAAGACCATTGGACGGCTGGGTTCCAGCATTTCTGGAAGCGCGGCCATGATATGGGCGTTGCCAAGGATTTCGGTGATTACTGCCTTGAACTGGTTGCCGCCGAGCAAGGTAAGTTTGCGCATTTGCCCGATTTGGGGTTGAACTATGCCTATCACATCGATTCATCAGCCTACGCTCAGTTTCTGAGAAAAATGTCTGAGGATGGAGGGGTTACGCGCGTGGAAGGCCGTATCGCCAACGTGCAGCGCTCCGAGAACGGAGATTTGAAAAGCCTGTCTCTGGAAGACGGCACCATTATAGACGGCGACCTCTTTATAGATTGTACAGGGTTTAGGGCTCTGCTCATCGAAGGCGCACTCGGGGTTGGCTATGATGATTGGACGCATTGGCTTCCCTGTGACCGTGCGATTGCTGTGCAAACAGAGTCTGTTGGGCCACCTCGCCCGTACACGCGCTCCATTGCCCATGATGCAGGTTGGCGCTGGCAGATTCCATTGCAACACAGAACCGGGAACGGGACTGTCTATAGCAGCCGCTTCATGGATGACGACACTGCGCGGTCTAACCTGCTGAACGATATTGAAGGCGAAATGCTGACGGAACCTCGTTTGCTTCGCTTCCGCACTGGCACGCGGCGCGCACACTGGCATCGAAACTGCGTGTCCATTGGACTGTCGAGCGGCTTCATCGAGCCGTTGGAATCGACTAGCATCCATCTGATTCAGCGCTCTATAATGCGGCTCATGCGAATGTTTCCAAAAGGCGATGTTCAGCCTTCCGATGTGGAAGAATTCAATCGCCAAACATTCTACGAACTCGATCACATTCGCGACTTCATAATTTTGCATTACAATCTGACAAACCGAACAGATTCCGAGTTTTGGAATCATGTTCGGACAATGGATATACCGGACAGTCTTCGTCATCGAATGCAGTTGTTTGAAGAAACAGGGCGCACATTCCGCGCGAATGACGAACTTTTCGCTGAAAATTCGTGGACACAAGTGATGCTGGGGCAGGGCATCATGCCCCAATCCTATCATCCGATCGTCGATATGATGTCGCCCGAAGAGATGAAAAGCTTCCTTTCGCACATCACCAGCAATGTCGACAAAACCGTTGCTGGATTGCCGATGCATCAGACCTATCTAGAAAAATATTGCAGCTTTGTGGCTGCGACCTAACTCACCACATATTGGAATCCAATCATGGCTTCATTTGAACGCTCTACGTCTCTTTTCCTATTCGCAAGTGTGCTGCTTAGCTTGGCCGCATGTTCCAAAGAAGCCCCTTCAACTGACCCAGTTGAAGTGACTCAAAACTTGGATTCCAATATTTGGCCAGCGCTGACCCCGCCGCCACTCGATCGTGCGATCGAAGAACAAATTGATACCATTATGTCAAAGATGACCCTGGAACAGAAAGTCGGTCAGGTCATTCAAGCAGATACAAATAGTGTCACCCCGGAAGAAGTGAAGGAGTATCGCCTGGGCTCGGTTTTATCAGGCGGCAACTCCGCGCCTGGCGAGGAGCCCTATGCGGAGGCCAAAGATTGGCTGGCCGCTGCGGACGCTTATTTTGAAGCTTCAATCGACCCAGAAGGTGTCGAGATCGCAATCCCAATCATTTGGGGCATTGACGCCGTGCATGGGCACGCAAACCTAATTGGCGCGACCGTTTTTCCACATAATGTGGGCTTGGGTGCGGCAAACAATCCTGACTTGATTGAAGACATTACCAAGGTGACGGCGGCTGAGCTAATTGTGTCAGGCCACGATTGGACGTTTGCACCAACTCTTGCTGTCCCGCGAGACGATCGTTGGGGGCGAACCTATGAGGGGTTCTCTGAAGACCCCGCAATCGTTGCCTCCTATGGCGATCGAATTGTGTATGGTTTGCAGGGGCGTCCGGGGTCGGACTCCTACTTCGATGAAACCCGCGTGATATCATCTGCTAAGCATTTTGTCGGTGACGGCGGCACGACCAAGGGCGTTGACCAGGGCGACTCTACTGTAACTGAGGAGGAGCTTCGGGATATTCACGCGGCGGGGTATTATCCGGCGATTGATGCTGGCGTCACGACTATTATGGCGAGCTTCAACAGCTGGAACGGCGACAAAATGCATGGGCACAAATACATGCTCACCGACGTTCTGAAAGACCGAATGGGCTTCAACGGATTTGTGATTGGCGATTGGAACGGCCATGGCCAATTGCCGGGTTGCACGAATACAGACTGTCCGGAATCGCTCAATGCTGGGGTTGACATGTTCATGGCGCCAGACAGTTGGAAGGGTATCTATAAGTCGACACTGGCTGCGGTTGAGTCGGGTGAGATTTCGAAGGAGCGATTAGACGATGCTGTCCGCCGAATCCTTCGCGTAAAATTGCAGGCCGGCGTGTTTGAAAAGCCCAAGCCAAGCGCGCGCGCACGAGCCGGGGAAGAGACATTGTTGGGATCAAACGCTCACCGCGAAGTTGCCAGGCGCGCTGTGCGTCAATCAATGGTGCTGCTCAAGAACAACAATCTAACTTTGCCGATCGACAATTCTAAGACGGTTCTTGTCATAGGTGACGGCGCTGACAGTATTTCAAAACAGTCTGGCGGCTGGACGTTGTCATGGCAAGGCGGCGGATACTCCAACAGTGATTTCCCCAACGGCCAGTCAATTTTGAGTGGCATTGAAGAAGCCGTGCAAGCGGGTGGCGGGCGTGTAATTTTGGATGATTCTGACGCATCTGAAGTTGAGGCGGATGTGGTGATCGCCATCTACGGTGAAGACCCTTACGCTGAATTTCAAGGCGACTTAGATCATTTAGATTTTGTGCCAAATGGGTTTGATCCTAAAAAACTGGAAGATTACCGAGCCCGCGGAGTTCCAGTCGTATCTGTGTTCCTGTCGGGCAGACCTTTGTGGACGAATCCCGAAATTAACGCGTCGGATGCTTTCATTGCGGCATGGTTACCCGGAACCGAAGGCGGCGGCGTTGCTGATATTCTGTTCCAAACGGACCCCGCATTTGATTTTACAGGACGGTTGTCGTTCTCTTGGCCTAAAACAGCGATCGATTTCGACAACAATTTCGGCGCTGACGCATACGAACCTCAGTTCGCCTTGGGGTATGGATTGTCGTATGAAAACGAACCGACAGCGATGTCGGAGCTGTCTGAAGACTCCGGGCTAAACTCTAGCGAATTTGCGGAGACAGGGGCTGTGTTTCGCCGAGGGGGGACTTTCACGCCGTGGAAAACGTTCCTGATTTCTGATGCAGAAGGCGTCATCTTCAACGGCACTGGCGCGAACCTGGATGGCTTGACCGCAACGCGCTCAGATCATTTGTCTCAAGAAGACTCGATCGAGCTGGCGTTTACAAAAGACGGGCGCGCTCTCTCATTCATTCCTGAGGGTAGCTCGGTGGATTGGTCCTCGGAACTCGCAGACGGCAAAGCTCTGGCATTTGCAGTGAAGTCAAAGAGCGAAATTAATCTTAATGTAGGGCTCGGCTGCGCCCCGGGGCTAGAGTGCAAGGCGACTGAGGCGATCACGGTTGCCAAAGGCGATTGGCGCGAAGTGCAAATACCGCTTCGTTGCTATGCTGCGGAGGTGGACCTTTCGAAAGTGGATAAATCACTGCTGTTTGCTGCCCCTAGCGGCGCGCAAATTGGCTTAGCCGATATTCGTTTGGTCACTCCAGCAAACAGAGATATCGCGTGTGAGTAGCAAGAATGTACGGTTTGGATTTCTCGTCGACAAACCTCTTTATAGAAGGGGTTTGTCCGATTCATCTTGTCGATTGTCCCGTTCAGCGCAAAGCGCTTGAACTGTTGAGTGAGTGCCGAAAGGATTGAAGAATATAACTGTCAGCAGTTAAGCGACGTCCCAAACTGTGTCGTTGCACAACGAAAAAGCAGGCACAATAGAGGGGGTACGAAAATATGGTGCTATCATCATTCGACTTAGTCATTGTGGGGTTGTACGCCGTCGCGCTGCTCGCCATAGCGCTGTTCGTATCCCGGGAACCTGCGGGTGAAACCAAAGACACAGAAGACTATTTTCTTGCTGGTAAGTCTTTGCCGTGGTGGGCCATTGGTGCATCGCTGATTGCAGCAAATATTTCGGCAGAACAGATTATCGGGCAGTCAGGACAAGGCTATGTCGTCGGGCTAGCGATTGCTGCTTATGAATGGCAGGCGGCGATCGTTCTCTTGTTCGTGGCAGCCTTCTTCCTCCCAATTTTCTTGAAGCGCGGCATCTACACAATGCCTCAGTTCCTTGAGCAACGTTATGGCCGGGGCGTCAAAAACATGATGTCCGTCTTTTGGGTAGCACTCTACACGCTTGTTAACTTGACCACAGTTTTGTGGCTCGGCGGGCTTGCCATTCAGTCTTTGACAGGCCTTGCCATTCTGCCAGCAATGATATGTCTTGCGGCCTTTGCCGCGCTTTATTCACTATATGGTGGGCTTAAAGCGGTGGCGCTAACCGACATCATTCAAGTCGTGGTTCTCATTGCAGGCGGCGCCGCCATTACCTGGATTTCTTTGGGCATGGTGGGCGGTGATGATGGCGCTTTAGGCGGTTTGTCGCGCATGTATGAAGAAGTGCCGGGCCATTTCAAAATGATTCTCGCAAACGATCATCCCAGCTATGGCGATCTTCCGGGAATTTGGACTTTGCTCGGCGGCTTGTGGGTCTTGCACTTTAGCTATTGGGGCTTCAATCAATACATCATCCAGAGAGCCTTAGGTGCCAAGAGTCTTTCTGAAGCGCAAAAAGGTTTGGCCTTCGCGGCTCTGCTCAAATTCCTGATACCCGTAATTGTGGTCATCCCGGGTATCGCGGCAATGATGCTTGCAGGGGATGCACTCGGAAACCAGCTATCACCTGAATTGCTCGATCCAACTATTTGCGCGGATCCCTCAAATCCTACGACTTGCGGCAAACCAGATCGCACGTATGGCGAGTTGATGAAGTTGATGCCGTCAGGGCTGAGAGGTGTTATTTTTGCAGCGTTAATCGCTGCGATTGTGTCGTCGCTCGCGTCCATGATGAACTCGATTTCGACCATCTTTACGATGGATATTTACAAAGATCTGCGATCAGATCAGTCCCAGCAACATTATGTGAAGATCGGCAGAATTTCAGCCTTCACCGCGATCGTTATTGCCCTCATCGCTGCGCAGCCATTCCAGCAGGGTTTTGAAAGTGGCTTTCAAACTGTACAGGAATACACTGGGTTCATCGCGCCCGGTGTGGTTGGTGTGTTTCTGCTCGGCTTCTTTTGGTCGCGCGCGAATACAGCTGGGGCGTTTGCTCTGCTTATTGGGTCGATCGTTCTAAACATCATTCTTAAAGTTGCGGCGCCTGACATCCCATTTGTTATTCGGGTTTGGATCGTATTCTTGACATGCATGCTGCTTGGCGTGATCGTCACCTTGATGACCTCGCCCCCGCGCGAAGATCAGGTTTTGCCGGTATCAGACGTTAGTTTCGCAACAACAATGGGGTTCAAAATTGCCTCAGCACTAATTGTTGCTGCGTTGATCGGCATCTATCTTGTCTTCTGGTGAGAGCGACTGATTCATGGCAACGTTCGTAGCGGTTGATCCGTTTGATTTGGTGATATTTGGCGGAACGGGAGATTTGTCGAAGCGCAAGTTGCTGCCCGCTTTGTTCCACCGTTTTTTGGATGGCCAGATTTCTAAAACCAGCCGCATCATCGGGTCTGCGCGCTCTGACATGGATAGCAAGGCCTACCGCGCCTTTGCCCGCGCAGCTTGCGAGGCGTCGTCAGGAGACGCCTGGGATTCAGACAAGTGGAGCGCGTTCGAAAAACTCCTCGAGTATGTGCCCATGGATGCGACGCACCCAGATGCGGACTGGGACGCATTACGCGCGCTGATCACAGTTGACCCTAAACGGCCCTGTATCTTCTATCTGGCAACGTCCCCGCGCCTGTATGTTGGCATTGCTGAAGCGCTCGGCACTAACAAGCTGTCGCATGGAATGACGCGCCTGGTGCTGGAAAAACCCATTGGGACGGATCTGGCCTCTGCCAAAGAGATCAATGATGGGGTGGGCGCTGTTTTTGACGAGTCGTCGATCTATCGAATTGATCACTATCTCGGCAAAGAGACTGTTCAAAATTTGATGGTCTTGCGGTTCGCCAATACGTTGTTTGAGCCTGTCTGGAACAGAGCGTCGATTGACCATGTTCAGATCACGGTCTCTGAGGATATCGGCCTTGAGGGCCGCGCTGATTATTATGACGGCTCAGGCGCGCTGCGTGACATGGTGCAAAACCATATCCTGCAATTGCTTTGCCTCACAGCCATGGAGCCTCCTGGCTCTATGCAAGGCGATGATATTCGCACCGAAAAGATAAAGGTGTTGAACGCGTTGAAACTGATCACGCCTGAGCGCGTGAAGTCAGAAACCGTTCGGGCGCAGTACAAGGAAGGGCTGGTGGGCGGCGAAGCGGTGCAGTCTTATCAAGAAACGCTAAGCAGCGATGCGCCAAGCGATACCGAAACTTATGTTGCGATCAAGGCAGAGGTTGAGAACTGGCGCTGGGCCGGGGTGCCGTTTTATCTGCGCACAGGCAAGCGCTTGGCTTCGCGTCATTCTGATATCGTCATTCAGTTTAAGGATGTGCCGCATTCTATCTTTGGCGACGCGAGGCAAACCGCCAATCGTCTGGTCATGCGCCTGCAGCCTGATGAAGGCGTGCAGCTTTATGTGCAAATCAAAGAGCCGGGGCCGGGCGGCTTGCGGGTGAAATCTCTGCCGCTGAACCTTTCCTACGCGGATAGTTTCACATTGCGCTATCCAGATGCCTATGAGCGTCTGTTGATGGATGTCGTACGCGGAAATCTGTCACTCTTTATGCGCAAGGATGAAGTCGAAGCGGCATGGGCATGGGTTGATCAGTTGATTGCATCATGGACGGCGGTAGATGTGCCACTTGATACCTACGCGGCAGGCTCGGATGGCCCAACATCCGCTGCGGTATTGATGGACCGGGACGGGCGAAATTGGTGGGCCGCCGAATGATGACCCAAACATCTCTCTTACTGGACTTCAAGACGCGCGAAGATGCATCGCAAGCGACCGCTGAGCTTGCTCAAAATGCGTTGTTTGAGGGCCTGCGCGTAAGAGGCAAGGCAAGTCTTGCCGTTTCGGGTGGTTCTACGCCGGGACCCATGTTTGATACACTTTCAAAGGCTGATATCGATTGGGCGTCTGTGTCTATTGGATTGGTGGATGAACGCTGTGTGCCGCCAGACCATGACGCCTCAAACGAACGATTGGTGCGTCGAACTTTGTTGCAGCACAAAGCGGCAAAAGCCGACTTTCTCCCGTTGTGGAGCCGGGTCGAACAGTTCACCCAAGATGCAAATCGTCTCTACACATCGCGGGTGCCTTTTGATTTTGTGCTTCTGGGCATGGGAAATGATGGCCACACGGCGAGCTGGTTTCCCGGTGCAAAAAACTTAAGCGATGCATTGGACGACCGCGAACAAGCAGTGGTCTCAATTGATGCAGCAGGGTGCCCTGTGGCAGGCGAGATTACAAATCGGCTGACAATGACGCGGCGTGCAATATCCTCAGCCAAACATGCTGTCCTACTCATATTTGGCGACGAAAAACGTCGAGTTTTCGAAACCGCGATGACCAAGCCCATCAACGATTTTCCTGTACGGGCCGCCGTAGAGGGACTCGGGCAACGGTTAGTCGTATGCTGGGCGCCATGACTCAGGACCTCCACCCAATCCTTGCCGCTGTGACGGACCGAGTTCGCAATCGCTCCAGAGATTCGCGCGCTGCATATCTCGAGATGGTTCGCGCCCACAGGCCCAAGGGTTTTGCGCGGATGAAGATGACGGAGGGCAATCTCGCCCACGCATCGGCTGGGTGCGCGGTGATGGAGAAGGCAGAATTGCTGGGGGCGGGATGGCCGAATATCGGGATCATTACATCCTATAATGACATGTTGTCGGCGCATGCCCCGTTCGAGAATTACCCGCAAATAATTAGAGAGGCTGCGCGCAAGGCTGGCGCGATTGCGCAAGTAGCGGGCGGCGTTCCCGCCATGTGCGACGGCGTCACGCAGGGGCAAACGGGCATGGAACTGTCGCTGTTCTCTCGAGACGTGATTGCGATGGCGAGCGCGGTGGGCCTCAGCCATGACGTGTTTGATGCGGCGCTACATTTGGGGGTGTGTGACAAGATTGTTCCAGGCCTGGTGATCGCCGCGCTGAGGTTTGGCTGGATTCCGTCGATTTTCATTCCGGCCGGGCCGATGACGTCTGGTCTGCCAAACCCTGAGAAGGTCAAAGTTCGTCAACTGTTTGCAGAAGGCAAGGTCGACCGGGCGGCACTGCTGAAGGCTGAGTCTGAAAGTTATCACTCGCAGGGCACGTGCACGTTCTATGGCACGGCGAACTCGAACCAGATGTTGATGGAGGTGATGGGCTTTCACCTGCCGGGCGCGGCGTTCATTAATCCGGGCACACCATTGCGCCAAGCCCTCACCGAAGCGGCGACCGCGCGGGCAGCTGAGATCACGGCGCAGACAAATAGCTATACTCCAGCTGGAGAGATGATCGACGAACGTTCGATTGTGAATGGCATTGTCGGCCTGATGGCGACGGGCGGGTCGACCAATCACACGCTACACATACCGGCGATTGCGGCCGCGGCGGGGATTTCTGTGACGCTGGACGATTTTGCCGATTTGAGCGCTGTGGTGCCTCTGCTGGCGCGGGTCTATCCGAACGGACCCGCCGACGTAAACCACTTCCACGCGGCGGGCGGCATGGGCTTTGTGATGGGCGAGCTGATCGAGGCGGGATTGATGCACGGCGACGCGGCCGGTGTGTTTGGCCCGATTGCAGAGCATTCGAAAGAGCCGTGGTTGGATGGCGAGCAACTGTCATGGCGCGATGCACCACTCGAAAGCGGTAATCTGGACGTTGTGCGGCCGGCCTCTGAGCCGTTCTCTTCGGATGGCGGATTGCGGTTGATGAAAGGCCCGATTGGAAGGGGGGTTAGCAAAGTCTCAGCGGTGAAAGAAGAGCACCGGATGGTCGAGGCCCCGGCGCGCGTGTTCGATAGTCAGCACGCGATGAAAGCTGCGTTTGAGGCGGGGGAACTAGACCATGACTTTATCGCGATTGTGCGGTTCCAAGGGCCGTGCGCCAATGGCATGCCGGAGCTGCATTCGCTGACGCCTGTATTGGGCGTGTTGCAGGATCGGGGACATAAGGTCGCGCTCGTCACGGATGGGCGCATGTCGGGCGCGAGTGGCAAAGTGCCATCCGCGATCCATGTTGGCCCAGAGGCGGCGCGGGGCGGACCGATTGCGCGTATCCGGGACGGCGACATTATTCGGCTGGACGCCAACACGGGCGAGCTGACGACCGACGCAGACTTGATGAGCCGGGAGGTGGCAGTGTTCCGCCCAAATGAGAATCAGGTGGGGCTCGGCCGTGAACTGTTCTCTTTATTTAGAACCGGGGCGTCGGATGCGGAAAGCGGAGCCAGCCCGTTTGCTCTGACAGGGGCGATACATGACTAAGGCTGTTGTGGTTGGCGATGTTGGCGGCACCAATGTTCGCTTTGGCGTCGCAAGTGCCGGCGCTGACGGAATAAAGATCGATCATTTCGTCAAGATGCCCGGTGATCAGTTCGATGGGTTTGAGGCGGCGTTCCAGCAGTTTTTGTCCGATACATCGGAGGCGTTTGCGCGGTTGCCAGCCGTGTTTGCGCTGGCTGGGCCGCCGGTGAACGGTGTTGTGACGCTGACGAACCGGGACTGGACGGTGTCGTCTGAGGCATTAATCGCCAAGTTTGGGTGCGCGTCGGTTGACCTGCACAATGATTTTGCCGCCATGGCGCGCTCTGTTCCTGAGGTAAAAGATCATCATTTTGAGCTAATACGGCCGGGCACATCGCGTGACGGAGCGCCGATCATCGTCGCAGGACCCGGGACGGGGTTTGGCGTTGCGACGCTGGTGCCAACGAAGGATGGGATGTGGACCATTGTGAACGGTGAAGGCGGACATATGGCGTACGCGCCGGTGACACCGACCGAAATTGAACTGACGCGGTTGCTGCGGGAGTCGTGCGGATATGTGTCTAACGAGTTGGTTTGCTCGGGCATTGGGCTTGAGCCTGTGCATAAGGCGCTATGTGTGATCTTTGATCGCGCATATGAAGAGACGACACCGGCTGACATGATAGAAAGCGCCGCAGCCGGGGATGAAATGTTCGAGCAGCTACGCCGGATTAGGGCGTGTGGAACCATGAGTGCTGTTGGTGATCTTGTGTATGCCAATGGCGGGCTGGGCGGCGTGGTACTGGCGGGCGGCGTTAGCGAACGGCTTGCGCCCTATTTTAAGTCGCCCGACGCTATGGAGCGATTTACGCAGCGCGGGCTGAATAGCAAATACCTGGCTGATTGCCCCATCAAACTTCTGCACGATCCCGTTGCTCCGTTGATCGGGGCGGCGGCTCTGTCTCTGAAGGATAGCTAAGCGTAGGTTTGCTGCTGAACAGGGATATGGAATGACCTGCTCCCCTGAAATGCCCTCGGTTTGAGGTTAGTCTGTTCCTGATAGGAGTAGACGAATGAAGAAGAGCAGATTCAGCGAACAACAGATAATCGGGATCTTGAAGGAACATGCCGCAGGAATGAAGGCGGCAGATCTCTGCCGTAAACATGGAATATCGGACGCGACATTTTACAAGTGGCGATCAAAGTATGGCGGTATGACCGTCTCCGACGCCAAGCGCCTAAAAGCCACCGAGGAAGAGAACCGGAAGCTGAAGAAGCTGCTGGCTGAGCAGATGCTCGACAATGCGACACTCAAAGAGATGCTCGCAAAAAACTTCTAACGCCCAAGTCGAGGAGAGACGCCGTGACCTGGGCGATCAAAAAGAAGCATTACAGTCAGCGCCGTGCTTGCGGTCTCGTGGGCATTGCGCCGAAGACGTATCGCTATCAGCCGCAGCGCGGTCACGATGGCGGTGTCCGCAAACGCATGCGCGAGATCGCTGGTGAACGTCGGCGGTTCGGGTACAGGCGCATCGGGTTGATGCTGGAGCGTGAGGGCATCTACCTGAACCATAAAAAGCTCTATCGTCTCTATAAGGAAGAGCGACTTACAGTGCGCAAGCGAGGTGGCCGCAAGCGCGCCATTGGCACACGCCGCCCCATTCTAGTGCCGGTGGAGCCGAACCAGCGCTGGAGTCTCGACTTTGTCTCCGACACGTTGAGCGACGGCAGGCGGTTCAGGATCCTCGCTGTGATCGATGACTGTTCGCGGGAGTGTCTAACGCTGTTGGCGGACACATCAATCTCTGGCGTCAGGGTAGCGCGCCAGCTCGACCAGATCATCGAGGCCAGAGGAAAGCCCCGCATGATCGTCTCGGACAACGGCACAGAGTTTACCTCAAACGCGATGTTCAAATGGTGCCAGGAGCGCGGCGTGTCCTGGCACTTCATTGCACCGGGAAAGCCGATGCAGAATGGCTTCGTTGAAAGCTTCAACGGCCGACTGCGCGACGAATGTCTCAATGAGCATCTCTTCGACGGTCTCAGCCACGCCAAACTCATCATCAACACATGGAGGAGCGATTACAATCACCACAGACCCCACACCAGCCTCGACGGCTTGACGCCAGTCGAATACGCAAACACAGATCAAATATGGAACAGAGCTAACTTATAAACGGGTACCCTTCGGGGAGCAGGTCAGTGTTGATGCTTTCGTGATTTCTGGTCTTTTAAGGACAGGGCCGCTGCTCCTATGAGCGGTGCCATAGGATCATGCATGAGATGAATAGGAACGTCAGTCAGAAACGATGCGCGTGCACCGTTTGCAAGGAACCGGTCCAAGCAGTCTTGCGCCTTCAGATACGTCGCAAGCCGTTCACTGACGCCGCCTGCCAGGACGGCGCCGCCGAATGCGCCATTGGCCAGCACGAGATCGCCAACCGCGCCCATCGTTGCGCGCGCGCGGATGTGACAGAGCTCAAGAAACATCTCATCGCCTATTGCCGCAAGTTCGAGCATGTTGCCCGGTGGCACTATTTTGTACGGACGATCAAATATTTCGCAAAGCGCGCGGTGGATGGGATCAAGTCCGATGCCTGCGCAAACGAGTTCATTGGACACAAAGCCATGCTTTTCGCGCAAGCGGCGGGTCAGTTCGAGTTCGATCTTGGTTACGGGGGCATACCGCATATGCCCCCCTTCGCCGCTGAGGACGCGCCAACCTTTGTCCTTGCTCGGAAGGATAGTGGCGACCCCGAACCCAGTACCCGGGCCTGCGACAATCACGGGCGCATCAGAGCGCGGCGTGCCTGGCCGAATGAGTTCCAAGTCTTCTTCGCTCACTTCAGGCGCGGCGCGCGCCATCGCCATAAAATCGTTCACAAGCTTTACGTGCCCTAATCCGAAGAGTGCTTTGATCTCAGATGCCGAAACTAGCCAGTCGCGGTTGGTAAGTTTAACGCTCTCGTTAATAATCGGACCCGCCAAAGCAAAACAGGCATCCAGTCCGGCAAGGTCGGAGCCCAGTTGGCTGCAATAAGATGTCAGCGCCTCAGCGAAGACGTCGAACTCGCTTCCCGGCATTTTTGCGAAATCATGGATAACGATCCCGTTCGGCCCCTGTTCAGCAACGCCAAACCTGACATTCGTGCCGCCAACATCCCCGACCAAAACATGCCTAGTCATGAGCCAATCCAGAAAAACCGAACGGACTTGCACCTGTTTCGGCATCGGACACATTCGCACGGAACCCTGCAAAGAACTCGCGGCCTAATCCGGTGGTCAGTTCGTTAGCGCGATTGATCGCAGCAGGGCGCTGAGACAAATCGGCATCAATCTCTAGCGTGCCGATCTCGGCATCAAGCGAGATCATGTCTCCATCTCGGACTTTTGCGATAGAACCGCCGCGTGCTGCCTCTGGGCCAATATGGATAGCTGATGGGACTTTTCCGCTCGCACCGGACATGCGCCCGTCGGTTACAAGGGCCACCTTGTGACCTTGGTCTTGCAGCGCGCCGAGAATTGGAGATAGGGAATGAAGTTCAGGCATGCCATTGGCGGCAGGTCCTTGAAACCGGATGACGGCAACGAAATCCGTGTTGAGTTCACCAGCATCAAACGCCGCTTTCAGGTCGTACTGATCATCGAAGACACGTGCCGGGGCGTTGATAACGCGGTTCTCAGCTTTGACTGCTGAGACCTTACAGACGCCGCGACCAAGAGGGCCTTGCATCAAGCGCAGGCCGCCATCCTTGGAAAAGGGATCCAAGATCGGGCGTAGAATATCGAGGTCGGCGCTGGTTTCGGCTGGTGTGCGCCATGCGGCGTTACCGTCCTTGAGGTAAGGTTCACTTGCCTGATCGCTAAGTGTACCAGCGACCGTCAACGCATCAGCATGCACGAGGCCGCCCGTGATCAGTTCGCGGATGACAAAGCCCATGCCGCCAGCGGCGTGAAAATGGTTCACGTCGGCTGGTCCGTTGGGATAAATTCGGGTGAGGAGCGGCGTGATGGCGCTGAGGTCGGCAAAATCAGCCAGTGTGACCTGTATCCCAGCCGCAGCTGCCATCGCGGGTATGTGGAGCGTATGATTGGTCGACCCGCCCGTCGCCATCAGGCCGACGATTGCATTGACGATAGAGCGCTCATCGACCATCTCGCCAGCAGGCAGATAATTTTCACCTTGCGCTGTTAACTCTGTAGCTTTCTTCGTTGCTGCGCGGGTGAGTGCTGTTCGCAGGTCAGTACCCGGCGGAATAAACGCTGCGCCCGGCAAGTGGAAGCCCATCAGTTCCATCAGCATTTGGTTAGAATTTGCAGTGCCGTAGAATGTGCACGTGCCGGGCGAATGATAGCTTTCTGATTCGGCTTTAAGCAGTTCTTCGCGCGTGGCGTCTCCAGTAGCATAGCGCTGGCGCACGCGAGCCTTCTCAGGATTCGGCATGCCAGAAGGCATCGGTCCGGCGGGAACGAATAAAGATGGTATCCAGCCAAACCGCAGCGCAGCAATTACAAGCCCCGGGACGATCTTGTCGCAGACGCCAAGATGCAGCGCGGCGTCATAGACATCATGGCTGAGGCCCACCGCGCTCGCCATTGCGATGACGTCACGCGAGAAGAGCGAAAGCTCCATTCCTTGCTGGCCCTGCGTGACGCCGTCACACATTGCCGGAACACCGCCTGCGACCTGCGCGACCGCGCCTGCTTGGCGTGCCGCTTCGCGGATGATCTGTGGATAGTTTTCAAACGGCGCGTGGGCCGACAGCATGTCATTATAGGACGTAATGACGCCGATATTTGGCCAGCCTGCACCGAGCAGTTCAGCTTTGTCCCTCACGGCGCAACCTGCAGACGCATGTGCAAGATTGCCTTCGGTCATTTTCAGCCGGGCGAAGGTTCGCGGCCGGCGAGATCCGATCATCTCCAGATAGGCCGCGCGGGTGCCAGCCGACCGCTCTCTTATGCGGTCTGTCACTTCGATAAGGACGGGGTGTAGAGAGGTCATTCAGCTGTCCACCATTTTCGCCCTTCGCGGTCCATCATAACGGCTGCCGAAGTGGGGCCATCGGACCCTGCCGTATAAGAATCTAGCGGCACATTTGCCTCGCTCCAGGCATCTATAAGCTGGTCGACCCAGGTCCAGGCGGCTTCGACTTCATCCTTACGCATAAAGAGCGACAGGTTCCCGCGAACGACATCCATCAGGAGGCGTTCATAGGCATCCGGATAGCGGAGTGTGAAACTGTCTGCATAAGAAAGGTTGAGAGGCAGCGATTTAATGCGCAGGCCGCCGGGGCCCGGCTCCTTGATCTGTGCATAGAGCTTCACCCCCTCATCGGGCTGCAATCGCATCACCAGCCTGTTTGGTGGATGGTTGGTGTCACCGAAAATCGAATGCGGTGTAGGCTTGAACTGGATGACAATATCGGAATGGTGTGCGGCTAGGCGTTTTCCCGTTCGAAGGTAAAACGGAACCCCAGCCCAGCGCCAGTTGTCTATCTCGGTCCGGATGGCAACAAATGTCTCAGTGGAACTGAGCTCATCTTTCGACAAAGTGTCTTGATAAGATTGGACGGCTTCGCCATCGACGAGTCCTTGCCTATATTGAGCGCGCACCGTTTCCGCCGCGGCGGTCGCCGCTGTAATCGGACGCAGTGCCTTTAAGACCTTGATTTTCTCGGTACGAATATCGTCGCCGTCGAGTGATCCCGGCGGCTCCATCGCCGTCAGACACAACAATTGTAGGATGTGGTTTTGAACCATGTCGCGCAATGCGCCGGACGTATCGTAATAGTCTGCCCGGCCCTCCAGCCCAACTTCTTCAGAAACTGTGATCTGGACATGATCAATCGATGCGCGGTTCCAGACCGGTTCGAAAAGCGTATTGGCAAATCGCAGAACCATCAGATTCTGCACGGTTTCCTTTCCGAGATAATGGTCAATGCGATAGATTTGTTCTTCTTCAAAGACTGCGCCAACGCCGTCATTGATCGCCTTCGCTGAGGCGAGGTCTGTTCCGATTGGTTTTTCGAGGACAAGTCGGGCTGAACCGTCAGCAAGGCCCTGATTGCCAAGCGCCACCGCGATGTCGGCATAAAGCCGTGGCGACGTTGCAAGGTAAAAGAGGCGGGGACGTTCAGGAGCGCTGGTGAGGAAAGACTTCAACGTCTTCCAGTCCGCTCCAGGACTCGTCGCATCCATCGAAACATAATCGATCAGCGCCTCAAAGGCGGTCCATTTCTGATCGTCCCAAGAGTCACCAGACGCCTTTTGGCAGGCTTCGCGCGCAAAGGCGCGGTAAGCATCAGCATCCATCTCAGTTCGCGCCGAGCCAACAATCCGGCTCGTTGTCGGAATCTGGCCGTCAATCCAACGGTGATAGAGAGCTGGAATCAGTTTTCGCCGGGACAGATCGCCCGTGCCGCCGAATATAACGAGATCAAAAGGCGCAACAGGAATGAAAGCTGACATGTTGGCCTCATATGGCAAGTTTTAGCTGCAAGCCGAGTCGGTAAATCACAGCAATCCAATCGATTGTATTTTCGCTTACTCCGCGAGCCATATTCCTGTCAAGCTGCGAAGTGTGGTGTGTCGGTTGATGCTAGCTACGGCTTATTCAGGGTTGGGAAAAGATGATTGCTCGTTCTCAGGCGTTGCAAAAATATCACGATTTTTGGCGCGGCGTGGAGAAATTACAATCGATTGTATTTTGATGTTGCAATCGATTGTAAAGCGTAACATAGCAGACTGGCGCGTTGTCCTCCTTGAGGCCAATGCTGGAAATTGGCGCACGAGAGGGAGCGTCAAAAAACGATTGTTGGAGGAAACTAAAATGAAAAAGTTCTCAAAGAATACCCTGCTCGTGTCTGCCGCATCGCTCGCTCTTTTGACGAGCCCGGCTTTTGCACAAGAGGAAGAGGAGGCAGAAGCCCGTCAGAAAACAGTTGTCGTGACCGGTGTGATCGGCGCGGCAGGTGCGAACAAGATTGACTCGTCAATCTCGGTCAGCTCGCTGGATGATGAGTTTATCGCTGATGTTGGCCCAACCAACCTTGCTGAAATTTATCGCCAGCTCCCAGGTATTCGCTCAGAGAGCTCTTCAGGCGGCGGTAACTCCAACGTCGCAGTTCGCGGCCTGCCGCTATCAACGGGCGGCGCAAAATTCTTGCAGACGCACGAAGATGGCTTGCCAATCATGTTGTTCGGCGACTTCGACTTCGCACCCGCCGATGGCTACTATAAGTCCGATGCGTCACTGGCCCGCGTCGAATCTGTTCGCGGCGGTACGGCGTCAACCCTGACAACAAACGGCGCAGGCGGCATTATCAACCTGATCAGCAAAACGGGCCGGGAAGGCGGAGGCTCCGCAGTCCTTTCAACCGGGCTGGATCATGACGATTTCCGTTTCGACGCTGACTATGGCGGCGACCTCGGTGAGGATATGTATTTTCACATTGGCGGCCACTTCCAACAGGGCGGTGACTTCCGCGACTCGGGATTTGACACGATCAGCGGCGGCCAAATTCGCGGCTCCCTGACCAAAGAATTCGAAAATGGATTCATCCGCGTCCACGGCAAATGGCTGGACAAGAAAGATGCAGCCTACTTCCCGCAAGCGGTGACAATCAACGGCGACTCTGTTGGAGACGGTGTTGCAGGCTTCGACGCTAATTCCGATAGCTTGCAAAGCCCCTACACGCGCTATGGCCGCGATGTCGACGGCACCAACACAGTCAACAATTATGACTTGGCTGACGGTATCCGAGCTCAGGTAAAATCGATCGGCGCTGAACTTGATTTCGATCTTGGAAACGGCATTTCACTCAACAATAAAGTGCGCTACCAGGACATCTCAGGCAACTTCAACGGTGCGTTCACGCACAATGTGAATGGTTTTGAAAACAGGTTTGGTACCGCATCAGGCGCGACGATCTTTAACGGCCCTGCCGCAGGTGGATCGGTTAGCGACGCGTCCCTAACGAACCTAACAGGCAACAACCTTGTCTCAGAAATCGCCTACTTCAATGTTGATCTTGAAGACATGAGCAACTTTGCGAATGAGCTTCGTTTGTCTAAATCGATTGAACTTGAAGGTTCAAGACTGGATGTGACGGTGGGTCACTTCTTCATGAACCAGAACTTCAAGCAGGACTGGCACTGGAACGCATTGCTGGCAACAACGTCAAATAATTCGGCTCTGATCAGCGTGCCCGGCGTCACCACAGATGGTGTGCTGGGTTATAATCAGGCCTTCGGCTGGAACGGTACGAACCGCAACTACGACCTTGAGTACCAAGCAAATGCGCCTTTCATCGGTGCAAGCTGGACGAATGACGTATTGACGATTGACGGTAGTGTTCGCTTTGACACGATGGAGCAAACCGGCGTGCGAACAGAAGGCGCGGGCGCACCCTTCGACGTAAATGGTGACGGTGTCATCGGACCGGCAGAAGCAGATGTTTCACTGAACACCGGAACCGTCGGAGCCGAAGCAAACTTTGAAGTTGACAATACCGCTTACTCATTTGGTGTGAACTATCTGGTCAATGAAGATTTGGCCGTGTTTGCACGCGCCTCCAGCGGTGCCTCCTTCAATGGTGAACGTCAGCTTGGCAACTCTCAGACACCTGGCGGCGGACTGATCGCTGGCGGTGAAGAGACGTATGTCGACGTCGCCGACCAATACGAAGTTGGCATGAAGTGGCAGGGGGGGCAGATTGGCGAAGGCGATCTCGATCTCTATCTGACGGGCTTCTACACCGAAACTGAGGAGAGCAATACTCAGCTGACTGGCGGCGGAACGCCGACGACGATTGCAAATGAGTATGAATCGACGGGTATCGAATTCGAAGCTGCTTACAGACTTGGCGGGTTTGATCTCAATGCAACGGCCACCTGGACCGATGCTGAGATTTCTGACAGCACAAGCGCTCCGGCAACGATTGGGAACACACCACAACGACAGGCTGATTTCATCTGGGCGGTATCTCCGACCTATAACTGGAATGACAAAGCGCGCTTTGGTGCATCATGGGTCGGAACGACAGACTCGTATGCAGACTTCGGCAATACGCTTACTCAGGACGGTTACTCAGTTGTGCACTTGTTTGCGACCTATAACCTGACTGACGACCTCACACTGGGTGTCAACGTCAACAATGCCTTTGATGAAACCGGCATCACGGAATCGTTCAACGATGGACGTATTTTCGACACTGATGGCGACGGCATCAACGACCACACCATTGGTCGCTCAATCCTGGGGCGTACCGCGACGGCGAATATTCGCTACCGCTTCTAACGGGGAAGAGCGCCGCTATTTCCTCCTGAGGCGGCACTCTTAGAGAGCCGGTCTGTCTTAAACGACAGGCCGGTTCTTATTTTTGAGTTCGGGTTTCAGTTGGTACCAATCGCAGAAAAAATTTCGGCGTTGGTCACCGTGTCACGCACGACAAATTCTCTCAGTCGCTGGCGCCGTGTCGCGAGCTCCTGCAGCATATGTCCAATACGTTCTGAGCGAGGTGTCGGCTGTTTGTGTCCACGCCAGCCCATGCCGAACAGCACGAATTGAAAATTGGTCTGCGAGAAGCATTGCGTCGTACGATCAAAATCATAGACACTCGGGATATTGTCCTCCCACGCGTTCAACTTTTCCTGCAGAGTAACCGGTATGGTGTCAGCCTCGCAATTGTCCCGCCAAAAGGCGGTGTCGCGTCGATCTGTCAGGCAATAATGGAGCTTCAGGAAATCGGTAATGTTCTCATAATGGTTCGACATGATGCGGCTAAAATGATCTTGGGGCCGGGCCCCTGACAGAAAACGCGGGATCATATCTGCCAAAGCCCAGTTCGCCATTTCGATCAGATAGATGCCGGTCGATTCTAATGGCTCCAAGAACCCGCTCGACAATCCGATCGCGACACAATTTCCGCGCCATTGCTGGCGGTGATAGCCTATGCGCATATTAAGGGCGCGTATGTCGAGGTCGCCTTCTGGCTGGCCAATATATTGTGCGAGTTGGCGTTTGGCATCCTCTTCGCTGGTATGACGCGAGCTGTAGACATGCCCAATTCCGCGGCGTTCCTGTAGAGCGATATCCCAAATCCAGCCGGATGTTTGCGCTGTGCATTTGGTATATCCGTTGATAGCCTGGATCCCGTCATGAGGAATTCGCGTTGTCACCGCTTTGTCGACGAACAGGATGGGTGACTTGTCTTCAAAGACGTTGGTCTTATCGCTATTGATCAGGCGCGCAGCGAAACCTGTGCAATCAATGTAGAGGTCAGCTGTCATGACGTCGCCCGATTGCAGCGTAAGCGATGCAATGACTCCGTCGTCACCGAGTGCGACGTCCTCAACGGTTCCGATCACGTGATTAATGCCGCGTTTCCGAAAGCGCTCTTTCAGGAACTGCGCAAGCTTGCCTGCATCCAGATGATAGGCATAGGCGAGCGCACCGTCATATGGACGATCTCTCAGATGCTTCGGCGCGCGTCCGGATTTGGCAAGTTCGGCCTGAACCGAAAAGAGGTCTGCAAACGCGCCGCGTTCCTCAGGCTCAAGTCGGCTCCATTGCCGGGCAGGGTTGAGACCCGCCACTTCAATCGGATCGCCGAAGGGGTGAAAATAGGCCTCGCCCGGATCCTCCTTTGGGGCCTTGCGCCATTGCGTGAACTGAATGCCGTGTTTGAAGGTTGCGTCACACGATTTCAGAAATTCGATCTCCGAAACGCCGCATGCCGCCAGTGTCTGGCGAAGTGATGGAATGGTGGCCTCGCCGACCCCGACGGTCGGAATGTCAGAGGCTTCAATTAGCGTGATCTGAACGGCCCGGTTTGTCGTTTGCGGCAGTTGGCTGAACAGGAACCCTGCTGACAACCACCCCGCCGTTCCGCCGCCTACAATAATGATTTTAAGCGGCATTTCAGGGTTAGTCATCGACATTTCTCCAATCGTTTGTAAGCTATATCACGATTGAAGTTTTTTGAAGCGGTTTAGCATGGGGCGCGCTAGCTTCCCTTGCAGCGCGTTAATTTGGAGGCGACCGCTTGAGCTACAGAGTATTGATTGTAGGGGGCGGCAGCGCCGGTTGGATTACCGCAAATGTGCTGGACGCTCTTCTGAATGCGGGCGGGCGGAACTTCGCTGAAATTACGCTGGTAGAATCGCCGGACATTCCGAGCGTTGGGGTCGGTGAAGCGACAGTGCCCAGTATCAGGCGAACGCTTCAACTAATAGGATTGAACGAAACCGAATTCATGCGTGCAACGGACGCAACGTTTAAGTCGAAAATCCGTTTCGTAGACTGGAATAGGGGCGCAGCATTCGATCATCCATTTGACCGCCGTCAGCGCCCGGAAACAGACAATGCTATCGGGACGTGGCTTGCGTCCGGCGCTGAGCCGGAGAATTTTGCCAAGGCCTTTTCGATTCTCTCAAACACGTCTGAACGGGGCCATGCTCCTAAAGCGGTGGGTTGGCCAGATTTCGCTTCGACCTTTCCCTACGCCTATCATCTGGATGCGATCAAACTCGCGGGGCTCTTAACCGATCTTGGAACCCGGCGAGGTATTCGGCACATTTTGGATAATGTCTCGGATGTGTCAGTCGGCGCAGATGGAAACATTGAGGATATCAGCACCGCTTCCGGCGAGCGACTGGACGCTGACCTATACATAGACTGCACGGGATTTCGCGCCGTCTTAATATCGGGGGCGCTTGGTGTGGACTTCACAACTTGCTCCGACGCGTTGCTATGCGATCGAGCCGTGACAATGCGGGTGCCTTATGACGTGTATCAGCCGGATGCGATCAAGCCTTACACATTAGCGTTGGCCCGTAATGCCGGCTGGAGTTGGGATATTCCTCTGCAGGGCCGCAGGGGCGTCGGATACGTCTACGCAAGTCAGTTCATCTCTGACGAAGATGCCGAGGCCGAACTTAAGGCGGCGGAAGGCGGCCATTCGGACGAAATCGAGACGCGCACGATACGGTTTGCGAGCGGCAAGCGGGCGGCCTCCTGGGTAGGCAATTGCGTTGCCATTGGGCTGGCGGACGGGTTTCTTGAACCGCTGGAATCTTCAGGCCTCTACATGATCGAATTTGCTGCGGAGTCTTTGGGCGAGTTGCTACCGGCTGCGGTTGCTGGGCGAAAGCAGGCCGCACGCGTGTTTAATGGGCGGATGCAAACGCTTTACGATGAGGTCGCTGAATATCTGAACCTTCACTATGTCACATCAAAGCGGCGCGATACGCCATTTTGGAGCGCTGCGACGTCGAGCGACGCTGTGCTTGAAAGCGTGCGAGACAAATTTGATTTGTGGCGTGAAAAGCGACCGAGCGATCTTGATTTTGAACGGGCTCAAAGACTGTTTTCTCTGGAAAGTTACGAATATCTTCTCTTTGGCATGTCGCATACGCGCCCAGAAAATCTACATAGCGGTGCTGCGGTGCCCGATTTAGGCCCAACGCTTCAGAAATGCTATGCTAAACTGCCACGTCATGAGACATGGCTGGCACAGCTCGGCTAATTTCGAGAGCAGAAAGCGACGATCACAATGAGCGCGAAAAAGAACAAGATTACAATGGCTGAGCTTGCCCGGCTCGCTGAAGTCGATGTGTCGACGGTCTCGCGCGCGCTCAATAACAGCCCTTTGGTCAAGCCAGATACGAAGGCGCACATTCTCAAGATAGCTGATGAGACCGGCTATGCAGTTAATGCAGCGGCCAGAAACCTTCGGCGGCAATCGACCGAAGCCATTGGGATCGTGATCCCGATGAGCCCGGAGTCTGGTCAGACGATTTCAGATCCGTTTTTTCTCGAAATGGTAGGCGCGGTTTCACACGCTGCAGCGATGAAGGGCTACGACCTGATCGTCAGCATTCCGCAGAATGAGGAGCAGATCGCCGAGCGGCGTCTTCTGCAAACGGGCCGTGCTGACGGCCTAATCATTATTGGCCAGGCAGGCCGCACCGAGCGATTGAATACGATGGGATCTGTTGCGACAAACGTTGTGGTGTGGGGCGGTCAGATGGAAAAGGCCGATTATACAATTGTTGGCAGTGATAATATTGAAGGCGGCCGGTCAGCTGTGGATCATCTGCTTGGCCTGGGGCGTCGATCTGTTCTCTTTCTTGGTGATACTCAGCTGCCAGAAGTAAAACTTCGCTATGAAGGTTTGCAAAAGGCACATGCGCAGCATGGCTTCACGCACGCGTCAGATCTCGTGCTGAATGTCAGTTTCGGAGGCGAGGATGCGATCGGAATGCTGCGCGCGCAGATCGAAAAGGACCTTAAATTCGACGCGATATTTGCCGCCTCAGATGTACTCGCAATGGCGGCCATCCATGTGCTGCAATCGGAGGGCATTGACGTGCCAGGGGATGTGTCCATCGTTGGCTATGATGATGTTGGTCAGGCCGCGCTGACGACCCCGGCCCTGACAACTGTGAACCAGAACATCAAACTCGGCGGAGAAAAGATGGTCGACCTTCTCCTCCGCAAGATCGCAGGCGAACGGGTAGAGTCAGCGATGATGCCGACTGAACTCGTTATTCGTCAATCGTGCGGAGCGTGCAAATCAGAAAGTTGATTTTTACTCGGTTTTCTCAAGAGCTTGCTTGAATGAGATCGTCCGTATGGCCTCAAATGAGAGCTGCTGGTCTGTTCCAATTTTTGTCGTGTAGGGCGCAATCAACTGCGCGGTGCTCTCAGCCGAATTGATTGTCGTGATGCTTCCGCCAAACAAATAGTCCGTGTTGTCCAGGACGCTGGTACCCGGGTGATAGGTCTCCCATGGGCCAGTGATGCCTCGCGACTTATACAGACGGGTTTCTTTGGAAATCGCCGAGTCGGGTTGACTTTCATGTGTGCGATTGCACGCAGCAATCAACATGTAATACGTCTCGGTCGCCGGGTCTTTGTAGAGTTTTGGGACTTCGGCCTGTGTGTAGGCGTCAACGTCGGGAAGCAGAATTGGCGGTTCCAGCGAGGCGATTGAAACTGTATCTCCGTTAACGCCCAGAATTGCATGTGCAACCGCAGGAATTCGGGGGGCGATTTTAGCCGACCAGAAGGCGTGCATAATTCCATCATCATCCTGAAAAATGTGCGGGTCACGCCAGGCGAGAATAGGCCCGCCTTCTTCACCTTCATTGTGACCAATGTCGCCAGCCGCAGGTAAATAATAGCCCGCATCCACTATTGCCTCGCGGTCTCTTACGGGGTGACTCGCGGCGGCCGCCGGAAACACGTCCGGTCCGGATGTGTCTGATCCGAGAGCAAAGCAAATAGTCTGAATGAAGTTGTGATCAGGCCCGGCTGCGGCAAGTCCCGTGAATCCGTACAAAATACGGCCATCTTCGAGCGCATGCACACTTCCGCTCCAGATATTTCCGGCGTCGCTTTGATCGGCCATATTTCCAGGCCCGATGGCGCGTCCCTTGTCGGTCCAGGATGCACCGTCATCTAGCGATAAAAAGTGTCTGATGTGGAAGAAGTACTCATTGCCGGGAGGGATGGGGGCACCATCATGATCGACCCGGCTAAGGGCGAGGCAATAAAGGTGCAGTTCAGGACCCGTGATGACAATCCAGCTGTCCCAAAGCCACAATTCTGGATGCTGAATTGGGCCGTGGAATGGCGTTTCATATGGCGCCGGGATGGGGGGGTGTCTTTTGGTCATGTTCGTGAAGTCTCATTGGGAGGTATCAGCCTCTTAGAGGCGTGTCAGAATTATTGAGTGGCGAGTTTTTGTCCTGAAGCCAACTTGTCGCGCCGGTCAAGCAATTCTCGTTCAATCTTTTTTAGCGTCTCGCCGTCAATCTTATAGGCAAGCATCAACGCTGCCGACAAAAGATAGAAACCTGCGGGCACAATGTGAAACATGAGGCGGATGCCCTGAACAGCGGCGTCGGTCTGAACCTCGTTTGCAACAAATCCAAAGCCGGCAAGTATGGCTGCCGGAATTGCACTTCCGACCGCTGAGCCGGTCTTTAGTGAGAACATGGACGCCGAAATCGTGAGGCCCGCGCTATTTTTTCCTGAAATCCACTCACCGTATTGGGCGCAATCGGTGTACATCGCGAAAAGCAATGTGATCATGACGCCGAATGTGAATATGCCTGCAGAATACAGCAGCAGAGTCGGTACATACTGATCCGGCGACAGAAAATACCCGGCTCCCAACAAGCTGGCATTCAGCAGGCTCATTGTGATCATGAGCTTGTGCTTGTCCATAAATTTCAGGAATGTCGGCGTCAGAAGCGCGCCGAACATCTGCCCGATAAACCCGCACGTAATGATCAGGGATGTGCGGTCCATCCACCACAGAATCTTGTCGTCGCCGCCAGTCATGTAGTATTTGGTATAGAAAGCTGCCGACGAGATGCGCCCGACCAGGCCTATGACGATCAAGATCCCCGTAACCGCCAGCGCGATCCAAGAGATATTCTTCAGTAGAACCCCAAAATCATTTTTCACTGACGAGCTATGTTTTTCAGGTTGGATACGTTCTTTTGTCGTCGCGAATGTGATCGCAAATAGAATGATCGACAGAATGGCAAACAGGATGATCGTCAGGCGAAACCCGGTGACTTCGCTACCTTGGCCGAGCCATTCAACCAGTGGCTTGGTTGTGGCGCCAACGACCAGCGACCCGAGTGACGCGAACACAAACCTGTATTGGGTCGCCTTTGTACGCTCCTCGGTGTCAGGGTGAATGACCGCCAGCAGCGCAGAATACGGTACATTGATGGCCGTATACGCCAGCATCACCAATGAATAAGTGACATAAGCATAGATGAGTTTTCCCGACTGAGAGAGGTCAGGACCAAGGAAGAGCAAATAACCGAGCAAGGCGTAGGGGATCACCGTCCATAGAAGATATGGCCTGTATTTGCCCCATTTGGTATTCGTTCGGTCGGCAATCAGCCCCATCGCAGGATCACTGACCGCATCGATGACCTTGGTGAGGAGGAACATCAATGCCGCATGGCCAGGATGAATGCCCCAGACATCGGTATAGTAATATAGCAGGAATATGCCGAAGAACCCCATATAGAAGTTCGACGCCATATCGCCGAGGCCGTAGCCGACTTTTTCGACGAAAGAGAGCGGCGCTGTATCTGTCTTCTTGGTCATAATTTACCTTTCGCCGACCGGTTCAATGATAACGAAACTGCACTGTTCGGCGCGCCTCCTACCTCCAGATAACCAAAAATGCAATCGATTGCAATTTATTTGTTTTTGGATAGATGTGTTTGCTCAACGCGCGGTATTTTTCCGCGATCAACAACACACAGGACGCCTTTAAATGACGCAACCATTAAAGTTTTTGGCGGGGATCGATGCGGGTGGAACAACCTTCAAATGCGGACTGGCAGATGATAGTGGGCATTTGATCGCAAAAGAGCGTTTTCAGACCGCAGACCCGCAGCAGACGATAGAAGCATGTGCTGATTTTTTGCGCAGCGCAGCGTCTGAAAGGGGGGGCGAAATCGCGTCTCTGGGCATCGCTTCGTTCGGCCCTGTCGATGTTGACCCTAAATCTGGATCCTATGGAACAATTTTGAACACGCCCAAGCCCGGCTGGTCTGGCGAAAATCTCAAAGTCACGTTTGAAACCTTACTAAATGTTCCTGTCTTTGTGGATACTGACGTCAATGGGGCGCTTTTGGCGGAATTGAACGACGGTGCGGCTGCCGGTACGAACTCAGCTGCATACGTGACCATTGGAACAGGTATTGGAGCTGGAATCTACAGTGGCGGCAAGTTGGTGGGTAAGCCGCAGCATCCCGAATTTGGCCATATTATGGTCGCGCGCCACACGGATGATGACTTTGCTGGTGCGTGCAGTTTTCATAGCGACTGTCTGGAGGGGCTCGCATCAGCGCCAGCCTTTACGGCAAGATTCGGCGACCCAAAGGCACTCCCGCAAGATCATCAGGGTTGGAGCATACTGGCAAACTATCTCGCGCAGGCCTGCTGGTCGTTGTCGCTTTCATTCAGGCCGGAGCGCATTCTTATGGGCGGCGGACTTATGCTCGCTCCTCACATATTGGCGAAAATTCGCAGCCAGTATTTGGACCTTTCCGGCGGGTATTTATCAGAGGATCAGCAGTCGGTGGATATCCTGATCGCGCGGCCAGCACACGGCGATGATGCGGGGTTATTGGGCGCTATCTTTTTGGCGCGGCAATCGTAAACGGCTTCACCAAACTTAGAAAGGCAAACGACGAAGCCAATTTCACCTTCGTGCTGATCTATTCACCTAGACGAAAGCGACGGATGACCACCCACTTATTGGTAATCGGACAAATAGAGATTGGCTGACCAAAAACACCGAGAACCTAGCCCTGCTTGCAGATCAAATATTCGGGTTGGTTCGCCGGCGTGCCGATGGTCTCGGCATACAAACTTGGGTGCGGTTGTGGTCCAAGTAAGCGCCTCAGATGTAGTGCTTTCTCAAATTGTTCTGAGTGATCTACCGTCAAGTTTCGCCACTTGAGTTACGACAGAGTATTTTCGATTCTGTCGCGAAATTGCCGTTCAATCGCTCAAATTCAGAACCCTGCAACCACAATCAACGCCCCAACCCGCGACCATGAGAAAGCTGCCAGTTTACAGTCTGTCCAGACCGGCTCAGAGACAGCGCCCGTCCTCGATGCGCCGCTAGCTCTGTCCGCCATCGCACAAGCGTTAGGGACGTGTCAGATTGAACAACCGCAAACCGGCCGTGCGCCAAATCGACATTGTGAGTGCAGACCCCATCAAATTGACCTTTGCGTCCAAGAACCATCGCAGCTTTCCGAAATTTATCGGCCTGGCGGGCAAGAGCGGCATCAAGCTCCAGCTTCTGTAGCTTCTTGCGGGCTGTCTCTGAAAGTTGCGCCTCGGATGATTGCATCAAGCCCCGCGAAATAAGCCAGTCACGACGTTTCTGTGCAGCTGCGCGTAACTCGGTCCCAAATCCAGGCCCAAGAACGGACAGTTCATCTGCCCCCAAATGATCAAGCCAGCTTGAGCCATCGTGTTGGACGAGTTCATCCAAACCGAGCCAGGTGCGAGGCACAATGCGTGCACTAGATTTGCGCTTCTCGAAGTCCAGCACATCAGCTTCAAATGTTTCTGGAACTGCCCAGGTTCCATCGCTATCGCGCTCCACAACCTTCGCCCGGCGAAGTGCCTCAAGTCGCCGCTTATTGGTCTGCTCCCCGCAAAGTGGTCCAGAGTTTGAGTTAGTCCGGCTTCAGAA
>CAZDBE010000002.1:32559-49252 GCA_964503675.1 uncultured Pirellulaceae bacterium | reverse complement strand
AAATTCCATTTTTCGAATTCTGGACGCCGCCAATAATCGGACAGGCGAAGGATTACGGGTCGTAGAGGATTATGTCCGAATGGTTCTGGGCGACGCATTTCTGTCGAAACAACTCAAACAATTACGGCATGATCTGGCCGAGGCCATGGAACCGCTGGATCTTTCCTCCCAAATCCTTGCCCGTGACAGCGAGGGCGACGTTGGAAGAACCATCCAAACGACAACCGAATACAGCCGCGAATCAGATCAAGCGATCCTCAAAGCCAACCTGACGCGCGTCCAGCAATCGCTTCGGGCGATCGAGGAATTTACTAAAACAATCGATGCCAACGTTTCCAAAAACGTCGAACAACTACGCTACCGAAGTTACACACTCGAAAAAGCCACCATGGTGACGCGCTTAAGTCTGCAGTCACTCAAAGACGCGCGACTTTATGTTTTGATCGATGGCAAACATTGGAAAGAGTCGCCGAAGAAATTTGAAACGACGGTGCAAACTTTGATTGATGCGGAAGTCGACCTGATTCAGTTCCGCGACAAAACGCTCTCCGACAGGGATCATGTCACTATTGGAAAACAGTTGACCCAGCTTACACGTCCGACCTCGACACGTTGGATCATGAATGACCGGGCCGACCTTGCAGTCGCAACCGATGCTGACGGAGTTCATCTTGGCCAAGACGACATCAGCGTCTCCGATGGCCGACGGCTTGTTGGTGCCAGCAAACTGATCGGTGTCTCTACCCACAATATTGAGCAAGCTCGCCAAGCCGTGATCGATGGCGCTAACTACATCGGCGTTGGCCCCGTGTTCCCCTCGACGACAAAAACCTTCGATTCTCATGTCGGGCTTGAACTGATTGGTGAAGTCGCCGAGGAAATCAAGTTACCGGCGTTTGCGATCGGCGGCATCACCGGTGATAACATCGAAGACGTCGTAAAGGCTGGATTCATCCGCGTCGCAGTGTCTGCTGCGGTGTCAGCAGCAGACAATCCGATGTCGGCGGCTAAACAACTAAAAAGCGTGCTAGTATCATGACACTCAATAGCCAAACCGCGATCGGCGAGAATCTGATTGGTGCATCCCAGCAACAAATGCAGGACGTGCTTGCGTCGATTGGCGTTCCTGAAAAACAACTTGTCTTGCGGACCAAACAGATCTTTCACTGGATCTACATTCGCGGTGCGACACAGTTTTCGCAAATGGCTTCCATCGGCAAAGACTTACAGACCGCCCTGGCGCAAAACTTTACGCTCGACCGACCAGAAATTGTCACCGAACAAATTTCGATCGACGGCACCCGCAAATGGTTGTTGCGTTTTCCTCAGGCCCGCGCCCCTGCAGTCGAAGTAGAAACGGTTTACATCCCCGAGTCTGATCGCGGGACACTTTGCGTCAGTAGTCAGGTCGGATGCTCATTCAATTGCAGCTTTTGCTACACCGGCACGCAGCAGATGATGAAGAACCTTACGCCTAGTGAAATTTTAGCCCAAGTCATGGTCGCACGTGACCGACTGGCCGATTACTCGGCTGATGGCAGCTTACTCCAGCCACCAACAATCACTACCGCTGGCTTACCTGCGACTGGTCGCAAGGTTTCCAACATCGTAATGATGGGCATGGGTGAGCCGCTGTTGAATTTTAAGAATGTCAAACAGGCTTTATTGATCGCCCTTGATGACGATGGACTAGGATTCTCACGTCGCCGAATAACGTTGTCGACATCAGGTGTGGTTCCGGGTATCGCCCGCACCGGCGAAGAACTGAAAGTAGCCCTCGCCATTTCTTTACACGCGGTGCGTGATGAATTGCGAGACGAACTGGTCCCCATCAACCGCAAGTACCCTATCAAAGATCTCTTGAATGCCTGCCGGCAGTATCCGGGCCTATCCAATGCGCGGCGGATCACGTTTGAGTATGTGATGCTTAAGGGTGTCAATGATTCGATGGAGGATGCACAAGAACTGGTTCGTTTGCTTGAAGACATCCCATCCAAAATCAATTTGATCCCGTTCAACCCATGGCCGGGAACACCCTACGAATGTTCGGACGAACTAACGATAGCTGCCTTTGCTGGTCATCTGCACCGGAACGGATACTCTTCACCGATCCGAGCAACGCGCGGCCAAGACATCATGGCCGCCTGCGGTCAGCTAAAATCCGAGACCGTAAAACTCTCGTAGCCGATTTTTACCGCTGAGCGTTCAGATTCCAATCGTACTCAAGATATTTGATCGAGTAGCGGCCACTGGCGACAAGAGCTTCAGCCGACGGTGGAAAGTACGGCAAGAGTGCTTGAATCTGGTCCTGACTTGAGGCTCCAAAATCCTTTCCGTACCACTGGATGATCTGGCTCAGCTTTAAATTGCCCTGACCATCAACTTGCAAGTTCTGCGAACGGGCGAAAAAATCCGTGCTGTTAGTTGCGAGCTGTGCTTCCAAACGATCCGGCACATACGCTTCGTTCAACAACCGAGGACATCCGATCGATGCACAGACGATCGCGAAGTGAACGCGCGGTTCACCCATTGGACGAAGAATCTTGTGCTCGATGTCCTCCAGCGAAACTCGCTGGTTTCCGACTTGCAGATAGAGATTTTTCCAAATGTTGTAACCGATCAACTTTGCTGTGTGATTGCGAATGCTGGTCGTTGGGTAGACTCGCAAAATCCCCTCCAGCGTCAACGCATTGTAGGCATTGCTCCAGAACGCCAGTTTGGCTTCGCGCGAAGCTGGAAGGTTCGCGTCAGCCCGGCTCAAGAACTCAAGGTAGCTCTTTAAAGTCGCGCGATCAGCACTACTGGAATGCCACGCCTTGTAATTGACCATCCCATCATTGTCGACGTACTTCTTTAGCAATCCGTCAAACGCGTCATGACCGATGCGGTCAATCGAAACTAAATCTTGTGCTGGCCACTGCTTGCCGGCATACTCATCGGCGCCCGCTGCGGGCGATGTTCCGAGCCAAACAGCTGCGGTGGCTGATAGAACGACTGTTAAAGAAAACATTATGCGGTAGAACATAGCCAACTTTCAAAAATCTAAGAATCATTCGTGTGGTAAATAAACCATGTTTGAAGTTGAACTTAAGTATCCCGTCGAATCTCACGACGAAATTCGCCAGCAATTAGTGACGATGGGATCCACTCAAACCGGCACCTCCAATCACTGTGACGAGTACTTCAACCAAACCTTACTTGACTTTGCCGGAAATGATATCGCCTTGCGGATTCGCTCGGTCGAAGACTCGCATACGCTCACTTTCAAAGGCCCAAACCTTGATATGCGAGCAAAGATTCGAGAGGAAATTGAGATAACATTCAACACGGAGGACAAAGACAGATTCCGCCGTATGCTGTTGGGAATGGGATTTCACTCTGTTCTCCTTGTTCGCAAGCAACGTGATAGCATCGCCGTGCAATGGAAGGATGAAAACATTGAAGTTTGTCTCGATACGATTGCGGGCATCGGCACATTTATTGAACTTGAATTGGTCGTCCAATCGAAAGAGCAAGTCGGTTCGGCAAAAGCAACATTGGAAGAATTGGCCCAAACACTATCGATCACTTCTGAACCAACCACCGTCAGCTACTTAGAGATGTTGTTGAACAAACAAGACGACGGGCAGGCATAGTCCGTTGCAGTAGAAGATCTCTCTGATTCATATCGCACCAAGGCAACTTCCATCAATTCCCACTCTGATACAAAACCGCCCCACTCGGCGGATCACAAACAGGATTTGTCTCGCACGAAGAACTTCTGGTGGATGTCGATCTATCAAATCGTGCTGCGCATTGGTTGGATCTTCAAAACCGAGAGCATTATCATGCCGGCGTTTATGGATCTTATCGGCGGGGCGGCGTGGCAGCGCGGATGCCTACCCATGCTCAACCGCTTGGGCCAGAGCATGGTGCCCTTGCTGTTTTCAGACCAAATCCGCAACGTCCCCCGCAAACGAAATTGGCTGTGTTTGACCAGCATCGCTATGGGCGGATGTTTCCTACTCCTAGCCGTGCTCTGGTGGATCAGCGGCGGGCAACGTACCGCTTGGTGGCCGTTTTGTTTTTTGGGATTGTACGCCCTGTTTTTCACCGCCACCGGCATGAACCAAGTTCTTTTCAGCACGCTAACTGGAAAACTAGTCCTTGAAAACCTTCGCGGTCGACTGTCGGCCGTCGGTAGCTTGATCGGCGGGTTCTGCGCAATCATCTTTGCCTTAATCTGGCTCAGACCTTGGCTGGAATCAACGACGGGAGATCTTGGAGTGAACCCTCAGTTCGGATTGATCTTCGGCTTCACTGGCGTCCTATTTGTCGCGGCAGGTTTCACAGCGCTGCGCTTCATCGAGAACCCGGACGAAGCACGGGCCCCACTCCGCAGCCGGCTGGATATTCTTCGCGCGTCCTCGCGGATCGTGTTCGAGAATCACAACTTTCGCTTGCTGGCGATTTCGGCGGCTCTGTTCGGAATGTCCATGACCCTATTTCCGCACTACCAATCAATCGCGCGAGAGCGACTAGGGTTGGGCTTTGGCGATCTTGACGGGGCGCTCTCGTGGATCATCGCACAACACATCGGAGCATCTGTGCTGAGCGTGCCGGCAGGGGGGATCGCCGACCGCTACGGAAATCGGCTTGTGTTGCAGATCCTGATGGGCACCATCTGTATCGCACCCGTGCTGTTGTTGGTGCTGCATGCGGGCGATATCCAAACACGGTTGCCTTACCTTGTGATGTTCTTCCTGTTGGGGCTGACTCCGATCACGTTTCGCTTCTACAATAATTACGCCTTGGAGACGACCGAGGAAAGCAATCATCCAGCCTATCTGAGTACGTTGGGCGTTTGTTTTGCTTTACCGGTAATCCTTTCGTCAACTTTAGTCGGACTGTTGATGGATGTCCTCGGGCTGAGAATCGTTTTCCTTGCGGTGTTGGTGTTGTTGCTGTTCAGTTGGGCGGTGACGTTTCGACTTCAAGAACCACGCCACAACAGATAGTCGTATTGCCACGCATTTTTGCGAAGCAAAATTTCATGAACAAGCGTCATTTCACCGGATAAAACGGCACATTCTGCTGTTTCATCTGCCGGGCCAATCCGTCATAATTCGGACTAATTCATCAAACCACGGACGGTGTAATGAGACTCTTTTTTTCGGTAGGCGAGCCCAGCGGTGACCTACACGGATCCAATTTGATTCGTCGCTTCAAAGCGGCCGATCCTGACATTGAATGTGTCGGTTTCGGCGGCCCCAAAATGGCCGAGGCGGGCTGTGACCTGCATTACGACTTGACGCAAAAAGCCGTCATGTTTCTAAAGGAAGTCATTGGCCAGTTGAGGTTCTTTTTCTCGTTGGTCGACCAAGCTGATGAGTACTTTGCCAACAACGAAGTCGACGCCGTTGTCCTGATCGATTACCCGGGCTTCAACTGGTGGATCGCTAGGAAGGCGAAAGCACGTGGCATTCCAGTGTTCTATTTTGGCGTACCCCAAATGTGGGCGTGGGCTCCATGGCGGGTTCGCAAGATGCGAAATTTTGTCGATCACGCACTGTGCAAACTGCCGTTTGAAGAGGACTGGTTCAAGAAAAGAAATGTCGAGGCCACCTACGTCGGCCATCCGTATTTCGACCAACTGGACCGCCAAAGCTACGACGGCTTGTTTCTCAATTCGCAAAAGGGGAAACAGCTGATCACACTTTTACCGGGGTCGCGTAACCGCGAAGTCGAGAACAACCTTCCTACGCTGATTCGATCCGCGGCATTGATAGCAAAATCCTGTCCGGAAACATCATTCGCTGTCGCCTCAGCGAACCATACGCAAATGGAGATGGGGCAGATCATCATCGACGAAATCAAATCTGATTCCAAAGATGATTTCCCATTGATCGAACTACACGTGAACCGGACGCCGGAACTAATGACATCAGCAACCGCCTGTATGGCTTGCAGCGGTTCGGTGTCACTGGAACTGATGCACCATCGCAAACCGACCGTTATCGTCTACAAGATGGGTCGTATGATCTCGATTGCGCAGTCCTTTTTGCTGAGGACCCGATTTATCACATTGGTTAATTTGATTGCAGTCAAAGATATCGCCAAAAAGAGCTGGCGTCCGGCAGATCCCGATTCAGATAGCCAATGCGCTCAATTGATGGTGATGCCCGAATACCTATCGACCGGCGACGTATCCGCTCCCGCCGCCAATCAAATCATCAATTGGCTCAAGAATCCCGATCAGCTACAGAAGAGAATCGATCAGCTTGATGCGCTCGCGAGCAAATACGCCAAACCGGGCGCTGTCGATGCCGCTGCGGACTATATTCTAAACACACTCATGCCTGACAAAACGAAACACACCGCCAACGCCGATCGCAGCCGTGCTGCTTAGACCGTTCCCAAAAAGAGATTTTTGCAAGTAGCTTTATACATTAGAAGAGCTTGGGTTCGCAACAAATTTAGGAACGTAGATGGCCGCAAAAAAATCAAAAGTTCGCAAGAAGAAAACTGTTTTTTTCGTCTTTTTGAATTCTTTGCGGCTATTCCTTTACTCCGCTGGTCTTTCTTGCGACATCGCATACTTCTTGATTTGAAATTTTCGAGCCCCAAAGTTAATCAGCAATCCGTGCTCGATCTCTGTTGCCCGAAGATAGCCAAGTATTTGAGCGACATGCTCATCATTGGTTGCGCGAGCCGCCTTGATCAAAACGTTGTCTATGAATAGATCAGCAAAATATTCACCGACGACGGTTCCATCTTCATCGTGGACTTTGACTGGGTGCTGCTGTTTCACATCGAGACCGATTTTCCGCAATCGATTCGTGTAGGAATTCTCGTATACCTTTTCGAGGTGTCCCGGCCCAAAATACTTGTGCACAGCGAACCCTGTTTCGCGAACGATATCACATAACTCGAAAACTCGATCTTTCATCAGTAGGTCTCCAGCTCAAAGGTCCTACAGGAAACCTTTAAAAACAAAATAAGATGGCCGCAAGAAACTCAAAAAACCGCAAGAAGAAAACTTCATTTTTTCGTCTTTTTGAATTCTTTGCGGCTAAATATTGTCAGGCTTTCTACCCGCGAGCCGACTGATAGCTCATCCACCAGCGCGTTGGCAGGCAGGCAATCATCATGACGGCCAGATGGAAAACACCAACCGCCAGAATCACGTTTAACGTCGTGTCTTCGGACCCCGAATAGGCATGCAGACCAACGCCCAACACATTCACGCCCTTCCATGACCAGAGCGTCACAATGTTTCCAAAAATGGCAATCATGGCGAAGCCGCGTTCTTTCACCATTCCGCCCCAACGCGCATGCAGGCTGATCGCATTCCATAACACGATCATCAGCGCACCGTTTTCTTTAGGGTCCCATCCCCAAAATCGACCCCAAGAATCATCGCCCCACAGTCCACCTAAAACCGTTCCAAAGAAGCTGAACAATAACGCCAAACACACCATGCCGTACATTGCGTTGTAGACTTCTCGACGAGTCTCTTTATTAAACGCCGGGGTCAGCATCGCGCCGATCACATAGGCAACCCCTAAGGCTCCAGCGGCAAAAGTTGTGCCGTACCCAATCGTAATACAGACCACATGAGTGGCCAGCCAGAACTGCGTATCAAGGACCGCCATCAAAACAGTAAACGTGTCGCCGTCAGTGATCGACATTGTCCATGCCCACATCAACGCCAAAAACGCGCCCATGCCGCCCAACACATTGCCAATTCCTAACCCCGTCATGCGTTCAACCAGCATCATCAGCGGAACAAAGACCGCAGTGACGAACAGGACCGAAGAATAGAGATTCGTGACCGGTGGGCGACCAGAAATGTAGACTCGAAACACAAGGCCCGTAATTAGAAAAACAGCGCCCAATCCAAGCAGCCAGAGTGACGCTTGATTGAATTTCTCGCTGTACCCCACCCAGCCAAACGTGGCGACTAAAAACGCGACAAGAAAAATCACCATCGCGTTGACAAAGAAAGACGAACCACCGTAGAGCAATTCGGCGCCAATTTTCGGCGACGAATATCCAACCGGAGCGTCTTTTTTCAGTTCGGCCAAATACGTATTAAGCGTAGTATTGAACGTGTCAGCGTCTTTGGCTCGGTAAGCCGGTCCTAGTTTGGCGAACAACGCCGAATACTTATCGAAAGCTTGTTCTGTTTTGTCAGACTCGTCTTCCAAACCACCAATTTTCTGTAACTTAGGAACCAGATCATCTGTCATGAAGCCAATCTGAGTGTTGAACTGCGCGCTAACTTCATCACCAAAGCGCTCTTTGAACCCTTCGCGCAATCCATCGGGCAACGAATCCCATTGGCGGGCGACTTTTTCGGAAAGCTTATCCGGATCATCAATTTTGTAGGTCTGCTTTAGCACCTCAAGCAGTTGGGGATCGTTTACAATGGACTGAGCAGCTTTCTGTGCAAGCAACATCTCTTCAATCTGTGGCCTGACGTCGACTTGCACAATCTTCCGCGCTAGCGACGCATAAGTCTGAGCATCGTGGTGCTCCGCCAATCCCCTGACCCACGCATGATCGAGTCCCTGCGAGAAAGTCCGCCAGTTCTTCTTGGGGTCAATCGAGGGCAACAAAAGTGGCAGTCCAGTACGTGTTGAATCGAGCGCCAAATTGATGCGGGTTTCGAACCCCAGATCTGGATTCTTCTGATGGATGCCGCCAAAAGCGGCTTGAATCGCTTGGATTTTACCAATCTTGCCAGCCACACCCGAAAGACGAGACTGAAACTGGTTGTAGTCTTTCGGCTTCAAACCACTAGGGATCACTTCCCGAATCGTCCTTCGCGCGCCAGCGAGCTCCTCTAGCGTAAACCTCATCTTGGGCCGCTCGAGTTGTCGATCCAGTTCTTGCTGCAACAGTTCCTTGCGATCGGCATCAGTTTCGGACGCTACCGCCGCGATTTTCTCTTCCAGTCCTTCGTCAAATTTTCGCGGCAAGTCGAGCGTATCCAAGATGTTGGGATCTTCGATCCGCATCAGTCGATACTCCTCTGCTCCTTCAGCCATAAACATCGTGTCAGCCAGCCAACGAATCGCAGACTGTTTGTCGTTGTTGCGGTCGTAGACCACCTCGCGTTTGGTCATTGTTCGCAATGTATTGCGAGCCAGCGAATGCAACGGTTGGACGCGCCCTTTGTAAGTGATCGGCAACTTACCCAACAGATCAAGCCGCATCGATTCGTGTTTTTCGGTGCCGACTGCTGTCTTGGCCAACCCTTTGATACCGTAGAGAGCAAACAAGAGCGTAAGCACAAACGCAATCGGCGATCGTTTCCAAACAGCCATTCTTTGCAACCATGACGGTTTGGCTAGTGAATCGATAGAATCCGCACGCCGCCGAAGTTGTTCTTGAAGACGCTTCTGACGTTTCTCCAGGAAGCTCAACAAGGACAAACCAAATTGCGAGATCAAACCCACCACCACAAACATGCAGCACACGTAAGGAATCATCCAGCCTTTGTTTTTTACAATCTGTAATGTGGAGACCTCTTTGCCGGTGCGCGGATCTTTGGCATATCCAGTTTGATAGAAAGTCTCTCCCGCGTAACGCAAAGGATTATTCATGAACACTTTTTGCGTAGATTGGGTTTCCGAAGCGAGATCTTTAAGCACAAAATCTGACGAATACCAACTTGGCGTCTCGGTCCCTGGATACATCTTCGCTTGAACGTCTTCCAGCGTAAGTGAATACGGTTTGTACTGCGTCTTAAACCGCAATCCGATTTGGTAGCTTTTGCCACCAACGTCGACCGTATCCAACAGCTCATTCAAATAGCCCTGTTGTGAAACCAAATACGTGCCCAAGGGCTTGAGCGATTCTTTCTCTGTTAGACGCACCCACGCCGCCGACACATCAACGCCTTGGTCAGAACTGACTCCATTCGCTTTAGTGCTATCGATCGCAGTGTAATCTTTGAACAAACCGTCTGATGCAATTCCGGAATCCCGTCCAGGAATCTTACGCACCATGTCGGCGTTCTCGATGAAACGCAGAACCTCAATATTGAACGGAAGCTCCGGATGCTCAATGGTCGTCAGGCTTTCGTCCATCAATTTGCTTTCAGGTACCACGACAATTCGGTCGAATTCGGCATCTGACTGATCGATGATAGCCAATTCCGTCGCACGAATGTCGCTGGCCAAATTGACCGTCTCCCCTTCGGTCATCTGCATTTGAGTTTCTTCGTTGGTCACCGACACGTAAATCTCGTTGCCCAACAAACCCGCAATGCCCAAGTGCAGCACGACCATGCCTCCCTTGCGACGGAAAATCAAAACGGCCGCCACCAGACAGACTAATCCTGCAGAGGTTGCCTGAGCAAGTTGCCAGACGATTCGCATTCCTTCTTTGCCGATGAACGCTTTTTCACCCAGCAACAATACAGCCATTAGTGCGATTCCAACAATAACCGTCAACGACGCCACCAGTAATTTCTCGATTCGCCTGCCTTTAGCAACCATGAAAAAGCCACCGACGCCTGCTGCCACCAAGAGCCCCAAAATCCCCTGAAGTAGATACCACATTTGTCGATACGGAATCGGCGGTTCCGCTTGAAACGTCGTTGCCGATTGCGTGTTAAAGATGATCGCCCACGTAAACAAAGCACCAATTGCTGCGACCACCACCCCACCAATCAGACGTCCACCAGATGCCTGCAAACGAAACCTCAACAGGTGCGCCGAAATCAAATTCATCAGCAGCAACACAATCAAAGTGATCCCGCTTGGGACGACAAACGATCCCGGTAGGGGATCAGCGTCGGGGAACCAGCGTTGCACCACGATCGATTGAAACGGAACTTCCACCATCATTGAGCTGAAGTGCTCGTTCTTAATCTCCCACATGTCACGACTGGACTGTTGCAGCGTGATCAGAAACGTTACTAACACGCTCAAGCCCAACAGCACCACCGTCAGTCGCAGCGACGACATTGGTGCGAGAATCGCCTGAGCAACATCGGTGGCAGTTAGCGTCTCGCCTTGATCAGAGCCGCGCGTGCGAGATTGTGAAATTGTGTCGGTAGCCATATTCGTTCCAATGTTGGCCGCTTTTTAGATTGCAGCACCATTAAGTTTGCAGCGTCTATTTTTTTGCTTTGAAAGTAAAGTCTTTCAGGAACTGGTCGAAGAGTTCCTCGCTCTCACGCACCAAAGTACGTTTGCCGATCATCTTAAAGAACCAAGCAAGATCGCCCTTTTTCACCATCACGCCAATCAGACCTTGATCGGAACCGTCATGGTCCTCCAGCAACTCAACACGCTTGCCTTCAATCCCGCTGACGGTGATCGCCTGGGTTTCTTCTAACATCTTTGCATCGTCTATGTTATCGAGCCCCACCGACTGCCGCCAAAAGTTGACGTTATCGTTCCATTTATTGACTGCGGTCAGAGGTACAACAGAAATTTGCACTTTGCCGTCATCCGATTCTTTAACAAATCGAGCCACCACCATCGGCGAAGTTTTGCCCATCTCAAATCCTTCCGGTGGAACGAGGTCGAATTGAGGAGGCCCCGCAGCCTCGGCGGCTGTTTTCGGTTTTGCAGGAGTACGTTTAGGTACCGGCGACGCCATGCCGCCACTCGCGCGATTCATAAACGGGCCCCCCATACCTTGGCCCGATGACATTCCCTGCTGATCGAACAAAAGGTACTCACCGCCCTGCCCTGTTTTACTTTCAAAATTCTCGTCAACATTGTCCGCCGTTGCCGCCGGCAGTCCCAACTGACTGGCTCGCCAACGATTGACGTTGCTGAGTAGATCTTGTTGGCCGCCAAGTTTGGAGATGCGAATTTCTATTTTCGAATCGGGTAGTTTGATCGTAGCAAATCGGAAGGGGGCAGGTGGCCCGGTCGTCCAGCCGTCGGGCAGTTCCCACACGGGCTGCTCGTTGCCATCGGAGACATCGAATTTCACGTCGTCGATGAACTTCTGCCACTGCGATTCGACTGCCCCCACTTCATCGGGCGCACCGCTGACCTTGAAGAACCACGCTGCATCAGGACGCTGAAACAGGGCGACAACCATGCGAGTCGGTGATGATTCAGCCGTGGCAGGTGCGTTAGCTGCCGGAGCGGCAGAGGAGGCAGTGTTGTTAGATGCCGAATCGCGAATTCCGTCCAAACCCGAGGCGCTCTTGGGAATCTCGTGGACAGTAATGGCGTCCTCTGGTTTGCAACCGCTGGCTGTAACCATCACTGCTAGGAAAATAAAAATAGCGGTTCGCATTTTAACCAGTTCGTTTGTTTTGTGAGGCTGTTATTAGGGCGATCGATCGGCAGAATTATCCCCCACAACATGGAACTCAAAAGCCCAAACAAGGATTCGACGACAAAATGTCGCAACGCCGTTTTTCAGAAGATATTTGGCATCCTAGAAAATCCGGTGAAAACCGAGTAACCCCACCCAGAGGCCGCCATCCTTATTGTGGAAAACACGCACGATCCACCTCCAGAGGTTAAATAGCGACCTAGAGTTCTGAAACCCAGCGCGCCTTCTATCTCACAAACTTCACATTTTGAAGTGCCCCTTCGGCTGTTAGCGCCTAGCTCACAATCTCTTATCCACGAACGTCCTATGAAATGTCACCAATGCCAACGCTCCATGTTGCCCGTTCCAGGCAAATCACACTTTGTCTGCGGCGTGTGCCAATGCTTTGGATTTCCGACGCCACTGGAAGCCGATCCAGAGCCGATTGAACCCTCAGAAAAACAGGTCGACTTTCAGTGCGTGCGGTGCCACGAAAATCTCACCGTCGGCACCTTGTACAACCGAACCGATATTTGCTTCTGCGATAGCTGCCGCGGGTTCGTGATAGACAGCCAGTCCGTCGGTATGTTGATTGAAGAGCTCCGATCCGAATACAACGGTATCGACGCAATACCTACGCCGATGAACCCTGAACAGTTAGAAATTCGAGCACGCTGCCCCGCGTGCGGAGATGCGACAGAGGCTCATCCCTACTACGGGCCCGGCAACTGCGTCTTAGATACTTGTCGTCAATGTCAGTTGGTTTGGTTTGACCATGGAGAACTGGATCTAATCGTTCGCGCCCCCGGTCAACGATCAAAGCCCCGCCAGACCTTCGATCTGGGCTATAACTAAGAATCAGTGTTCGAAAGAGCAATACTGCGAAGTGTTCTCTGTAGGCGAATTCGTCGGGATCCGGAACCTTAGTTCATCCCTAGACTGTCGATGAACAACTTCATGAGACCACTGCTGACGACTTCGTCATCTGGCAGCCACAGATTCTGGGCCGTTCCGTACGCAACAATGGTCCCCAACAGTAACGTCAGCGCAGTCAACGCGAGACCACCGATTTGCCATTTGCTATAGGTGACCTCTTCAGCGGCGATACCTCCACTACCAGCAGCGGCCATTCCTGCGGCGCCAACGACACCGGCACCAACCATACCTGCGGTGGTCGGATCGTAGTCGCCGCCCCCAAAAGAACCATCTTCAAAACTTTCGCCCCCCAAGATGGTTGCGGCAGAGTCGTCGGCGTAGATCTCCGATTCCGCCAGAGCAATCACTTGAGACCCGCTGGAATCATCGTCATCGAGTGACATTTCATGCGGTGTCAGGTTGAAGTCATCTTCCTGCATCAATGTCGCCGAATCGCCGTCGGCAACATCATCTACCAGAATAATGTCGTCATCTTCGGGCAACTCTAGTTCATCAATGTCAGAACCACCCAACTCCAAAGGCTCATCCCCGAGTGCGATCCCACTTTCGTTAGCACTTAGCGCAATCCCACTTTCGTTGGCTTCAAGCGTCAGTTCGCCACTGGAATCACTCTCCAAAACCAGATCACCCGACTCTTCAAAATTGCTGCTGATCTCGCTACTTTCGAATGACGCACTGTCTGCCAGATCCAGATCGTCATCGAATAAATCATCTTCTTCTAGTTTGAGCCCTAGGTCGTCGTCATCATCGCTGTCAACTCCGGCCAGTTTCCCGGTACTGGGAGCGCCCGAGGATGACTCCTCGCTGAACAAATCATCGCCTGTTGAACTTGGAGAATCGGAGGACTTAACTTCAGAGGCCAATTCGAGACTGCTGCTGCCGAACGACAAATCGTCATCGCCATCTAGCACAGAATCATCAGAAAGCTTGACTGAGTCTTCCCCATCAGCTTTCAATTGCAGCCCAGAATCTTCCAACTTCAAATCATCTGAAGAATCTTCTAACTTCAAGTCATCCGATGAATCTTCCAATTTTAAGTCGTCCGAGGAGTCCTCCAGCATCAATTCATCCGCGGCGTCATCCAAAGCCTCATCTAAATTCAGGTCATCCGAAGAATCAAACAGCGACAGATCGTCGTCATCGTCATCCTCAAGCAACATGTCTTTAGAGCTGCTTTTTACCAGCAAGCCGCTTTCGGCCAAATCAATCAGGTCGTCGTCATCGTCATCGTCTCCAGATAGGATATCTGAAGAAGTACCGCCGTCACCTTTTCCTATTGGACTTTGGAAAAGTTCAACCGACGAGTCGTCCATCGCGATCGAATCCGAATCTGATTCCAAAAATAGATCTTGCGATGATTCATCTAGGCCTAAGTCCAATTCTGAAGAATCGGTTTCGTCATCGCCTAGACCGAGCACATCTTTGATCCCATCAACGGCTGAGCTAAGAGGAGAAATCGAGAGCCCCATGTCGTCGGCAACGCGTTCCAGCTCCGACATTTTAAACTTCCATGTAGAACCGTCGCGGTAACCAAATACTTCGTTGTTGCTACGAAGTTCGTTCAGTTTTTCCACAGACAAGCCAAGGACCTTGGCGGCTTCTTCCATTGGAATTAATTTTGACATCGTGGGGTGACTCCAGTTGACTTGTATTCTCAGGCGATGGATCGATGGAATTTGGTTCGGGAAAGTATAACTCGACGAACCCCGATGGGATCGAAGGATTACGATTACGTAAACAATTCCGGCTAATTTGCTCTGTTTTAGCCACGCCATAGGCTCCGTCGGGGGGCTTGGGGCAGTGCTATTTTAAAAAACAGGGTCCTTGATATCAAGTAAAACGGACCGCAGGCTTTTTCAGTTTTCGGCCGTATGACACCGCCGACATTGAGAATTGCCGCGTCATCGTTGCAGCCATAAAAACGCGACTGAACAGACCGGACAATCCTTAAATTTGTCCGCTATCACTTCCCACCCATCGTCTCGCCCGTCCTATGAACTGGCACTCCGGTAGCTACGAAGCGACCAATGAAAGATTTGGCGGCTAACGTACAGGCTCACCAACGTTGCAAAAATTGCATATCCGGCCTCCCAATTGAGCCACGGTCGACCCATCGGTTGCGCAAGGACCCGCGCCGGGACATTAGATACCACCAAAATCGGCACCACAAATGTGAACGTTCCCCACAACGCCATGCCGATGCCATTGCGCTGATAGATTTCCATCGGATAACGATAAAAATTCGTAATGTAAAACCAAAACGTATACAAGTTCTGGTTCCGTCCCAGCCAGATCGAAGTGGATGCCAACACAATCATCACACTGTACATGACCGCCGCGCCGCACAACACATAAAACGCGAACGGAAAAATGTTCCACGCCGAAAGATACAGCGGCGCTTCACGTACGCCATCGGTCGCGAGGTTCCGCAGCGAAACAATAATCAGCAGCCCGCCAAGAATTCCATTGGGAAGCTGAGCCCAGTTGACGCGCGGGAACGAGATCAGAAATTGGGTGTCGATAGGTTTCAACAGCGCGAAATCCAATCCGCCAGTACGAATCATCTCGCTGAACTCTTCGGCGTTTGCCATAAAGAATGTCTGGATGATGCAGTTGATAATCCAGATCGTACCCAGAAAAATAAAGAACTCGTCTTCGTGCCAGCCCGTACCGCGTCCTATCGATCCCGTGAACTGATAGATGATCTTGAACAAACCAAAATTCATCGCAGCCCACGACATAGTCGCAAAGCACTGCAAGATGAAGTTCATCCGAAATGACATGTCCCTGACCAGCGAATTCCGCGCAAATGTCAAAAGTACTTTGATGTAGGAAGGATGAACGGCGGACATTAAACTTGAGGCTTCAGATGATCGATTGGGGAGCACCGCAGTCTACTTTCCCATGATTGACTCGGGAAGGATGCTAGATATTGTAGAACAGTTATCCTCACTGCTTCCTTCACTTGACCGTGCAAACAGTTGGGACAACTGTTCTACAAAAAACCGTTAAAACGGTTGTTATACAAAACGATCGCGCTATGAAGTTTCTTGCAAGACACTGGTTTTTGATCGCGTTGGCAACCGTTGTGACAATCGGTTTTCTAGCCGCGGCCCCACTGGCACCTATTGCCCACAACGCGTGGCTCAAGTGGATGATCGTGGCGATCACCATGTTCCTGATGGCTTGGCCTCTCGAACTGGCTCAGTTCCGCTCCCGGATCGTGAACCCGACGGCGTCTCTGACGGCTGCCGCTATCAATACGCTACTGGCCCCGTTGCTGTTGTGGCCGTTGGCGATGCTGATGCCCGGGGACATTGGGGCCAGCATGGTGCTTATGTTCGCAGCCCCGTGCACACTGGCCTCTGCGGCCGTCTGGACAGCCCGCGCCGGTGGCGACGACAGTGTGGCGATTATGGTGACGATTATCACCAGCTGTTTTTGCTTTCTGACAACCCCGGCAATCATTTACTGCTTCATCGGC
>CAZDBE010000002.1:27178-32549 GCA_964503675.1 uncultured Pirellulaceae bacterium | reverse complement strand
CAAACGATCTCGCCGACAATTCTATCCAGTACGGTCTGGAAATTACTGATTTGCATCGTCTTGCCTATCGGGATCGCTCAAATCCTTAGGCTTCAAAAAGCTTCCGCTGCGTGGGCGACCGAGAACAAGCGATCGGTCAATAAGGTAGCCCAGTGCGGGATACTTTCAGTAGTTTTCATTGGTTCAATCGCATCGGCGCTGAAGATTGGCGACACTTCGCCGTCAGGTTACGGCGCGATGATCATGCTCAGTGTCGTTTTGATGCTGGTCGTTCATGCACTTGTGCTGGTCGCTGGCGTGGCAATTGCAAAATCACTTGGCATGAATCGAAGCGAACAAATCGCGGTAGCATTTTCAGGTAGCCAAAAAACTTTGATGGTCGCCTTGTCCGTCGCCGCATCACTGGGGGTGACCATTATTCCGCTGGTCGCCTATCACAGTCTGCAGTTATTCATCGACACACTGATCGCCGATTTCTGGTTTAAAGGTGACCGATAAACGCTCTGATCATCACGATGCTATTTGACTGTGTTATTCGTCCCCTGCAGCACATTTAACGTCCAATTGGCAACACGTGTGATGTACTTGTTGGGCTGATTCTCAAGACAAGCTTTCAATTGGGGAATAAGTGGCCGGGCTACTTCGCCAGCTTCGTCGATCACAATAGCCGCACGTAGTCGTCCCCATTGGTGCTCCCCTACTAACTCCTGTTTCAACTGCTCCAATGCACGATCTGTCTGTCCAAGCTTCAAAAGTGCCCGAGCTGCCGCGTTGCGTACACACGGAGCTTCATCGCTGAGTAGTTCTTCCAGACGCGCTTGCGCGGCAACTGCACGATCAGGCATATTTCCAACTCCAATCGCGGCCCAGTAGCGTACGACCGAGTCCTGATCGTTAAGTGCTTGTTCGAGAAGGCTAAAGTCTTCCCCGCCGCCAATCGCTAGGTTAGCCACGTTTCGAATGCGTTCAATCAAGGACTGCTCCACATCAAGCAGAATACTGTATCGATTCCCAACGACTTTCTCACGACGCTCGATCTCAGATTCGGGAATGAGACCAATATCACGTGTCCCAACGACCCAATCCAAATGCGTCTGACGAAGCCGCCTTAGATCGGAGGCGAATTGAGAATCGGCAATCAAGTTATTGACCTCATGCGGATCAGCGACCAAATCGTAAAGTTCTTCGGCAGGCTTAGTATCCGCCATAAACAGCTCGGCTGCCGCTCTCAGGCCACCTTCTGCGTGGACGCGTCTAAGTTCGCGCATCGTCGCACCTTGTTCTGGCGTGTTCATAAATTGATAGTATGGTTTGAACGGCTCGTAGTTTCGGATGTAACGAAAACGCTTGTCCCGCACAGCGCGAATAATGTCGTATCGCTCGTCCATCCGATCCCGCGCCCCAAAGACATATCTACGTTGGGGGGATAGGTCATGCCCAAGAAACGCGCGGCCTTGAAAGTGTTCCGGAGCTTTCAGTCCAGCCAGCTTTAACACAGTCGGAGCGAAATCGAGACTGCTGACAAGCTCGTCATTGATGGTTCCGCGCCGTTGGAACCCAATGTCCTCGAGCACATCGGCAGTCGATTCTGGCATTCGCACAATCAATGGAATTTTCGTTCCTGAATCATAAAGCCACCGTTTCGCCCGAGGCAAACCAACACCGTGATCTGACCAAAACATAATGATCGTGTTTTCAAAAACACCTTCATCTTTCAACTCCTGAATCAACTCTCCAGCCCAAGCATCCATCGCCGTAATCAACTCGTAATTGCGTTTCCAGTCTTCCCGAACGATCGGCGTGTCCGGGTAATAAGGTGGCAATTCCAATTTGGTAGGATCTTGGCGCTGTGAGTCAGTCAATTGCGCGGTGACTGATTCGTATTTCTCGTGATTGTTGATCCCACTTTCATGGCAACCGCCAAAATTAAAGACTGCAAAGAACGGTTTAGATTTATCGGGACGATTTCTCCAGTGAGCCTTTTTACTCGACTCATCCCATGCATCTTGTGGAGCCTTAAACTGGTAATCTTGCTTGCTGTTGTTCGTGCAGTAGTAGCCCACGTTACTCAAATAGGTCGGAAACGGCCTTATAAACTCAGGCAACTGCGCTTTGCAGCGCATATGATGTGTACCGAGTGTCGACTGATAGACGCCTGAGATGATGGCCGAACGACAGGGCGCACAAACACCGGCCGTAGTAAATGTGTTTGGATACCGGACACTAGACTCCGCCAATCGATCTAGGCTTGGAGTAATTGCGTGGGCATCACCAAAGCAACCAATGTGAGGAGAAATGTCTTCGCAAGATATCCATATAATGTTTGGCCGTATGGGCTCCCCAGCATTTGCGATATTCAGTAAAGAAAAACTCGTAAGCAAAGCTAGGCCAAGTAGAGAATCCATCGCACGAAATCGAAGCATCGAATCAAACCCCCTCGCCAAACCGCCAGTTGAAGTCACTACTCTAATACAAACCCTGACTACAGGCGAGCGTGTCGTACAATCGCAAAGTGAAGGAAAATTCTGCGTCTGAATGCGCGGAAAGAAATAGACATTGAATCGTCAGCCTAACGACGATACAGCAGTTTCCGTTGTCCGTTGACTACCGGGTCGCCATCCTGTGCCCGTGACTCTTCGCGCATTTCGCCGTCTGTCATGCGAATTCGTCTTTGGAAACTGATCCACCGGATCCAGTAGTCGGCCGCAGAACTAACCAGCAGCACAAATCCGACATGGAACGTCACCTGAATCAAGATTTGAAACACCACGCCCGTCATTAGATCCGTCGGCAGGCTGGACAGCCCCAGAATCGACTCGCGCTGCATCCAACAACTGCCCATCGAAGTCGCAATCACCACGAAAAACTTTGGCACGCCGATGAACAAATACGACAGCGTCTGCAATGAGAAGCACTGACGTAACATCTGCATCATGCTGATCCGCCCGATATCAGGAGCGACTTTTTTCGGTAGCCAGACCACACCCGTCTGTAGCCAATGTGACGCCACAACGGCCAACCAACAACACACTAGCAACGGCACCAACGCCCAAACGCTTCCCCACAGCATGGTTTGGACGCGCTCCAACACCAAGGTAGGTGATAGAGAAACCGACGGATCAAACATTAGACTTTGTGTGGTGGCATGTCGAACCACTCCGCCAATACCGGAGGCAAATAAATAGGTCGCCATGGCGCATCCGAGCACTTGCATCGCAATCGCGACTTCAAAACTCTTCGCGAAATCGCCATCTTCTGCCGCCTTGGTTCGCCGCATTGGCGTGGCTTCGTGTTGTCTGTCGCCCGAAGATTCGCTCATCGAGTCCCTCCAACATTGGACTCAGACTTCCATGCGGTTTGACCAGCTTCAAAACTGGCTTGCCGAACAGGGAAAAAAGCATCTTCATCGCCGACGACGGCCGGATTGACCACCGCCTCTTGTAAATTCTGTTGTGTCCAGTCAAGCGTTGGTTTAACGTCATCGACAAACAACCAAACGGTTCCACTAACAGTCAGAAAAACGGCGCCCATCATGACGGCCATGTTCGAAGTCAGCCCAATACCCAGTAGATTCATCTGCGGGTAGGTACGGCTGATAATACCGATCACGATGTTGGAAACCAGCAGACAAACGACGACCGGTCCAACAGCCCGTAGCGTCAACATAAAACTTTGCTGCAACAATTCTCCCATTAGCCCGGGCAGTGCACCGGCACCCAGCTGCGTCCCAAGAGGTAAATGAACAAACGTATCGGCCACAGCGCTCATCACGATCGCCGGACCGCCAATGACGGCAAACGCAGCCAGCGATAGTACCGAAAACAATCGCGCCAGCGGCCCTGATCCTCCAGACACCGGATCGCTCGCCGGTTGGTCACCGATATTCATACCCGCCATTTGACTGACAACCGTACCGGCCGCTGCTGCCGCACCGAACATAATCGACACGCTCAATCCCAACGCCAACCCAATGGTTGCCTCACCGAGTGCGAGTTGAAACAATTTACCTACCACTAAACGTTCCTGCCCTGCCCCATCGATGCCATCGGCAACATCGTTCAGAAGAACTTCGGGCACATGAATCAAAGGCATCACCAATAGCACCATCGCCATCGCGACACCAAGGCGCGTCCTGATGGCGACAGCGTTGCTGCCAAGAATTGGCGCAGTCATCGTGACGGAAAAGATCCGAATAAACACCAACAGGCAAACGGCCAACAAATCCACAGCTTAACCCCCGATATTTTGAGGCGCGTTTTGTTGATCCTTGCGACGGAAGGTGGGTAATCGAAAAGGTGATTCGCCTGCGGAACGGGTCGTCGATTTTGGAAGGACCATTTGCGGCATCGAACTCCCGCGGAACTGCATCGACGGCATCGCCGGTTGCATGAGGCTACTCGATGAAGAACTAGCGCGCAATAGTCGTGGAGTGGCAGGAAAGGCTGGAGCCGAAGCAACACGCACACTTTCTTCCAGCGGTCGAGAAAATGCGACAGGACTTGTTGGCTGGCGAGACTGTTGCACTCCCCCAACCAACGGCCGGCTGAACGACTCGCGCGTGAAATCGACCATTCGGCTGCTCATCCAAGGCAGCGCTAACAACGCAACCAGTGCCATGCCGACGATTTTGGGGACGGCAGAAACAGTCTGATCTTGAATTTGAGTCATCGCTTGGAGAACGCCTAAAATCAATCCAATCAGTAATCCAGCGGCCAAGATTGGTCCGCCAACGATCGCCGCCATCGTGATGGCTTCGCGGCTGAGATCGATGGTGTCTTGTGGGCTCATGGCAGAATCGACAATGGGAACGAAATGAGAGAAAAACCGAAAACCGAAAACTAAATCACCCGTACGCTGAACCGAAACTCTGTAGCAACATCGAGACAACAAGGTTCCACCCGTCGACCAACACAAACAAGATCAGCTTCATTGGGAAGCTGACCATCGTCGGCGGCAGCATCACCATCCCCATCGAAACCGTGACGGCCGAAACAACCAGATCCACGATCAAGAACGGCAAAAAAATCTGAAATCCCAGTAGAAAAGCAACCTTCAATTCACTGACCAAATACGCCGGCAACAGAACATTGACGGGAACTTGCTGAAGCGACTCTGGTTTGGCACCGGTCTGATGAGGCAAGTAGCGGTAGAACATCGCCACCGCATCTTCGTTGTCGGCGATTTCGATCTGGCGACTCATAAAATGTTTTACGGGTACCAGTCCACGCTGCCACGCGTCCTCCCATTCAATCTCGCCGGTGGAATATGGATCGACCGCTTCGGTTTTGATTTGATTCCAAGTCGGAGCCATCACAAGAAACGTCACAAACAAGGAAAGCGCAGTCAGAATCTGAGTTGAGGGCAATTGTTG
>CAZDBE010000002.1:22569-27168 GCA_964503675.1 uncultured Pirellulaceae bacterium | reverse complement strand
GCCAAAGGCCTGCCGCAGTAGCGTCAGCACCACGATGATCCGAACATAAGAGGTGGTCATCAGAATAATGGCCGGTGCCAATGAAAGTGTAGCCAACAATATCGCAATTTTGACCGAGGAATCCGTCCCCTCGCGTGTCATGAGTTGTTCGGCTTGATCCGATACAAGATCAGAGAATGGAACTCCGGCGATACTTCCCGGCTCTGACTGCGGTGCTGCTACATCCATCGCAGCGGTCGGTCGATTGTGCTGAAATCCTTGCAGGGTCGCGGGCAGATCGGAAATAGGTGCTACAGGTGGCGATGACGACGCCGACGGTCCCACACGCTCAAGTCTATATTCTAAATTTGCTACGCGGTCGCTGAAACCACCTTCGGAAGAACTGTCGAAGCTGGCCGCCCGCGCAAACCGAACTTGCTGAGCTTCCGTTAGGCCCACATAGCCCGTCGTCCAACCAAGCATCACGACGACACACAGGCAGGTCTGCAATGCCTGCCGCATAAGCGTGGTGGTTTGATTGAAGAATTGATTCAGCATGAAACGCAAAAAAACTGATGGGAGGGAACTGGAAGGGAATTAGAGGTCTACGACTGGTCAGATCAGGCTTCGTATAGATGCTCCGGCCTTTGGTATTTTTCAAGCGCTCTGAGCAACTGGTTGAGATTGTTTGAATCGTCCGGTGAAAGACTGACCGATCCATTCTGTTGCCCCGGTTGGTTTTGTTGATGTGCAACGTTTCTTTCGGGCGCCGTCGATTGCTGTGCTGAGCGCAGTCGGTTCTCAATCGCCGCACCAATGGCAGGCGAAACACGCTGCCGGCGGCCGCCACCACTACAAATCGCCAGAAGATGTTCGACTTCAGCCGGATCGCTGACCTCCCCGATAGGTTGCGTTCCATCAGGACCGTGAATCATCAACATCAGCTTGCTGCCTAAGCGGATGAGTTGCAGATTCTGTTTGCTATTTAGAGGTGCACTTCCAACAACCTCCAAAGCCTCACGTGGAATCGCACCGGAGCCAGCAGGGTTGATGATTTTCAATAACCACACAAGTCCAAGATAGCCACCGATCACGACGGCGAGGCCACCAATGATTCTTTTGATGTCTGCGCCGCCAAACATGCGCGAGACGCGTTCCTGCCAGCCACCGTCCTTCATACCGGCCAGTATCGCATCCGTTTTCTCTCCAACCCAATTTTTAGCATCTCCAAACTTTGCCGTCGCATCTGAAGTGAGCGCTTCAAGATTGCTACGGCCGGCAATGGTTTTAGTATCCAAATTTGCGCTGGCAAACTCGGGTTGGCCCGCATCCGTGAGCGCGTTGATCGAATCAAACAAACTTTTGCCCGTCGATGGGGAGCTTTGCGAATTGCCAAGTCGACGGGCGCCATCGAATTGCCCGGATGTAGAGAACCGTTCTCGTTGCGACGTTGAAACGGATACGGCCGGCTTGGGTATTTGCGTCACGGCGTCAAACTGATTCCACGCCGTCGATGTGACTGGCCTTGCTGGCGGCTTGGTCGGTGGTTTAGTAAGAGACCGATCGTCGCGTACGAAGATATCGCGTGGCGGCTTCAGCGGGACCATATTAGTCGCTTGGCGTATGGCTGACTGACGCTTCACTCCAGATACTTGTGGTTGTTGCCAAGCAGTTTTACCGTTGGCGCTTTCGTTTGTGCCAACAGCAGGTTGAGTTTGCTGATAAAACGATTGCGCGTTCACCTCTGAACACACCGTCGCCGCGACAAGAAATATAGCGGCGACTCGAGCGAGCCAAACAATTTTTTGGGGATCATTCATCTCGCACGCCTTCCTTGACGATAACGATGATGGGTAGTAATAAGCCTAACTGCTGATAGGCGATGAGTCATTCCGTCGATCCAATACCGACCTATCAACTAGCGGTCTCTCATTATTCACTGAAACGTGATTTCTCAACAAGACCAATCCAAAGTCGTCTTTCGCTACCAAGCTGTAATTCTATTGCGCTCACATTGGACTCAACTCGAATCGCCGTTTGTTGTACTGGCTTTAGCCGGCTATTGACTGGGGCGATTCCGCCTAAAGGCGGTACAACGAACGATGTCTACATAAAGCCACAGCCTAGTGGTTAGTCAGGCCTAAAGATTAGGGTTCGTCTGTTAGCCGCTTGGGCGCTAGCCCCGGTTTTCACAACGGAACCGTGGCTTGCGCCAAAAAGGCCAATCTTAAAATTAAGCTCTGACGGACCACTAGGAGCGAAAGACGACTATTTCCTACGCGGCGTCCTTGATCCAATTTTCGATGACTTTCCGAGCGTTACCCGGATCTTTCTCGATCAGCTTATTCAGCTTGAGTTCGGCTTCTCGACGCGCTGTCATTTCGACTTCTGAGGCAACTGGATCCATTTCCGCCGCCGCTCGCTCTTCCAACCCAGAATTGATTGAAAGGATGTCAGCACTGCTATCTTCAGCCTCGTCAATCATCTGCTGGCGGCGGCGATCGGTGCGTGTCATCGATCCAATCAGCAGAACTCCAATCGTCAACACCGCTATCGAAGGCCAGTACTTGACCAAAAACGGCTTCATCTGATCTTGCCAAGTCATCGGCATTTGGATCTGTGGTCGGATTAGACGAACGCTGACCGGAGATTGTCCGTGAACCATCGAAGTCGTCGCTGGCAACAACGGCGAAACGCGATTGACGATCTCACCACGCACCTGCTCGAAAGCTGCCTCCAACCCGGCGTTTTGCGATCTTCTTTCAAGCGTAAGCCCGGAGAAATTTCTTCCCGACCATTGTTCCACCAATGATTGTGGTACGGCCACATCAACCGCCACCTGCGTTGCATACGTCGGCTGAGGTTTTTCGAAGCTGGCCAGTGCAACTGCCGGTTCTCCATCGCCCTTTTCGTAGATCGAGGCATAACCGTTGGTTAACGGAGCCGTTTGTAACCGAGCTACCGGCTTCGGTTCGGGCGCGCTGACTTTCGAAACATTAGGCGCAGGGATCTTCACGACGTCCACTTTTACATTTACGTCAACGCCATCCATACCCACTAAGGCGCGGCGGATGCGATTTTCGAAATAGTTCTGTTGTTCGAGTGCTGGTAGGCCCTGAATTCCTGCAGAACTTGGCTGGCCTGCAAGGCTTTGATGAGCGTACCCTGACTGGATGTCGACAACCTGAATTTGATCAGCCTGAATTCCAGCGACGGCGCCCTGAATCATTCGTTTCACGGTACTAATTTGGGTGGCGTCGAGAATCACATTGTCTGCCGGTTCAATCGAAATGACTGCCGTTTGCTCTGCTGGCTCAAATGCATTGGCTGATTCAGCAACATCCATCTCGAACCAAACCTGTTCAACGTAGGGGAGACGCATCACCATCTCGCGCACCTGCGTTTTTTTCTTCTCACGAGCCACCATCTTTTGCTGGCTGCGGGACATGAACATGCTGATCGAATCAGTATCCGCGACCTGCTCTCTCAACCGCGAAGGAATCGCATTATGAGTCGACACGGCCTGTAGGTAACTGGCTCGTTGCGTTTTGGGAACCAAAAGCTTGCCGTCTTTTATGTCGAAATCGTTCAGTCCAGCATTCCCCAATGCCAACTGAATACGTTCCAAATCTGAACTTTTGAGATTTCCACGAAACAGCTCACAGGTTGATGCTTGCGGTTGAAGTTGATTGACTTGAGTGACTGCCAAAATCGCCAGTAAAATGACGCCCAGTGCTAGGCCGCGATACCGCTGGCCTTGGAACAGGTTTTTAAATTGATTGATGGAACTCATTTTCGTTTTCCCGTTTCTGACGGATAAAGTCCTGACAGATTGTTTCCCAATGCCAACTTTATCAGGCAGCACGTGTGCCAGTTCTGGAATCGGAACGATACTTGGATACAGCCATAACCCACGCTGTCCCGCCCAAAGGACAAGAGAAACTCTCCACGCTGGCTCGGTGTTGATGAGCCAACCGGATCACGTCACGCAATGCTTCGGTGGCTGGAAACTCGATAACTCTAGGCAACGACTGCCCGTCGGTCTCCTGCTGAGCGTTGGAGGTTTCGTGCAGACTTTTCAGATCATTTGACTTACCTAGTCGAGACGGATTGGGGCCGGAATCTGCGACCTCCAATTCCCATTGTTGTGCGCTGTCAATTAGTGTGAGAGACAGTTCTCCGCCAGCAGGCATCGCGCAGAGCGCATTGGAGATTAAACCTGCGGTCGCCGATTTGACGAACGCGCTGTTTCCGATTGCCAAGCAATCGCTGATATCTGTCTCAATCGTGACACCTTGTGCATCACAACGGGCTCGAAAATCTTCGATGGTCGCCGCAATCGTTTCGCATACTTGTTGCTGATCGGACTGCGGATCTTTATTTCTCTGAAGTCGCATCGGTGGCCTGTCTGCGGCATGGACACTTTTCTCCGGCGATTCCTTTCGCCAGATGGAAGGGTGCTTGTACAGGAATCTCCAAATTGCTGTCAAGGCAGCCTAGGTTCAGCGTAATTTTCCAACGGTGCCAGCGTCTGGGTTTGTCCGGACCGCCAGTACAATCAAGATCATAGCGCGTAAATGCATGCACTTTGGTGGCATTGCGTTCAAACTGCCGATGGAG
>CAZDBE010000002.1:7516-22469 GCA_964503675.1 uncultured Pirellulaceae bacterium | reverse complement strand
CAGCAGGCGTTCAATCAACGATTTTTTTGCCGTGGTAATACTTTAAACCCAAGACTTGGTCGAGTTTGGACAAGTTTGTCGAAGTGATGCTTCCGGCAGCGATCAACCGCATACTGGGGCCGTTGTCCGATGCTTGGTCCGCCAGCAGGTCTCGCATTTCAATGAGTCTGCTGAGCCCTTGGCTAGCTGTGGGATGTCCACCGGAGGTGAGGACAAACGGAACGATTTTCGATTTTGCCAACAGATCTACCGCGAGCAAGATATCCTGTGCTTCATCGATCGCCTTGTGAAAAGTGATCGGCAACTGTGTCGCGGTGGCAATTTTATCAACTGCCGCGAGGTCGGGCATTTGATTCTGGTCAAGCGCACCAAAAACAAAACCTGCGACGTTTAGATCATCCAATGATGCCATATAGTTAAGTATGCCATCGAGCTGCTGGTCTGAATACGTGTATTCAAACGGGACCGGATTCAAAATTACTTTGACTGGAATGGCGACTGCCTGACATACCGCAGCAACTAATTCACGCGGCGGGCTGGTGCCGTCTAAGTCGAGACGATCACAGAGCTCAAGTTGGTGGGCGCCATTTGATTGCGCCCGAAGAGCATCAACCACATTGCCGACGCAAGATTCTAAAATCATTTGACATAGTCGTTGATTTGAGGACGCTTGGCCAGCATGCTGGCACTATTTGGCGCTATTCGGTGTATCAACGGCCGGAGCATTCACCACTTCCATGATCCAGCGATTAACATCTTGGAGCAATTTGTCACTGAGCGATTCAACACCAGGGTACTGCCTGAGCGTCAACGCGAAACCGGCCACGTGCAGCAATTTCAACTGTCGACAAAGGGTCGCCTGATCGAATGATTGAGACCTGCGAGCCTGCGTTAGGAATACAGGTAGGTTGCGGCACTCTTCCCAACAACCCAGCGGCGCCTGCGACTCGGGCATTGGACCGTTGATTGACATCACGCCAGCAAACAGTTCTGGGCGCTCCATTGCGACCCGCAACGCCATGGTTCCGCCACCGCCAAAACCACCAAGGAAAATACGGCCCGGATTGATATTAAAACGATTCATCGCCATTTCGACCGAATTGATGACCGATGTATGTGCTGCTTCGATCGAATCGGCGTCTTGCAGCCAAGGGGCTCCGTTAGAGCAATCTGGTGCCACCGCGACGCAGTTCCGCATGCTAATCTTCGGCATCACCTGATGAATCTCGTCCGACGTTTGCATATCGGAGTGCAACCAGACGACCAGTGGATATCGATAGTTCTTTTCGTAGTGCATCGGCACAAAAACAGAACTGGACTGATTGCGGTGCCGGTTGTTTGCACCAAGATCTTTTCGCAGCATCTTCGAGAGACTTGCCTTCGAGTCCGATTCGCAAGTTCCTGACAACGCTAGGGGACTGATCTTGATGCGGTTCATGCTTGGTCCAAAATTGAACAAGAAGGAGGTTTCATCTGCGCTTCGGCAGGCAGTTTTATGAAAGAACCAAACGCGAGTCAACGTCGTCCAGCAAATTCAAACCAAATCATTTCAGTTTTAAAATCTGTTCAAAACACCGCTAGCAGAGGCCGTTTAAGACTTGCAAAAAATGATGATGTGGTAATCGATTTGTCGTAGCCAATTTCGCAAGAGATTGGATAGGTTGTTGTTCAGCCATCCAAAGTCTTGCGACTTCCGCTACGTAATTAGGCCTACAGCAGATCCTTCACCTCGTCACGCTCCTCTTCCAATTCCTTCATCGTCGCGTCCATTTTCTCGCGACTGAAATCACTCACTTCCAAACCTTGAACGATTTCGTATTCGCCGTCTTTGCAAGTCACAGGGAATGAGTAGATCAGCCCTTCGGTGATGCCGTAGCTTCCATCACTAGGAATCCCCATGCTGACCCAGTCATCGCTGTCAGTTCCCATCACCCAAGTCCGCATGTGGTCGATGGCCGCATTGGCTGCTGAAGCAGCGCTTGAAAGACCACGGGCTTCAATGATGGCTGCGCCACGTTTCTGAACCGTGGGGATAAACGTCTCCTTGTACCAAGCGTCCTCGACGACATCGGCTGCTGTTTTGCCATCGATTTGCGTTTGGCTGATGTCGGGGTACTGCGTCGCAGAGTGGTTTCCCCAAATCGTCAGCTTGGTGATGGCGGTCGAGTCGGCACCGGTTTGGGTAGCCAACTGAGAAATAGCGCGGTTGTGATCTAATCGAGTCATGGCAGTGATGTTGCCATGTTTAATCGTCGGCGCGTTTGCCATCGTGATCAGCGCGTTAGTGTTAGCGGGGTTACCGACAATCAGAACGCGAATGTCCTTTTTCGCGTGCTCGTTAATCGCCTTGCCTTGAACTGAGAAGATTTTCGAATTGGCCGTCAACAGGTCTTTGCGTTCCATGCCCTTCTTACGAGGCATCGCGCCGACGAGAAGTGCAAAATCAGCATCCTTGAACGCGACATTGGGATCATCAGTCGCGACGATTCCTTTAAGCAATGGAAACGCGCAGTCGTCCAGTTCCATTACAACGCCATTGAGCGCGTTCATGGCAGGCGGAATCTCCAGCAGCTGCAAAATTACAGGCTGATCTGGACCCAGCATATCGCCTGATGCGATCCGGAACAAAAGCCCATAACTGATTTGTCCGGCTGCTCCGGTAACGGTAACTCGAACTGGCGACTTCATAAAATCTTCTCTTGGGGGTCACAAATTTTACTGAAAAATTAACCCAAAGAGTGTCGCCCAAAGCCCCTAAAACTACAAGTGGTTAAGCGTTCCGCCCTAGAATAACTTCCCGGAATGAGCAGTGGGCTGGACACTCAGTGGCCAGCAGTTCCTAGTCAAGGAGTGACAGGCCCACTTTCGTAAAGCCCGATAGCGGCATCATGGGCTCAGCTATTGTGCCAGATTTTGGTCTTCGATATTCGAAGCGTCGATCTTATCGGGAAAATCGAACGCGCCTTCAAGGCGATGATCGTCCCCACCAAAGACACTCCGTCGCCAGCGTAAGAACTTCCAGATAATGGCGGCGGAAACCGCTGCGAGCATCAGCCACAAAAACACGTTCATCAAGTTGTCGACCGCTCGTGCAGCATTGGCGGTGGCGACCAACTCGATTCCGCTAGCCATGACTAACGGGCTGACCATCCCGTCCTGCCCTTCAGCTTCAGTTTTCTGTGACTGATATTTGATCAGTCGATAAAAGAACCCGTCTACGGTTGCCGTTTTTCCTGCAAGCGCCTCCGGCGTCATCCCTCTCGGCAACGCGCTTAGACATACCGTCACTGGGTAACGATCGAACGATAAGTTTTCCCCCTCACCGATGCGAGTCACGACTTTGCGACCGCCTAAGTTGGGAAACAAATTAACTTGATAGTAGTGCCGAAGAGGTTGGCCACGGCTACTGATTGGCGCGTCGGCAGGCACCTCAATCCGAACACACTGACGCAAACTCCCCGTAACTTTGACACGCGCGCCAATGTGTTTTGTTGGTGCGCCAACCAAATCGACGAATCCAACCGATGAATTCGATTCTCTGTTTTCTCCTTGACCATCACGACCTATCGCGCTGGCGGCTTCTAACATTTGATAGAAACAAGCGGAGTCTTGTTGAGCCAACGGTTTGCTGTTTCGTTTTCTAACATAGTCAAACAATCCCACATCAACACCTTGCGATGCCAGTTCTATTTGCCCTGCGGAAATTTTTGCTTTTCCGTTAGCCGAACCGGCATCACCGGCGGTCTTCGGATACCAAGCAAATCGATTAACCACAAACACCGGCGCGACGTTACTCATGTCGATCTCTTCAGCTTCCTCACCATCTTCGTTTTGATGATCAGTGCGCCCAAGTTCTAGGCTCTCCCCTCCCACCGCGAGTTGGACACTGTTGTAGAAGAATCCGGAAAAACGAATCGGTTCGTCCAGTTGTATGTCGCGTGGCAAACGCAACGGAGCAGATCGGCACACCAGAAAGAACTTCTGCTCATCGTCGGATTTGCACTCGGCCAGATAGACGCCGTTGATACCGGCCTCAGATTTCGCCGGAAACTTCAGAATCGTCAAGCGCTCCAGTGTTGCGTCGCGCGTGAACGCCCAAAACCTGAAGTCACGCGTTTTCTCTAACAGTCGCGGCCAAGAAACGTCGTCATTATTTTGGCTAAATCTTCCAAGGCTTGCAGAAGATACTTTTGCAATGCGATACAGAGATCGCACAAAATAGTTTTCTTCCAAATCCAGAGGACTCCCGGGGACAATGTCGTAAGTTTCACTGGGGGAGAATCCCGCCAAGGATTCAGGTGAATCGTCGGCCAACACTTGTTCGGCTGGGCACATCATTAACGCTGCAAGCGCCAACAGTATCGCGATTGCGCAACACAGCTCTCCCCGTCGGTGAACGTCCGCCCCTCCCAGAGGAAGGGTGACATGACTCTGCGCGGCATCTTTATGATGAATCATTGATCGATCTCCTGCTCCATGTCGCTCTCAGATTGCGTGCCGTCATCCTCAGCCAATTCTGCCACACGTTGAGCCGGCGATTTAATACTCGGATCCTGTTGGAGCATTTCCAATGAATGGTGCATACGTTTCGCCGATGATTGGCCAAGCTGCCGAGAATGGGTACGCGCGGCGCGAAAGACGGCGACGGCCAATCCTGTGGCCACGGCAGCTATTCCTGCAAACCAAAATGCGAAATAGATCTTTCCCTGAACCGGACGCGCTCCTGTCCCATCCATCGACGCTAACGTCGTACCATCGGTTTCAATTTGCCGCGCAATCACAACAGGGCTGTGACTGACACCGCCACCAAAGTCGCGATAGGAACGGACTTTGAAAAATCGTCCTGTCAGTGAAACTGGAAAGTCGACCTCATGGAATTTGTCGGGCTGCTGCTCGATGAAATTTACCGGAAACAAATCTGGAATCTCTGCGACATAAACACAGAACAATCCATCTCCATCGGTATCGGTCGGCTCAACCCATACTTCGTAGTAGTGATTGACCGGCAGCCGAGTCTGTTTCAGCAATTTTTTTCTGCATGTCCGTGCTTGTCCATCAATGGAAACTTGTTTTCCGCGATAGTTATTCGGTTGGCCGGAAAGCTGGAGAAAGGAAACCTTTCCTGCCACCAACGTCGAACGTCCTGACGAGGCTACCGGCAGTCCCGCGACTGCTTCGTCCCAAACCGTCATCCATCCGGGCAAGTCACCACGGGTCCCCATCCCTGCCATATCTTCTACGGCATCCAAAAACAAAGGGCGCAAGACCTGAACCACTTTTCTAATCTCTACCTGCCCCGCAAAGGTATAGTCTTTCCCCGCCACCGCCGCGTTCAAGGTCGGCATGACTTCGGCCTGCCAACGTTGGTCAAACTCAAAGAGTGTTTCGGTTTTCTGTTTTTTCTTTTCAGCATCGCTCAACAGAGAAATCTCGCCCAACGCCAAAGTTTGAAAATCATTGTGTTCCTTCGTCAGACGCTTGATGATTTTCTTCAGGGCCGCCACCTCTTCATCGGCCACTGTTGCGAAGTCCGATCGGACTACTTTACGCAGCAACCCGAATAATTGCAGTTGCTTCTCGTCGGAGAGACGTTTGTATGCGGTTTGCCAGAACTCTCTATCAAGTTCATTACCCGACAACTGGCCCAATTCCCCCGCGCTCAATCCGATCGCGTCTTCAGTTCGATCGTCTCCATCGCCTTCCTCCAATCCGACCGATGGCCCACTAGCGCTTTTTGCGAGTGCCCAATCCATTTCCCCTTGCGATCCGGCTCTCTTACTTCCGTCGCTGGCGTCAATCAGAACGTCGTCTTCTTGGGGCGACTGATCTATTTTGTCGAACCCCATCCACATCCAGCGTTCGGGCTTCCCGGCTTCTTTCATCGCAAAAATCACGGCCAACAACAAAACCATCAATGCCATGATCCGGAACTTGACGGCCCGCGCTACTCTCTTGCTATCTCTAGCTCGTGCGCTGCCAAAATCCAGTCCTCGGCGCGTACCAGAACCGGACGACAATGGATCCGAGCTGGCCTCAGTGTCGTCTTGCCAAGAATTATCTTCGTTGTTTTTTGTACTATTAATGATTCGCAATCATAATGGTTCTCAAACGCTTTCATTCATGTTTTTGCCACCGTTGGCTCACATTCGGCCAAGCAATGCCGAGGAAGATTAAACAAACCACGTTTTTGACTTCACAGATATTCACTTGGAAGGCATTTATCCGTTAATATTATAGGCAATCGACCCCAAGTGCAGCCGGACCCAAATCAGTGCCATCCATGCGTTTTCCCAATCTAATTCTTTTGCCGGTCTTCGCGTTGATTCTTTTCGGAGGTGAGCTACTCCCCTATCGTGTATCGCATGCCGAAGAACCCGCAGAGGAATTCGTTAGAGCGCTGATCAACGAGCGATTCTACGACGTGGCAGCCAGCTATTTAGAAAAAGCACAAAACAGCGACTTAGTCCCCAAGGAATTTCGCAAGAAAATCCCCTACGAGCGGGCTAAAATTCTGGTCCGGAGTGCTGCATCGGAGCGCGATCAAGCAGCGCGTGAAGAAAAATTCGATTTGGCAGACAAACTTCTGAACAATTTCGCCGGTGGCTTGAACACTCCGGTGGAAAAGTTCAACGTGCTGTTGGAGAGTGCCAACATTAAAGTCAAGCGATCGGAAATCCAACTTAGCCGGTCAAAGAACAAGCGGCTTCCGGCAGACGAAAAATCGATAATGCTTCAAAAGGCGGATTCATTGCTTAGATCCGCAATGTCCCAGTACGGCAAAGGCCAGACAGAACTACGCGACGTCCTGGCCAACTTTCAGCTGGACCCGGAGGATCCCAAATCTGCCGCCACCAAGCAACAACTCCAGCAACAGTATCTCAGCATTCGGACGCAACAGCCGTTGGTAACCGAACGTCTTGCCGACACGCTCGCGGCTGATTCTCCCGAGCGAAAAGAACTGCTAGAAACAGCAGTCAAACAAAGCGAGGGCGTTTACGACACCTACCGCCGTGTCAAAAAGCAGGCATTTATTTTCAAGGCCGCCATCAACGGTGCCCGCGCAGCACAGAAACTTGGCAACCACGATAAAACACTCCAACTGCTGGCCTATGTGTTTGACATTGGAAACGGCGCGGCAGAAGACCGGCTGAAAAAAGATGCGATGATCGTTGCCGTCGATAGCTGGGAAAAGATCGATCCCTACCCGTGGCAGGAAGTTGTAAAACTACTCGAAAGTCGAGTTGCCCGTCTCAATCGTTCGGAAACAAACCAGCCTGACTGGCAACGTATTCAATTGGAACTGGCCACCGCTAAACTCGCCGGCGCCGCGGCCCTTCGCAATAAAGGAGGCCCCGGCTCGGCAAAAGAAGCCAAGTCCCTAATGAGCGACGCCAACAAACTCGTTCGGAAGATCGCCCGTACTAACGGTCCACACCGGCCACTAGCAAAATCGATCGTGGATAAATGGGAACTTTCTTTTTCCAACACCGATCCGGGAAAAGTCGTCGCCAAGGTTAAGTCTTTCGGGGACGCCAAAGAAGTCGCCAGTGAGTTAACCGCTGGCGTGGTAGAACTTCAAAACGACCTGCGGAAACAGAAATCGCTCCTCACGCGCACCAAAGCACCGGCCGAGCGAGCATCGCTCTCAGAACAAGTTGAAGAAAACTCTGCGCAGCTCGTTGAAAAAGCTGACGCTGCTTTGGACTTCTATCAGACTGCCCTCGCGATGGCGGACGACTCAACCAGCCGCGAAGACATCAACTTCATTCGGTACCACCAATCGCTCTGCTATTTTGCCAAAGGGCAACCGCTTCAGTCGGCACTGATCGCCGAATTTCTTCTGGACAAGTATCCGACGGTCGCTTGGACACGACAGGCCAGCGCGAACATCGTCAAGGGCTATTCCGTGTTGCTATCTTCTGCTGCCGGTGACGACAATCAATACGAATCAACAAAACTGATGACCGCTAGTCGAGAGATTTGCCGGCGTTGGCCCGACTCGAACGAATCAGCGATAGCCGCGGCAACAATTGTTCAGTCATCGATCAGAAACAAAGATCTGGCCAGCGCCGAAGAATTCTTCGCGTTGATTCCAGACTCGTTTTCTAGCAAACCGCTGCTTGCGGGCGCATTGGGCGAAAAATTCTGGGTCGACTATCGAACCAACGGAGAACTCGATGAAGCCGGTCGGCAAAAGCGTTTGCTGGATGCCGCCAAGCTGCTTCAGTCTGTCGTTGCCAATGCACCAGATCCGATTACTTACTCTAGCGCTTCAGCGGCGTTGACACTGACCAGCGTGCTGGTCGAGCAAAATAAAATAGAAGAGGCCATGCAGCAACTCGAAACAGGTAAGCTTTCACCACTGAAATTGATCGAAGATAAAGACCCTGCGATTTCGAGCGCCCGCTACGCCGACCGATTTCGCCAAAGCACAAACAGGACTGCGATTAAGACGTACCTTGCAGCAGTCGCGACCGGCAAAGATCAGAAGCAATCGATCGACAAAGCGATCGCGATCATTACCTCTATGCAGAACGACCCCAACTCGAAGACGCAACTTACCGCCATCTACCGAAGCGTTGGTAAATCACTCAACGATCAATTCGAAAGTCTGCAATCGCTTGATGAGCGAAAGCGGTTCGCATCCGTGCTGGCCAGCTTTGTTGGTACTATCGAAAAGGGATCAACCGACACCAGTACCGTTTTGTGGGCGGGCAGCACGTTGTTGAAAGTGGCGTCTTCGCTTGCCGAAGAAGGAGCCACCGCTGAAGCCGCGCCGCTATTCAAACAAGCCAACTCTGCTTTGGACCGTGCCGAAAAACTTGGCGTAGAGGACCCCAACGCAAAACTCGCGCTGCAGCACCTGCAAGCCCTCGCGCTGCGTGGTAGCGGCGACTATCAGCAATCGGTTTCAATGTTTGAACAACTGTTGAAACAGAAGGCCGCGTTGACGTGGCAACTGGACGCTGCCGAAACCCTCCAGATGTGGGGCAAAAACAAAAAGAACGCCGACGCTTACGCCAAAGCCATGATGGGATCCGGAAAATACAAAGACCCTAAAACCAATCGCACCAAAAATGCCATTTGGGGCTGGCGAAAACTGGTACAGCTAACTCGTGGCAAAGAAAAGCTTAATGATACGTTCCGCACTTCGATTTACAATTCGGTTAAATCTCGGTTCGAGTACGGATTGTTAAAGCAAAACCAGAAAGCCATCGACTCGTCGTATTCCGAACTTTCCAAAGCCCTGCAACGGTTTGCTTTTTTGAATGCCGGACCATGGAACACAAAGTTTCAGACATTGGTTGCTGAAATGAAGAAACATACAACGAAGAAATAACCTAACCATCTTATGAAATTGATGCCCAAACATTCCTACATTTCTAGAAGCTTCAGTCCGTCGAGCCTAATCCTGACTGTCTTGTTAGTGGTTGTCAGCTGTTGTGCCGAGAATACTGTCCATGCTCAGAGTCTCGACAGCATCTACAAATTCTCCGGCAGTAGCGGATCGACAAAGACTTCTGGCAAAATTGTCGGCATGAGCCCTGCTGGCGTCATCATCGAATCGCGCGGCAAGAAAGCCACGGTGCCCTCCCAAGAGATTCGCAAGATCGTCTACTCGGGACAATCCTCGCAACTCGACCGCACACGCGAGCGCATCATGTCCGGCAGTTATGCACAAGGACTCGATGAGATTGCAAAAATTGATGATAAGAAAAATGATTCCGTCGCTCACGAATTAGCATTTCTCAAAGCTTGGTGCCACGCGAACCTTGCCATCGACGGGGATAAGCCGCTTAGAGATGCCGGGACTTTCGTCAACGCTTTTTTGCGAAAGTATAAAGACAGCTACCACTTTTACCCCATGACAGAGATGAAGGGGCGGCTGCTGCAAAGCCTCAAATTGACCGATTTGGCGAAAGCAGAATTCAAAATTCTGACCGAAGCCCAATGGCCTGAGTACAGCTACAAAGGTCATTACCTGTTGGCCGAAACACTCAATTCACAAGGCCAGCACGCCCAAGCGGCCTCTGAGTGTGACGCAATTTTGTCAGTTGCAGACAACAGTGACGTCGCTCAGCAGTACAAACGCCTAGCTACATGTGTCAAAGCAAAATCAAAGGCGCTTGCGGGCGAGACGGCGGACATCGAGGAACCCATCCGGCAACTAATTAAAGTCGAGAATCCTGACAACAAAAAGCTGTTCGCAGCCGCCTACAATGCGTGGGGCGTCTATCATTTCAAAGCCGGACGATGGAAAGAGGCGCGGGAGAAATTTCTTATGACACACCTTCTGATGACCAGCGAAGCCGACGCTCATGCCGAAGCACTATTCTATTTGTCGAAAATCTGGCCAAAGTTTGAAGATACCGATCAGACGAACAAAACCAGAGAACTCTTGAAATCTCGCTATCGCAACTCATACTGGGCTCAGCAACTCAATTGAGTTCCTCGTACAACTGGGCTATTTCAGAGTCTGCCAATAAACTTTATGCTTTCAGATGCGGAAGTCCTTGAACAAAAGAAACTTCTTCAAAATTCAAATCAATCGCAACCTTCCAAAGTAATCCAATATGGACATTTCGATTTTCAAAACCATTAATCTTCGCTGGGCCCTTGCGATCGGGCTACTGTTTTTAGCGATCATCGTCGTGATGGAACCTGTTGCATTCGCACAAGATGCTCCTGCAGCGGCAGCACCTGCTGCCGCCGATACGCCCGCCAAGGAGCAAACACTGTTGGGGTGGCTCTATAATTCGTTGGGGTTGGAATACCTCGGCATATTCCTCGCGCTGTCCTGTGCTTTGGTGGCACTGGTGATCATGAACTTGATCTCGGCCAGACGATCATCGTTGTGCCCGCCAGAACTGATCGAAGGTTTTGAAGCTCATCTTGATAATAAAGAGTACCAAGAAGCTTACGAACTTTCCAAAACAGACGAGTCATTCCTAGGTAACGTGTTGGCGGCAGGGTTAGCCAGACTCTCTAGCAGCTACTCGCACGCCATCGCTGCAATGCAAGAAGTCGGCGCCGAAGAAAACATGAAACTCGACCACCGACTCAGCTACCTCGCTTTGATCGGCACACTTAGCCCAATGATTGGATTGTTCGGAACAGTCCACGGCATGATTAACTCGTTCTACGAAATCGCTGCCGGCGGCGGCACGCCGGACCCGAACAAGTTGGCCAGTGGTATCTCAACCGCGCTGTTGACAACGTTGCTCGGACTGGCCGTCGCGATTCCAGCGATCGCAGCGTACAACTTGCTGAAGAACCACGTGCAAAAAATTGTGTTGGAAGTCGGCATTCAAAGTGAAAACCTGATGAGCCGATTCGAAAAAGTTGGCAATAAAAAGAGTTAGTCATCAAATTTCCGCAACCGAAGTCACAATCCCCCGGATGCCTTACGAGTGAATTTTCCAATCTCTTGCGAGATCGGCTACCAAGACTCGATTGATCATGAAGTTAAGCAAAACAAAATCTACCAAAGTTCTCGAAGGCGATTTGACGCCGATGATCGACATGACGTTTCAGTTGATCGCGTTCTTTATGCTGTTGATCAATTTTTCAGAAGTCGACCGAGCAGAAGAAATTACTCTACCGGTTAGCGAATTGGCGATTCCACCCGAAGGAAGACCGGACTACCAAGTGATCTTGAATCTCGAACCCGGTGGAAACGTAATTTTTGAGGGACAGCGCATTCCTAAGATCGACGTCATGGGGCCAATCCTGAAACAAGAGATTCGTAACGCTGACCGCGAAGATGTTGATACTGGAAAAATCGCAGTGATCATTCGCTCCCACGAAGACACTCCGACCGGGCTGGTGCAAAAACTGATTGCCAAGTGCCAAGACGAAGAACTGGAAAACTTCGTCCTCCGCGTCAACGAGAAAATCAACTAGTAAGTAACCGGCCTGCATTTCAATGAAACTCGAACGCGAAGAACCTGAAGAGATACAGCTGAACATGACAGCGATGATTGACATCGTCTTTCAGTTGCTGATCTTTTTCATCATGACTTTCAAAGTCGTCGCGCAAGAAGCCGATTTTAATATCAAAATGCCGATGGCTTCGGGCCAAACGGAATCAATCGATACGGAGCCACCGGAACTGATTCGCGTTCTGCTCCGCTCAGGTCCTGAAGGCATCATCAACAGTATTCAAGTCGACGACGATGTCGAAACACTAACGTTTGGTCCTGATCCAGAGCTTTACATGGACCTAACCGACTACATCGAACAAAAATTGGCGGGAGAAGGCGATCCCGAATCCGGATACGATACAGAAGTCGAGTTCGATATCGACTATGGTTTGAAGTATGGATATACCGTTCGGGCAATTGAGGCTGTTTCGGGCAAAGTTTCTGGCGGCAAGGTCAAGAAACTGATCGAAAAGATCAAGTTCAAGAACAAATCGGATGAACCATAGGTCTTCGCCGAAAGTACAGACGATCCGCAGGGCCCTGCAAAGACATCACGACTGTTCATGCCCCGCCCAAATGCTAAAGTAAAGGTTTTGCGGGCCAACTGACTCGGAACGATCGGACGACCAATGGCTGAAGCCACTGAACAATGGACCCTCAAACGTCTGCTTGATTGGACGAAGGACTACTTTGAGAAAGTGGGGTCTGACAGTTCCCGTCTAGACGCCGAAGTCCTGCTGGCCGAAGCACTTCAGTGCCAACGCATAGAACTGTACACGCGCTTCGAGGAAGTTCCGCCAACCGATACGTTGACCGAATATCGTGCATGGGTGAAACGTCGTGGCGCCGGCGAACCTGTGGCTTACATTGTCGGCCACAAAGAGTTCTACTCGATTAATTTCGACGTGACACCAAACGTTTTGATTCCTCGGCCCGAGACAGAACATATTGTCGTCGCGGCAATCGAAGCGGCCAAATCGATCGAGGACTCACCCATTCGCATCATCGATGTTGGTACCGGTAGCGCATGTGTGGCGATCGCGATTGCCAAGCACATCGAAACATCCATCATCGCGGCAACTGACGCTTCTACCGACGCGTTGGAAGTCGCAAGATCCAACGCGGCGAAACATGAGGTCGCCGTCCGCGTTCGTTTTTTCACCGGCGACCTGCTGGATGCGCTGCCTGCTGGCAGCAAGCCAGTCCATTTGATTGTGAGTAACCCGCCCTATATTGGCCGCGCGGAAATCGACACCGTCGAAGAGACAGTACTTAAGTACGAGCCTGAAATGGCGCTCTTTGGCGGTGAACAAGGCACGGAGATCATTCAGCGATTGGTGGACCAATCAGTCGACATGTTGCTTCCCGGTGGAAAGCTAATTTTCGAAAATAGCCCTGCCGTGTTTGATCAATGCTTAGAGATTGTTGAACAATCTCGGCTGAATCTCGCCGAATCGATCAAGGACTTTGCTGGTCTTCGCCGCGTCATCGTCGCAGAGAAACCTGCCTAGAAAGTGTTCAGGAATCAACAGGTGGTCCGCTGGCAGATACGCATCGAAGAACTACTCACTTTGCAGCCAAGCCGGCCTCTACGTAACGATTAGCGCGAACGGACCGGTTGTCCGGGAAGATGACTTCCTTTTCTTAAAGCTTGCCCAAATGCCCAAGTCGACATTTGCCTTAGCCAATCAGCAGGGCCACTCGATGCGCCCTCACAATAGTCAGTTTTTCTTACTGTGAGAGGCTCGTTTGTACCTATAATGAGCGTGCCGAAGACGGAGCGAGGCACGTCCAGTACTTGCACTCATTACTGGAAAAGCAAACAGTACCTCTTCAGAGTCTACTATGATCAAAATTAACCAATCCCAGCCTCTCGACACTGACGATGTTCACCGCATTATCACGGAGCGCCTACAGGATAACCCACCTCTTAATGCTGACAATGTTCAGCCCTTTGTCACTGAACAACTTCAGGACAGCCAAGCTCTAAGTAATGACGATGTCCACCGCATTATCACTGAACGTCTGCGGGGCAGCCAAGCTCTTAGTAATGAAAATGTCCATCGCATAATCACTAAGCGTCTGCAGGGCAGCCAATCTCTCAACAATGACGACGTCCATCGTATTGTCACTGAGCGTCTGCAGGACAGCCGGCCGGTCGCCTGGGAAGAAGATATCTCCCGAAACACACTCGACACAGAACCATTCCATAACCTGCCGGCGGCCGCCACGCTGGATGCGACTGAATTTACGAATCCAAAACGCTTAGCCTCAGTCGAGCCTCTACTAGACGGTAGGGAGCTGAGCGATTTGATTGCCCGGGACACTTACCCACTCCCCTGCGCCGATGATCGCGAGCGCTATCTGCCTGGTTACGACGGACAGTATTGGTTGAGCGGACTCGAAGACTACTTGAAAATCGATCAGGTCGCCAAACGTTATAGCGTGGACGCTCGTTCGATCTTTGATTTCGGTTGTGCATCCGGCCGAGTGATTAGGCACTTCGCTGCTCAAACAGACATTCCTGAAATCTGGGGAAGCGATATCAATCGTCGTCACATTCGTTGGCTGTATGAATTCATGCCCCACTCGATCAAGCCAATTTTTAACAACTGCATTCCAACGCTTCCTATACGCGACAACTCTGTAGATATCATTTCGGCGTTTTCCGTTTTCACGCACATCGATACGTTTGAGACAAGCTGGTTGGCGGAGTTACGACGAGTTCTCTCTGACGACGGGATCGCGTATGTCACGGTCCACAATGAGGACACATGGGCGGCTATCAGGGAATCGATTGATGACAAAGCCAATCGATTGGTTCAATCGATTATCAACATCGATCCTTCGTTCCGCGAAACACTGATGGGAGACATGCCGGATACAAAATCAGTCTATCGATTTTCTCAATCAGGGCCTTATCGAGCTCAGGTGTTTCACTCAAACAACTTTTTGAGGCAGGTATGGGGCCGATTTTTTACGATCGAGGAAATCCTGCCGCTTCACCACGCTCGGCAAACCGTATTGAT
>CAZDBE010000002.1:0-7416 GCA_964503675.1 uncultured Pirellulaceae bacterium | reverse complement strand
AACCGAAGCGGTATCCGATGAACCGAAGCGGTATTGAGTGCATCTAATCGGTATTGCAAGACGCGAAACAATTCCCGATCATGGAGCCTTCAGGTTCTTTTTCACGGATTTATTGCCATGCGATATCGGCCTAACAGTTTAATTCTTCTACCCCTCTCAGTAGCGATAGTTTTTGCATGCTCGAACTCGGCCCTATTTGGACAGAGCATCCCTAAAAGCGCCGCCGCATTCAGCGAACTCAGAGACTGGAAAGACGCTAGTGGCAACCATACGATCCGCGCCGAGTTTCTCGGAGTCATCGATCGCGCCAGAGTAGCCCTGAAAACTGAAGATGGCAAAGAAATGACAATCGAACTATCTCAATTGAGTAACGTCGACATCTATCAAGCCGTCAAATCAGACCTGATGACGAGACTTGCAGTGGCGGCGCCGGCCGCCAAGTCTTCCCCTCGCAACAACCTCCAACCACCTTCTAAGAAATCGAAACGCTCTCCCCGGAAGGCGCAAGTCCGTCAGGCGTTGCCGGTCAGCAAACCTAAACCAAAGGTGGATGAAGATTTAGTGACACGTGTCGAAGAGTTCATTGCAACCATTGAAAACGAAGATACAGAAACCATCTTTGAAACAATTCTCCACCCTAAAGAGTTCACTGAATTCAGCAGGTCCCCGAACTATAAGGCTGGCCTAGCAAAGTTTGAGAAAAAGAAAAAGGCCCGACTGCTTACCGCTCTCCAATCTATCGACTACAAATCGATTGAAAGAAAACCGGGTGGAAAATACCAGTTCCAAACTGGCTCAGCTCCAATCAGTTTCAAGAAGCTCAAGGGCAGTTGGTATCTAAACAACTGACGGGTTGATGCCTATCGTCGACTGCCTAGCCCCTTGGATGGAACTGAGCATGCACCTTCTTCAACCTTGTCTGGTCGACGTGCGTATAAATCTGTGTCGTAGCGATACTTGCATGGCCAAGCATCTCTTGAACTTGACGAAGATCAGCGCCTCCGGCCAGTAAATGCGTTGCAAAACTGTGCCGCATCGTGTGTGGGCTGATGTCGCGTGTGATACCGGCGACCAGCGCATACTTTTTGACCAATTCCCAAATCGCCTCTCGTCGCATTCTCCGACCAGAGCGTGTCAGAAACAGCCAATCAGTTTCCGTAGGTCGCTTCGCCTCAAGAGCGGGACGTTGCTGCCCGAGATAGGCCTGAACTGCGTCCATTGCCTCTTCCCCCAGAGGAGCCATCCGCTGCTTGTCACCCTTGCCGTGGCACTTGCAGTACCGCTGCTTTAAATTCACGTCTCGCAGTCGTAGGTTCGAGATCTCTGACGCACGACAACCTGTGGCGTACAGCATCTCCAACAACGCACGGTCGCGCAAATAGTAGTACTCGATCCGCCGAGGTGATTTGAGAAAACGCTCAACCTCGCGCGGACTCAGCACTTCGGGGATACGCTGCCATAGCTTCTGGCTGCCCAGAAGTTCGATCTTGTTTTCTTTGAGCACGCCTTCAAGTTGAAGGTAGCGAAAATACATTTTGATCGCTACGATCGCGCGTGCGACCGACGATGGTGCCAACCCACGAGACGAAAGGTACGCAACGAAATCGGAAAGTTCTGAAACCGATAGGTCAACGAGGGACCGGTTGGCCAGCCACGCCTGAAAGTGCAGCATGTCTCGGCCGTAAGCCTTGACTGTATTGTCTGCTAAATGGCATTCGCTGCGGAGGTATTCGATAAACGACTCATGCCAGCGTTCGAGCGATGCTGCAGCACTAACGGGAGCGGTCATCCCAAGGCGGCTTTTCTTTAGTCGATTCATCGCCATGAGATTGGGTTTCAAGTGAGGTGATTCAGGGGAAGGCAGCTAATGAAGTATCGTCATTCAGCGGTCACGCGTCTTGGGATCTCACGCTCCATCCGAACAACGCGCACAATCCTAATTCCTAGTTCCTAATTCACCTCACGCCAGTTTCCAACCTTTGGCGTTCGCGTTCCAACTCTTTGATCAAACGTTTGATCCGAACGACTTCTCGTTGCGACTCCTCTAGGTCTTCCTTTTGGTCGTCTATCTTCTTGCGAAGCTGATTCAATTCGTCGACCATTTCATCGACAGCAGCTTGGTATCCGGGAAGGACTTGCTGGCTATCTGTCTGACTTTCCATCAGCTTCTCAATGCGCTCGCCCAGTTGGTCTGCGAACTCTTTTGTCTCGTCAATCTCCTCGTCCACTTCGCGTATGCGTTTTGCATTGACGATTTCCGGCGAATAAGCTCCAGAGCCAAGTTCTTCAATAATTTCAAGTACGCGATGCGCTGGAATGGCGAGACTGGACACGCGTCCGGCGCGAGCTACGTTCACCCCCACCACGTCGCCATCGAGATTTACAACCGGCCCCCCACACTCGTTGGCCCGCAGCGCTGTGTCGTGTTGGAAGGCCAACGGAAAGTTTTTTCGCCGACCGCTTAAACGCGCCCCCATGCGATTCTGCTGATTGCTGCGCATGTTCTCGAAACTGACCTTGTCCCGATTGGCCAAGGTCAACTTAATTCTACGCTCTCGTTCGCCGCGCATCACGGTCAACGTCACCACATCCCCCGCATCACACTGCTCCAACTGTTCACGGAGTTGCTCAATATCTTTGACGATGGCATCGTCCAGTTTCAAAATTACGTCCTTAATTTTCAAACCACTCTCGCTGGCTGGTGATTTGCGCTGTACCTCTCGGATCTCGACTCCGGTCGGTTTCGCGTTTGCCATAAAGATTCCAATGAATGGCTTGGACGGCGGAATCAAACGGCTATCTACCGAAACTACTCCGAGATGCGAATCATTTTTGTGATCTAGCGGCGTGGCCAGCCAGTCACCCGTAATGGCCGCTGCCGGCCCAGCCCATTTTGCCGGCTGCCAAACGCGCTGCGAATTTTGATCGGTCACTTTCAAGAGTGCTAAATCATACTCGGGATCTAACCCAAAAATTTTTGCTTCCACGAGGTCTCCCGATTCCGTCTCGCAAAACAATTGGCCCTTAAGTTCACTGGCCTTGGTCAGTACCCACCCCTGATCAGAAACCACGACTCCCAATGCGATCTGAAGTTTCTTTTTGCGGCGACTTCGGCTACCGCCAGTCGACCGAATCATCACCAACGACTGACGAGCTTCTTGCAAAACAGGATCGAACATCTTTTCGAAACTAGACGCACTTTTGGAATACTTGTCGAGCGCATCCTCCTCGTTCGGTACCGCCAAAGCTTCTAGGTTGGCAAATGCGGTACCCAACAAGCCACTTTCCTTCGACTCGTCTTCTGCCTTAGCCTGCGGTTGCTCAAACTGAGGAGCAAGCGGATCAGCCCAAAAATCTTGAGCCAACAAAGCCCCCGAGGACGTCATTGCCAGTATCAGTGCGACGGCAAAAAACACGACAGCAAAAGGATCAAATTTTTCGATGGTTGATTTCATTGCAGTTGAGCTTATCGAGTGCTTTTGTATTTCAATTGTTGTTCTAGCGTACGTTTTGGGCAGCCGGTAGCTTGGGCATTGCCTTGCTGAATTGGATCACGGATTTCGCAGCAGCCTTCTTCTTTCCATCGAAATCAGTCTATCTCTGATAACCTTAAGCGTGTCCGCGTCCAAAAGCATGACCTCTAGACCGATCAGCTGGCTACCACGTTTGATTTTTATTGGGAGCTTTTCAAACGGAACTTTCCCTCGCAGTGATCGCGCAAGGCCTTTTTTGTCCTTGACCTTGCGAGTTCCGATTTCAGCCAAGATGTCTCCAACTTGAATTCCCGCTTTATCAGCGGGGCCACCTTCTTGTATCTCTGAAACGATATTGGCGGAACTGACACTAAGTCCCAATAGTCCTTGTTCACCAATCTTAAAACCACTCGTCAGTTTGTCCCACGTGTCCGAAAAAACATCGACGGGCACGTGAATGTTGTCCTGAATTCGGCCACCGATGCGACTGTGAATGGCAACCAAATTGCCCTCCATATCAACCAGCGGCCCCCCCGAATCGCCACCCACCAATGTGCAGTCCGTCCGCAAAGACGTCGCGTTTTGGTTGATGATGCGGCCGACCCGCACCACCATGCCGCGTTTTTCATCTAAGCCGCCGGGGTGACCGACGGCCATTACCCATTGACCATCCTGAAGTCCCTTCGAAACACCCACGTCTAGGTACTCAAAAAATGGTAAGCCCTCGGCGGCAAACGCTTTAGCAATAAGATCTTCTTTCTTTGAAGCGGCTGAATCTGTCTCCTGCTCAGACAGTTCCTCATCAGCATCCTCATCCTCGTCGCCAGTTTCGGGCGATTCACCGGGTGCAGGCAGCTCACCCGGCGCAATGTCATCAGCCTCCTGCGTTTCATTGTCTCCACCTGACTCAGTCTCCGGTTCGTCCTTAACCATCTCCAAGATCTTGAGCATACCGGTGTCTTTCCCAGCTTCGACGCCTAGCGTAACTGCCCGCGCGTGCGTGCCGTCGCGAAAGGTAATCCAAGCAGGTCGTCCGGGTCCGGTAGTTGGTCTGGGACTTGGTCCGGGAATTGGCCTCAACTTCTCAATATATGGACTGCTTATCACATGAGCGGCGGTTAGGATCACACCATCACTGGAAACCAAGACGCCAGTGCCCTGACCATTCCGCATCGTGATGCTAACAGTGGCGTTTTTAACTTGATCGGCCAATGACTTGAATCGTACCTGCATCGCTCGCAGTTGATCGAGCGACTCAGGCAGTTCACCGGTTTCTAGAAAACCAAGACTCCCCTCACGAGTAACCGTCCCATCACTTTTGTCCGATTCGCTCCACGGAGAAACACGATCCTCTTCAGAAAGGGCGCTAGTTGGCATTAGCTGAAACGCGTCCGCCGACGAAGGCAAGCAAGAACAAAAAAGTAATGCGAATCCGGCAATCAGAACGTGGGCAGTAGCTGATGAAAGTGAGATAGTGTTTATTCGGTGACTCATATGGTTCCTGATTAAAACTACTTTCGTAACGGTTTGCTAATTGGGCACATCGCCGATTTGGGCCTAGCCGGCATGGGCAACCCAACTACGATTCATCAAACTCAGCCAACGACTCCCATGCATCGCAAATCCACTCGTTTATTATAACACCCAGTTACACAACCGCTTCCCATGTGCGAAATTCAGTGACAAAATGCATGCAATTCCGGCAATCTTCCCTTGATCGCCAAAATCCGTCATGGCTTTCACCATGGTGGACACTCTTCATTAACCTCCCGTGAAGTATCAAAAGGAACAGAAATTGAACCGACTGATTGTAGGATGTGGATTCTTAGGGTTCCCGCTTGCCAGAAAATGGGCCGAAACCTCTAACACTTACGCAACCACTCGTTCCGACCAACGAGCGGAAGAATTTCGCAATCAAGGTATCTCACCGGTGATCTGTGACATTACCGATTCGGCGTCGGTCCAAGACGCGGTGAAGAGCCTGCCTCAAATGAACAACATCGTGTTTGCCGTTGGTATGGACCGTAGCCGCTATTCAGATATACGCGATGTCTACGTCAAAGGTTTGCAGCGTTTTTTTGAAGCTTGGAGGCACCCTATTCCCCACTTCATCTACATCAGCTCAACTGGCGTTTTTGGCAATTTCGACGGGCAGTGGATCGACGAATCAGCCGCAACCGCCCCATCTCGCGAGGGTGGCAAAGCGTGCCTTGAAGCGGAAAAACTAATTGCCGAAACAACCGACAACTGGACAGTGCTGCGGATGGCTGGACTATACGGCGGGCAGCGCGTGCCGACTCGTCAGATCGTACAAAAAAAGGATTGGGGAAAACTGTCGCCGGCAGGATATTTGAATTTGATTCACCAGACAGACGCTGTGAATGCGATCATGGCAACGGCGGATGAAAAGCCCATGCGGCAGATCATCCACTGCAGCGACGGTAACCCGCCGGTACGCAAGGACTACTACCAATACATCGCCGATCAGGTTGATCTTGGTCCAATTCCGTGGCCGGAGAATTCTCAGGTCGACACCCAATCGCGATCCGCCAATTCGAAACGCATTGGCAATCAGAAAATGTTGCACATGCTGGGATTGAAACTCGTCCATCCCGACTTCAAATCGGGACTGGCCGACGTGTTTTAGCCTTCGACTCGGAGAGTCGAGCTACGTAAAACGACTCTCCGAATCGTTCACCAAGGAAGTGAAATACGAGTATCTTCTACACGTAGTCGCGTACGCGACGAGCAATCGCCAATGCCAACGCTTCTCGTACGCTCTCGATCGTGATCCGATCAAAGACCTGCTGGAAGAAACCGGTGACAACTGCGCGAACAGCTTCCTTGCGAGTGAATCCACGGCACTGAGCGTAAAAAATCAATTCTTCATCGACTCGTCCGCTGGTTGATCCGTGAGTACAACGCACATCATCCGCTTCAATCTCGAGACCGGGAATCGAATCAGCGCGAGCTTTTTCAGAGAGAATCAAATTGTCATTGCGCTGGTAGCCGTCGGTACGCTGAGCCGAGTTGTCAACTTCGATCATTCCTCGCCAGACCGTACGTGAACTGTCTTGGAGCGCCGACTTGTACAAGAAGTCGCTCGTGCAATCAGGATTTTCATGATGCTGAAGCGTGTGGTAGCTCAGGTGCTGACGATTCTCTGTGAACATAGCACCGTTGACTTGAACGTTGGCGCGATCGCCTCGCAACGCCACGTGCTGGTTCACCTTGGCCAATTTTGATCCAAGTGCTCCGACAGTCCACTGCAGATTGGAATCGCGTCCGACGATCGCTTTCTGATGAGCGAAGTGCCAAACCTTTTGTCCCCAGTCCTGAAGATTGACGTAGCGCAGGTTAGCACGGTCACCAACAAACAATTCGATCGCACCACAGTGAAATCCATTGGCGTCGGCGTTGCTGTTTGATTCCGCCAAAACAGTTGCTTCAGCACCTTCTTCGATCACGATCAGGGTGTGACGAAGGTCGCTGCCACCATCAGTCAACTGGCTGCTGATGTGGACGGGTTTGTCAAGAACGACGTTACGTGGCACGTACAGAAAAACACTGTTGGTCCACATCGCGGCATGAAGCGCCGCAAAGCGGTCAGTCTTATAATCAACCGCTTGGAACAGGTACTTCTTGATCAGGTCACCGTGCTCCCCAATCAGATCGGAGATCGTTCCAAAGATGACGCCTTTTTCTTGATACTCGGCAGCCAATTCAGCAGCGTCACCAGCTTGAGAGTCGAGAGAACTAACGCTTCCCGCCAGATCCACTCCGTCACTCAACACCAATTCCGGCAAACCGGCCGATGATGAATCGGACTTCAGCGCGAATTTGTCCAGCTTGAACATGCGGATATCAGTCCGCATCCACTCTTCTTGGCGGTTGTTGGGCCACTCAAGTTCATTGAACGTCTTCCAAGCTTCTTGGCGAAGCT
>CAZDBE010000001.1:38532-49799 GCA_964503675.1 uncultured Pirellulaceae bacterium | reverse complement strand
CCGCCAGTTTTTCAAGCTGGAGAGGTAGGGTTCGATTCCCACACGGGCTGCTTAACTTAAGCACGGTCGTGAAGCTCACTCGTTTAACCGTTAGCCGAAGGCGTACGCGAAAACCGGGAAGCACGTGCGCCTACGGCTGACGGTCAAACAAAAGGACCATCAAGGAAGTTTCGACCGATACGCCGAGACCATCGGCTCCAGTGGAAAATTCTCCAACACATGGGCTTTCCCCTGTTCAGCCAGCTGCCGGGCCGCATCCGGTTTCTCGATCAAAAACTTTGTCCATCTAGCAAACTCATCACGGGCTCCATAATTAACGGCCATCCCTGTCTGCTGATGCAAAATGATCTCTTTGGTGCCGTCACCATAGACAGAGATCACTGGAATCGCATTGGCCATCGCGCACAGCAATGAACTGGGCAGCGGGTTGAGCAAGTACGAATGCCAGTACACATCTAACGCCCCAAGCAACTCCTCGGCTTCTTCGGGCGGCAAGAAATGCACGTGCGACTCAGCTACTGTGAATCCGGCAAAGCGTTGCAGATTCTGCCTCTGATGACCGTCACCAAAGATAACCAAGTGAAAGTCGTCACGGATGCAAGTCAGCAAATCCGTAGCCCAAATCAGATCTTTCATGCGTGTGGACGGAATAAGATCAGCGACAGTACCGGCTACGATCGTTGAAGTTCCCTCGAGTCCGATCCGTTGCAACAATTTCTCACGCACCGTATTGCGTGTCCGAAGCCCCACCGCCGCGTTGGACGTAACGACAACTTGTTCCTTGGTGAGACCTGTTTCCACGACAGACGGTATCAGACTAGGATGTGGTACAAAGACTGTTTCTATCTGCTTACAAACATGCCGGTCCAAAGCGCTGACCAAGACACCCAATTCTTCTGATCTGCGGAAAAAGGTACTGATCCACTTTGGTTCTGGAGCACTCGATTTGGTTATCGCTTTGCCCGCCATCACCGCCCCCATGCAGCGCACGGACATCAACCCCCAAGTGTGGACCACACTGGGTTGCACCGAAGTCAACAGCCGCTTTAGCGCCCGCGCCGCCAATAGCATTCCAGCAATCCCGACAATGCGGCCCATTGAGGCGCTTCCTTCAGCCAGTCGGTGAATCCTGACATCGATTCCTAGCAGAGGATTAACCGCATCGTTCGACGATGCGATGACAGCGACATGAACTTCCCAGTCGTCAGACCGAGCCAATTCCGAAGCCAGCAACTTCAGTTGCAGACTGTCGTCCAGTGCTTCAAGCGAATCGGCAATGTAAAGGATAGACCGGCTCAAGGTGAAGCCTCGATCTGGCTGTTATCGGCGACAACAGCGAAGTCCGATGGTTCAACCGCATCCAGATAAGGCTCAACCAGTGCACCGGTCGACAGTTTTTCGGCAAACGTTTTCCGGCTTTGATTGCCAACTCGGAATCGAAAGTCGCCATCACCCAACGCATAGAGAATTGACTCAGAGAGCGTTTCAGGTGAATGACGGGGAACTAACAATCCGTTTTCAAGGCAGTGAACAAAGGGCAAATCTGTCGTACTGCCATTTTTATCGCCACCACTATCGCCGATCGTTTCCCTACTTTTGCCGGTAACCTCGGAAAGTCTATCGTGAGTTGCGGTACTTATCGTACACACTCCGTGCGCTCGCGCCGCATCGAACAGGCAACAAGCAAGACCGGTGCGTGTCGGATGGATGTAGAGATCGGCCGCTTGAAATATCTCCGTCAAGCGATCGAAGAACCCCGGCATGATCGCGGTGTAGACCAAATCCTGTTCAAGTATTTCGTCCCAGACTTTTTTGGATCCTTTGCCTTCGCCAATAATCCACAGTCGCGCCATACAATGCCGGCGCTGAATCATCTTCCACGCTTTAACCAGATCACACACACCTTGATCTTTCACCATCGACATACATGTTACAACCAAGGGCTGGTGCGGCTCGATTTGTAAAATCGGATGAGCATCAGACAAAGCCGAGCGCGATCCAGATTGTCTGGCCAATGATCGAAACGGCTCCACCGCACGTCCTTCAGCCAGATCGGCAGCCATATCCGGATCGAGTTCAATACAGCTCGACGCAACAATCACTTTCCCCTCAACTTCCGGCACCCGATTAAGGATCGCTGTTTTGGTCGATTCACTGTCGACAAGAATCCGAACAGCAGCCATCAACGCATCGGCTTCCCTTTTGCCGAACGACCTTAGTTCATCGATCGCGGCGGCAGTAACGCGCAGCACGACCGAAGTCGATCCGCCAAAGCCCAGTGCAGCAGTACAGGCATCATCCCCTAAGCCGAATGCGATCACGCCGTCGTACTGTTTTTCAACCAGATGGGCCGAAAGGGCTTTATTGAAGCGGTATTTACCAAAAGGACCAGAGAGCGGTTTCGATAGACGATAAATATGACTGCCGCGAAAGACGAATTTCTCAGGCCAATACTTTTGCCAACGGACCGTGATGACGTCCACATCATGGCCCTGTCCCGCGAGCGCTGTTTGTAACCAAGTGACCTCCATCTCAGATGAATTAGAGATCGGCCAGAAGTTTCGATTCAGAATCGCCAGCCGGAGAGGTCTGCGTTGAATTGCTGACGAGGAAGTTGACATCGGTTGACAGTGGCCTTCAAGTGGATTCGGTTTTCAACCGAATTGAATAAGCGATTCGATTAACCATCGAACCTACTCACCTAAATCTTCCGGTTCTAGGACAGCCAAAAACGGCAGGTTTCGATACTCGTCATTGTAGTCCAATCCGTATCCGACGACGAACTCATCTGGAATATCAAACGCTACAAACTCAGGCATCCAGTCCACCAATTGTTGTCCCGTCTTGCATAGCAGCACCGCCGATTTTAGGCTCGTCGGATCGAGCTTCTGCATCAGGTCACGCACTTCTTGAAGCGTATGGCCAGTATCGAAAATATCATCGATCAACAAGACATCTCGACCGGTGATATCCAGCATCATGTCTGAATTGATCGTCAGCGCACCACGTTCGGTACCTTCGTAGCTGCTAGTTTGCACAACGCCCACCCGCAGTGGCATTTTCAATTTGCGAATCAGATCAGCCATCAGAATAACGCTACCAGTCAATACGCCAACAATCGTCAGGGGACTGTCACCGTAGGTTTCGTTGATAGCGATTGCCAATTCTTCGACGCCGCTATTGAGCTGCGATTCATCAAGTAATGTTCTCACTGAGTTTTCCTATTTCAATCTTTGAGAATGAATTGGGCAAGCGGGACGCTTGCTCTATGTTTGTTCCAATCGTGCGTGCGTCATTTCGATCGCCCGCACCAGACCACGCGCCTTGTTCAATGTCTCTTCGTACTCGCTGGTCGGATTACTATCGGCAACGATCCCCGCGCCTGCCTGAACGTACGCCGTTTTGTCTTTGATTACAATCGTTCGCAACGCAATACACGTGTCCATGTTGCCTGAGAAATCGATGTACCCCACCGCGCCCGCGTAGGGACCTCGTCGATGAGGTTCGAATTCGTCAATGATCTCCATCGCGCGCACCTTGGGAGCACCGGAAACCGTTCCCGCTGGCAGGCTGGCCATTAGTGCATCAAACGCGTCGCTGTCTTCATTGAGCAGCCCTGTCACCGTCGAAGAAATGTGCATCACGTGAGAGTATCTTTCAACCACCATCACATCAGGCAGCTTGATTGAACCATAAGCGGCGACTCGACCGACATCGTTGCGGCCCAGATCGACCAACATCACATGTTCGGCACGTTCTTTCTCGTCGGACAACAAATCCTTCTCAAGGGCAACGTCTTCTTCTTCGGTTTTTCCTCGGCGGCGTGTCCCTGCCAGAGGCCGCACGGTCATTTCTCCATCGACCACTCTGCACATAATTTCGGGAGAGCTTCCCACCAGCGTGCAACCTCCCGATCGAAGAAAGAACATGAACGGAGAAGGATTGAGCACACGCAGACTTCGATAGATCTCCAGCGGATCACATTCAATATCGATTTGCAGCCGCTGGCTGAGTACGACTTGGAAAATGTCACCGGCCTCGATGTAGTCGATGCACTTGTTAACGTTGGATTCGAATTCCGCTTTCGTGGTATTGGATTGGTACTCCGCCCCAGAAGAACTTTCGTCCACAGATACCACGTCTGTGCAAGCCAGTTCTTTCTTAGAAGGAGTCGTCAGCTTTTTGACCAGTTTCTCCAACCGTGCGTTGGCGTCTTCAAAGGCGTCCTCTGAAGAAGGATGCCGTCCGGGCCACGCCAGCGTAACGGCGATGATTGTTTTCTTGATGTGGTCAAACACCAACATTTCGTCATAGAACGCAAACGACATGTCATCCAACTGTCGATCGTCCTCGGGAGCATCGGGCAAATGTTCGACGTAGCGTACCACATCGTATCCGGCAAACCCGACCGCGCCGCCAGTGAATGGAGGCAAGCCGGCGAGCGAAGCAACTTTAACGTTCTCGATCCGCTTGCGAATCTCCTCCAACGGATTGGCCGATTCGAACGACTCAATGTCGCCATTCTCGACGACGGTGACAGTGCTCGCTCGGGAGGACACCTCCAGTCGCGGCGACGCGGCAAGAAAGCTGTAGCGGCCAATTTTTTCACCACCAATGACGCTTTCGAATAAGCAGGCGGTTTGACCTTCGTCAATGCGCCGAAACGCTGATACGGGTGTTAATGTATCGCTGAGCAATTTTCGAAAGACGGGGACCGCATCGTGGTCCAACGCTAGTTTGCAAAACTGTTCGACAGGCGGTTGGCATTTCATCAAGCAAAGAATTCTTAGAGGGAAAGTCTGGCCAAAAGCTGGCTACCATTTCGGCGGTGCCTGCAAGTTGGATTGGTGCTGAGCAATCCCTCCAAACGCAGGGACCGGATTTTAATATCTGTTGCCGCTACATGCCATAAGCCGGACACGCGAGACTGCATGAATCGGCAATAAAGTCATAGGTAAAAGGCCTGATGTGGCTGTCAATGCCTGTTTTAGATGGTGGTAGCGGGACGGCGTGAAGTGCGACAACAACCTTGTGTCGCGCAGGCTAGGGAGATAAAATTCGAGGCGAGTGGTTGGTCAAAGCTCAATTTTGGGATTAGTCGTTTTTGCTTTGACAAACCACTCGGGATAGATCGGCAGAATATGGCACCATTGGTTGCCTCGCCAAATTATCAACACCCTCCAGAATCGGCGACGCCCCGGTAATTGACTCGTTCAATTCCGCGCGGCATCTCTTAGTTTTGGAGTTTGAGTATATATAACAATGAAATGCCAAAAATGCGAAAAGCCAGCCACATTCCACATTACCGATCTGACTGGGAAAGACGGGCTTCTTGAGCTGCACTTGTGCCCTGAATGCGCCAAACAGTATTTGCAAACAAACGAAACGGAACAAGAGACACCAAAAATCTCTGGCGTTCTGTCTTCGCAATTAAAACTGGAACAGACTGCGGAAGACCTCAAGGAACTCGATGGCAAAGAGTGTCCAATCTGTGGGATTTCTTTTTACGAGTTTCGACAGGCCGGCAGATTGGGCTGCCCTCATGACTATGTCTTTTTTGGTGAAGAGCTAGAACCGCTCTTGCTCAATGTGCACAACGGTAGTGAACATGTTGGCAAACAACCCAAACGTGGCGTGCGCGACACCGAATCGCAGACCGAGCTGATTCGCCTCCGCAGAGAAATGAAGGAAGCGGTTCAAGAAGAAAACTACGAACACGCCCAAGAGCTGCGCGATCGCATTCGCTCTATTGAAGGGGAGGGCAAGGCTAGTGAATGAAGACCCTTCTGGTGACAAACCATCTTGCGGTGAATTCTTTGGCGAGTTCGTTGAAGCCCCTCTCGAGTTTCGTGGAACAGACGGCGATGTGGTCGTCTGCAGCCGAGTCCGATTGCTGAGAAACTTGGCTGACTCACCTTTTCCTGAGGCCTCTTCGGACGATCAGAAACAAGCCACGGCACAATCCGTTGATGAAAGCCTTGAAAAAATTAGCGGACGTAAGCCACAACACGACATGGTGGTACTACCGTCTGAAAAACTGGAAGAACTTGAGCGGCAGTTTTTGATCGAATTCCAAGCCGTCATCGATGCCAGTAGCGGGAGTCAAACGGCTCAAGTTGATTCCGGTGCATCGCAAATCGAATCGCATCAATCATCTGGACACAAAGAAAAAGATACCGCAACGTTCAATACGCCATTCTCCAGCAGCGACGACACCGTAGTCGACCTGAAACAATTTGATCTGGATGAGGAGACTGACGATCCTTTCCTGACGAATCTAACATCTGACGGTTCAAGGGAGGCTTTTGACAATTGGAATATTGACGATCTTCTGCCTGAGCAACCTTACAAAGAACAGTTGTTCGACGCCATTACGGCAGTGGCAGACAATTTATCTCAGCCATCACCAACACTCAGCTCGCCGCAGCCCACGCCCGCAACGAATCCGCCGTCCGCCTGCAGTAGCACGAACATTGTTGTTAACGAGGAAGATCACCTTCTGCTACAGGTGATGACGGCAGGCTTTGACCTCGACAACGTTTGGCATCACATCAGCCAAGCCGATGACCTACTGGAAGAACAGTTGTGCTACGCCTTCAGCCCTAAATGGGGTTATCTAACTGCTTGCCCCGCCAATGTCGGCACCGGCATGCGCGCCAGCGTGGTGCTGCATCTGCCTGCACTGGCAACGTTAGGTCGATTGGATCAGGTATTCCGTTGGCTGATTCGTGCCGGAGTCGCCGGACGTGGTTTTCACGGTGATGATGCATGGGGAGATTTCTACCGCATTGGAAACGGTCCAACTCTCGGAAAGACCGAAGCCCAATTGCTGAATCTTGTGCGCGCGGCAGTTCCCACCATCGTCGCGTACGAACGCGCCGCTCGACTAGTCATGCTCGACCATTACCGAGAGAGCGTTGAAAATCAGGTTGATAACGCGTTTCGTGCGATTAAGCTTCAAGTGACACGTTCCGACGAAGAATTGTTGTCCTTGGTGTCCTCCATACGGCTGGGACTTTCGATGGGGTTACTGGACCAGCAACAAGTGAAACACGTGCGCGAGATGTTCGAACTGAAGCGACTGCAACAGCAACTAGAATTCGCAATTATGCAGGAACAGTATTCAACCGCCACGCGCTGCCGAGATCGCATCCGCCAACTGGAGGAGCGCAATCATGGTCATTGATGAAATACACGATTCCAGCGGGGAGTGGTTAAAGGGAGACGGTCCGCAATCGGACATCGTGATGAGCAGTCGGATTCGTCTGGCCAGAAACCTTGCGGACTTCCCTTTCATCCGTCGCTGCAACGATATCGACAAAGCCAACATCGAATCGACCGTGCGGGAACGTCTTAGTGAAGAAGACGCGTTCACGACGCTGAATTTCTTCAATGTCGCCAAACTCAATTCGCTCGACCGACAATTATTGGTCGAACGGCAACTCATCAGCCGCGAACTTTCCAATGGCGACGGGGCTCGCGCTGTCGCAATCGATGACCGGGAACGTTTAAGTCTGATGGTTAATGAAGAAGACCATCTAAGAATTCAGGTCATGAAGTCCGGACTAAATCTGGACGGCGCTTGGGAACAGATCAACCAACTGGATGACGATATCGAATCGCGTCTTACCTACGCCTATCATCCGAAATTTGGATACCTTACTGCCTGTCCAACCAACGCAGGCACCGGAATTCGAGTAAGTGTTCTGGTTCATCTACCAGCATTAGCGATTACGCATCAGATCGAAAAAGTCTTCCGCAGTCTACAAAAGATCAATCTCGTTGTGCGCGGTCTGTACGGGGAAGGCACCCAAGCGATGGGCGATTTCTATCAGATCAGCAATCAAGTCACACTGGGCAAAAGCGAGCGCGAGATTATTGACCAAGTTGCCGACGTAATTCCCTACGTGATCGACTACGAACGAAAAGCGCGACAATATTTGCTGGATGAAAAACAAAACGATTTGTTTGATCGCGTCAGCCGCGCCTACGGCACGCTGCAAACCGCACAACAAATCAGCAGTGAAGAGACCATGTACTTGCTCTCCCGCGTACGTATGGGAGTGAACCTCGGATTAATCGACAATCTGGAGATTCCTCACATCAATCAACTGTTTCTCCGCACGCAGCCAGCTCATCTCCAAAAGATTTGTAAGCAGACGCTCGACACTGACCAACGCAATGTCGAACGTGCCAACTATCTGCGGGTACAATTGAAACGAGACGATACCGACGCTCAAACAAACTGAATTGGGCCAACCGATGCTGACGTTTAAAAAGTACGCTGCAGAAGCAATTGGTACATACGGTTTGGTGTTTGCAGGCACTGGCGCGATCATCATTAATGACGTTTCCGGCGGAACCGTTTCTCACGTTGGCGTAGCGCTTACATTTGGCATGATTGTGATGGCGATGATCTACGCAGTCGGTGATGTCTCCGGAGCCCACATTAATCCAGCAGTCACGATTGCGTTTCGCGCCGCCGGCCGTTTCGAAACCCATCAGGTACTTCCCTACATTGCTGCGCAGTTCTGCGGTGGACTGTTAGCCAGTCTCACTCTATGGGCGTTGTTTCCTGAACATCTAACTCTCGGCAGTACGATACCCGCCGGTTCTTGGCAACAGTCATTCGTGCTGGAGTTTATCCTCACGGCGATGTTAATGTTTGTCATTCTGCGCGTTTCCAACGGTAGCAAAGAAACCGGTGTAATGGCCGGCGCAGCAATCGGCGTCACGGTCGGGTTGGAAGCCATGTTCGCTGGCCCGATCTGCGGAGCGTCAATGAATCCTGTCCGCTCACTTGCTCCCGCGTTAGTATCCGGAACATTCACGCATTTGTGGATCTACCTCGTCGCTACCACACTCGGTGCTGTCTTCGCAGTGGGGCTTGACTGGATAGTCACTGAAGCGAACGCCACGCAATAGCGACTTTGTTGCACTAAAGGTGGTTTATGAAAAAGCCTCTGAACGATCGTTCAAAGGCCTTTGTCAAACAATATAGAACCACACACTGGTTTAGTGTGTCACTTTTAGTTCGTAGAACGTCGCGGTAGCACGCTCATCTGGTTTACCGGTCTTGTTTTGGTTGTAGACGCCCGCTTTGAAAAACATGTACTGGCCACCCTCGTCGTATCTACCTTTCGACATATCAATAACTTGAACAGCGTCTTCTTTCCCGTCACGGCGAATCGTTACGGTTAACTCATTGCCAACAACCTTAATCTGGTATCCCCACTTTTCACCTAGCTTAATTCCGTCTTCAGGCTCTACGACTTCTCCATCTTGGGTGTAGTAGTCAGGAATGTGTGTTCCAATAATTGGGTAAAGCTCGTCATCTTTCTCGCGTGGTTCAAACGCAACGAAAACAGACCCCCGCTCATGATGTGGAAACTTGCGATAATAGAGTTTACAAGGTTCATCATCGTTGGCATGGATTTGACCAACAATCACGCGTCCTTGTTGCCAGATTGCACCTGTGGTTGTTACTTCATCAACCGTTAGAACAGCATCCAGTGTGCCATCAACACCGCCAGATTTTTTCTGGTCGGCTTCTGGCGCAGAGCTGAACACCCAGTTGTTTTTGTTCACACCTTTGCTGTCGATGCTAGTATCTCCACGTCGTAGCATTTCATGTAATTCGCTACGTGTATAAGTTGTGTTCTTTGAGGTTAACACACCTTTGATGGGCGAGCTAAAAACGACACCATCACCCGCTTCATTGACATAGAAATTCTCTTTGTCCACATATCCTGCTGCAATTTCTTTCTCGTTAACTTCAGTGGCTTTGCCATTACCTTTTGCATCGATAGGTAACGAAATTTTCCAACAAGATAAATCCAGCACTTTGTTCGGAGTTAGATCCTGAGCAAAAACGGGTGCGTTCAACAAAATTAGAACGGCTGCTGGGAGTAGGAATTTTTTCATAGAACTGCTTCGCGTGGTTTGGAGGTTACTCAACATTGCCTAACGTCTAGCGACAAGCATTTGCGTGACTGACAGAGCGCTACGCCTATCGTGTTCATAATTATTATATCTAAGTGGGCCATCGGTGTCAGGGACTTATTTTGGGCAGTTGGGAAACAAGTTCGTTCCACTTTGCAGTTCTCCAAGCCAAATCGAACTCTACATGTGCAGGACAGTTACAAGCTTGTTACGCGCACGGCTCCGAACAACGGCTTAAATGTAGGTGACTTCAGAACCTAAACATCTGGAGTCGTAGAACCATCAATCGATCGGAAGTTCCTCCGTGAACCGTTCCAATTCGAAGCCAAACCAACCCGGGAGCAGATACATGAAAGTTTCAAAGCATATTTTGTTTTCAGCGTTCTTGCTGGCAATGTCCGCCAACGCAGTGTCCAACAGCGCCGTCGCTATCGCAGATCAAACGAAAGTAAAAAGCAAAGTCGCGTCGGTTACTCTTTATCGGAACCAAGCTATGGTGACTCGCACGCTTTTATTAGACGGAGCTGCTGGAGTGCGCGAACTGGTCGTGGAAGATCTACCTGAGAATATTCAACCCGCCAGCCTATTTGCCGAGGGCGGTGAAAAAGTCGAGGTCCGGGCGGTGCGGTTTCGCACCCGCGCTTTAGGGGAATCGCCACGCAAAGAGGTCCGTGAAATTGAAGAGAAACTACGCGCTACCCGGCAGAACATACAGCTTGTCGAGAAAAAGACCCAGTTGCTGAAAAAGCGCACTGCATACCTCGACAAAATGGAAACGTTCTCCGCCAAAACAGCGACGACGGATCTTGATCGAGGTGTTTTGGATGCAGAAGCCCTAGAGAAGTTGACTACATTTTCTTTCGAGCAACGCACTAAAATTGTTGAGCAAGAAGTTGCTCTAGAGAACGAAATTTACCAGTTAGCGCAAGAACAGCAACTACTATCCCGACAGCTTAACGAGATCACCAACGGTGCAGCAAAGACGATTAGAGGAGCCGTCTTGTACGTAGAAAAAGAAGACGCTGGCGAATACGAAGTAAAACTAAACTATCTGGTCAACAACTGCGGTTGGTCACCAACCTACACCGTTCGCGCTAACGAAGGCACTGATGTTGCTGGCGTGGAATACAACGGTTTGATCCAACAAATGAGCGGCGAAGATTGGAGCGCTGTCGATCTCACGTTATCGACGGCCTCGCCAGCTTTGAGTGCTGCGGGCCCCGGATTAGCTCCGTTTCGAGTGTCACTAGCGTCAGCAGTTTCGCCTACCCAAGTTGCTACGCCGAACCAAATGAGCGGCGGACAGGTCATGATTCAGGGCAAAG
>CAZDBE010000001.1:25489-38522 GCA_964503675.1 uncultured Pirellulaceae bacterium | reverse complement strand
GCAAAAGACATCAAGGCTCTATTGACCGAGCAGAAACAACAGATGGCCCTAAATATGAATGCCATCAGCTTGAAGGATAATTTTGATACAAGCTGGGGGCTGAACGAGAAAATTAATGCATTTGCATGTGCCCAGCTAGTAAGCGATGGAGTCTCGTTCTCCAAGAATCAAATCGTTGGTACGGCACAACCAAGCTTTCACTACAAACTGAAATCACCGGTGTCGCTGCCGAGTCGGAACAACCGCCAAATCGTACGGATTCTACAAACAGAACTACCCAGCAAGTTTTACCATGTCGCAACTCCTGTTCTGACCAGCTACGTCTACCGCGAGGCGGAACTGGCCAACGACAGCCAGACTGATTTGCTGGCCGGCCCGATCACGGTTTATCTAGATGATCGATTTGTTGGACGGGGAGAAATTCCAACCGTCGCGCGTGGCCAAGAGTTCGTGGTTGGATTTGGTGCCGATTCGCAACTTCGCACACGTCGGGAATTAGTTGCCAAAACCAATGGAATTAACGGTGGCAATCGTGAAACTAAGGTCCGATATCGATTGCTGGTTGAGAATTACAAAGAGACTGAAACGGAAATTCGTTTAGTTGACCGAATTCCGGTCACCAGCGATACGGATAACCTACGAGTCACTTTATTGCCAACAGAAACCAAGTTGAGCACTGACGAATCTTACTCGCGCATTGAACGAACAAAAGGAATTCTTCGCTGGGACACTAAGGTACCTGCACGGGCAACGGGGGCGTCTGCTCACGAAATCGAATACGGGTTCACGATGGAACACTCACGAAACTATGTGGTCTCCCTTCCGCAAAATCTTGCTCGCCAGCAACAAGAGGAAGAGTTCGAGCAGCTACAGAATTATCGTTTTAATGGACGATAGAGTCCGCTATCTACTCGGAGAGTAGAGCGACATTAATTGCTATTGTTGCTCACTTCTCCGAATTGTAAGCGGAGCTTACACCCATCTTTTAGGTACGCAGCTAACGCAAGATAAGGAAACTGTTTCTCGACAAATCCTAAACTTCTTCAATGGTAATCGAGTTGATCACATCGGGAATAGCACCGGGGATCTGCGCTCCGGAAATCTCTTCAGTGCGTGTTAACTGATCAAGAACCGCATCACCTGAAGTGACATTCCCGAAGACTGAAAACGGGCTAGGATTATTCTCTAGGCCAGTTGCACTAAACGTAATAAAGAACTGGCTTCCCGTAGTGTTTGCTCCCGAATTGGCGTATGACAATTGGCCACGCGCATCGAAGTCAATGTCGTTACCTACTTCATCGGGAATTTCGTATCCGGGTCCACCGAAACCTGTTCCCAGCGGATCGCCGCCTTGACCGATAAATCCTTCGATCACGCGATGAAAAACAAGTCCGTCATAAAAACCATCGCGGGCCAGATTGACAAAATTATTGACAAAAGTTGGTGATTCGTCATCCAACAAACGAATTCGAATCTCGCCTTGGCTGGTGTCCAACACCGCATCGTAGGTTAATGCAGTGTCAATATTCTGAGGCGGCGGCGAAGTATAAATATCATTTCGTAATGCGGTCGGAACATTGGACAGGGCTCCAACCCCCTCAAATTCCACAAACTCAGCGACATCTATCGTAAACGCCTGTTCAGCCCTCTCCCCATCCTCATCGGAGACCGCAACAACGACATCAAAGCTACCGGCTTGTGCGGCGACAGGTAAAGTCAATTCTCCAGATTGGGAGACCGATAGTTGCCCTGCCAGCCCGCCCGCATCGACAACTTCAAAATCTAACAGATCTTCGTTCCCTTCGAAGCTTGTCGCATCCAAAGTGAGATTCAGTGACTGACCAAAGGCCAAAGATTGGTCACTGATCGCTGCCAATGTCAGCGCTTCTCCGACCGCGACCGTTATAAGAGTACGAGGGCTGAAGTTGGTGTCATCAACGATATTGGAATTGGTGACTGATATCCCTACGAGTCGATCCTCTGGGGCATCAGCAGTGTTGTCGTAGACCAACGTTCGAATGACCTCTTGATACTCGGACAGTGTTGCTCGACCTTCAAGTGTCAACACTCCCGCTTGAGAATCATAATCAGCGACGATACCAGTAGATCCAATGTCGACTGCCAATGATTCGGTCGGCAAAATCGGATCACCAATCAACGCGATCGACGCAAGATTGAGCGTTTCCCCTGAATCATGGCTAATCACAACTTCCGAAGCGATAGTTTGTGGGCCTCCATTTTCTTCGAATACGACAGCCGTGTTCAGGCCATCATCAGCACCATTGGCATCCACGACTAAGTCATTGACCGGCGGAACCACGATTCCGTTGACCTGAAAAAATTGTACGTTGTCAATCTGCGGACTGGCTCCATCGCCCGAGTCTTCGCCCGATTCGCGAAATGTCAGGCGACTGGTATCAGAGGTCGCCTCTACCAGCACGCTGTGGCTTTGCCATTGGTCGGTGCCAATGAAAGTCGCCGCATATTGGTTGTCAAAACGGACGCGCAGTTCATCGGGCGAAGAAGTACTTGTTGGATCGACTCGCAGATCAAACGTTACGAAATAGGTTTCGCCGGCTTCTGTTGAAAGATCCTGGAAGACTTGATCGGTTAAACCAGATGACGAATTCAAGTTGAGAAAACTACCGTCACTATCGTCATCAGACAGTATTTGAATCACTCGGTCTTCAGTATCGTCGGCAAACGTAAACAATGAGAAACCATCAACATCGTCAGGGGCGAAATTGGGCCCGTCAGCAGAATCATTACTCTCGAAGTCTCCATTGACGACCGACACATCAGTAACGGCAACCAAGCTAACGGCATCGATTAGCGATCCGCGCCCGTCGCCTCCACGGTCACCTGAAGTACCATGCCGAAACTCAAAACGCGCCGAAACTAAATCGCCAGATTCACTCGAACCGTCCGAATCATTCGCCGCACCAGTAATAACAAATGATGCTTGTTGGAACCTAATGGTTCCATCAAGCGCGCCCAATAGTTCCCCGTTGTAATACACTTCAAACTCATTGGAGGGCGGATCAGTGGCACCATCAAGTTGTTCTGGACCGAAAAAATCAAATGAGAACAAATACTGCTGACCAACGCTAACGTTCACATCCTGAAACACTCGATCGTCTTGCCCTAGTGTCGAATCAACGTCCAACACAGTCCCACGCTCATTGCCGAACGTCAAAAGATTGATGCGCTGCTCGTTGTCGCCGTCTCCATCAGCAACCGTCCAACCCGGCACCAAATCACTTCCGTAGAACCGCGCGGTCGCGAACGAATTTATAACGTTTGACGTTTCTTGATTGGTGAAGGTTTCAAAGTCGCCGTTTACGATCAAGTTCGCCCCAGCAGGCACGTCGCCGGCGAGCATTTTTCGTGGTTCGAGCCGAGTGAAATTAAGTCCAGTGTTTACTTTCCGGCGCAGCGATTTTCGTTTTTTAGAATGAGACATGGTTGGTCTGTTTGGCAGGAGTACTCGAAAGGCGAAGGACGCCAGAAAAGGCGTTACTGCCTATTCTTTGCCAAGGTAGCACCAGAATCGAGCGTTTTTGTTAGAGAATAGCCAACTATGGCGATTTAGTAGGATCGAACGTTGGCAAGCCCACCAAACGAGTTCCGACTATAACGACCGTAGCGCGACTAATGGTCATGCCGACGCCCATGCGAAGTCGGCCAATGCAACACTGACAACATCCTTTCGGTTAACCCGAAACGGTAACAGCTCCAGATTCAAAACCTACTGCAACTTCTACAGCCCCTTCAACACTGTCATTAAAGACACCTAAGCCACCCAGAATGAAGTCAAGGTTTGCAGTTCCTTCCCCAACGATGTCGAAGTCCAGCTGCGCAAGCAAGAAGCCATCTGCTCCAGTACGGAAGTCTGCGTCAGTATCCGAATTGGCAGGGTCAATTCCATCGGAAAGGACCGACACTCCAAACAATCTCCCGTCAGTCGCTGTAAGGCCGGCAAATCGGTTATTTGGATCGGTAACATCAAACTGAAAAAACTTGCCATCAGCGTTGAACGTCGTTCCGCCTGTAAAGGAGATGACACTAGAGTCGCTGTTCGTGAAATCAACATCGAGATAGTTAAAGTCCGAGGCAGCGTCAGCGAAAATAAATACTGAGCCAGTATCTGTCGTATCAGCATCAACAGTAGTCGTCGGTACTCTTGAGTTCTCATCAAAAGAGAAGAAGAAATTCGAATCTCCGGGCTCACTGGTATCCACGACAGGGTCATTTACCGTGGGCGTGACGGCGCCGACCTGAAAATATTGCACGTTGTCAATCTGCGGACTGGCGCCATCTCCCGGGTCTTCTCCCGGTTCGCGAAACGTAAGACGGCTTGAAGAAGAACTCGCCTCGACCAGAATGCTGTGGCGTTGCCATTGATCGTTGCCAACTACCGTCGCCGCATATTGGTTATCAAAGCGAACACGCAGTTGGTCCGGCTCCAAAGTGCTTGTTGGATCGACTCGCACGTCAAACGACACAAAATAAGTTTCGCCAGCTTCGGTCGATAGATCTTGAAAGACTTGATCGATTAGATCGGGTGACGAATTCAAATTGAGAAAACTGCCCGCATCCCCGTCATCGGGTAGAATTTGTATCACACGATCTTCGGTATCATCGGTGAACCTAAATAGCGAGAAACCATTCACATCCTCGGGCGCGAAATTTGGACCATTGGTAGAGCTATTGTTCTCAAATTCTCCATTGATAACGGCCCTTTCGGCAATGGGCACCAAACTCACCGCATCGATTAATGAACCGCGCCCGTCGCCACCTCGATCACCTGAACTACCATCGCGGAACTCAAAACGTGCCGAAACTAGATCGCCAGCTTCGGTCGAACCGGCCGAATCATTCGCCGCTCCAGTAACAACAAATGTTGCCTGACGATATCTATTAGTTCCTTCAGGAGTGCCTAATAGGTCCCCGTTGTAATATACTTCGAAATCATTCGACGGCGGTTGAGAAACACCAGCAACTTGGTTGGGGGCATAAAAGTCAAATGAAAACAAGTACTGCTGACCAACGCTAACGTCGACATCTTGAAACACGCGATCATCTTGCCCCGACGTGGAGTCCACGTCGAAGACAGTCCCGCGGTCATTATTGAATGTCAAAAGATTGATGCGCTGGGTATCGTCACCGTCTCCATCAGTAACTGTCCAACCCGGCACCAAATCACTTCCGTAGAATCGCGCAGTCGCAAACTCGTTGACTCGGTTTGACGAATCTTGGTTGGTGAAAGTTTCAAAGTCGCCGTTGACGATCAAGTTCGCTTCCGCGGGTATATCGCCGGCGAGCATTTTCCGGGGTTCGAGCCGACTGAAATTGAGTCCAGTATTTACTTTGCGGCGAAGCGATCTTCGATTTTTCGAACGAGACATGGTTGGCCTATTAGGCAAGAGTATTCGGAAGACGAACGAAGGGCCGGAAAGGGCCCTACCTCTTATCGTCTGCCGCGAACCACTCCATAATCCAGCGATTTTGCTGGAGAATAGCCAACTATGGCAATTTAGCAAAACTACGTAATGGTAAGTCTTCTAAACAGCTTGCAGCTGTAAAGACAGTAGAACAAGCATTACTACTGCTAGCACGGGCAGAATTGAACAGTGGGCTAGACGCTCGACAGCCAGAGGTTGCCGGTCAAGGAGTAACCGGCCCACTCTCTTTAAGCATCGATCCGGCGCTGAATAATTTCGCGCAATTCGTCGATCTTCACGCGCTGTTGTTCCAACGTATCGCGGTCGCGGATGGTGACTGTTTGATCTTCGAGCGTCTGACCGTCGACAGTGATGCAGTACGGCGTACCCGCTTCGTCTTGACGGCGATACCGCCGGCCAATTGCACCCTTTTCGTCGTAGAACACTTTGAATTGCTTCTTCAATTCAAGATAGATCTTTTTGGCGACTTCCGGCATGCCATCCTTCTTCACCAACGGAAACACAGCCGCTTTAATTGGCGCTAGGCGTGGGTGAAACTTCATCACGACGCGCTTCTGCATTTTGCCGTTCTCGTCGGGCTGTTCGTCCTCGGTGTAGGCTTCGCAAATAAACGCCAGCGTCGCACGATCCGCACCCGCCGATGGCTCGATCACATGAGGAATGTACTTCTCACCGGTAAGCTCATCCCTGTAGCCAAGATTCTTGCCGCTACCTTTCCATTTCGGTTTCCCGTTTTCATCTAACTGCAATTCCAATGGATTAGATTTCTCGTCAAGTTTCCCTTCGATGTGGCTGCGCAGATCAAAGTCGCCGCGATGCGAGATCCCTTCCAGTTCACCAAATTCACCCTCGGCCATGAAAGGGAAAGCGTATTCCAGATCGGCTGTTCCGATCGAGTAATGAGCCAATTCGTCTGGAGTGTGCTCACGCAGAATCAACCGGTCTTGAGGGATACCCATTTCGTGATACCAAGCCATCCGGTGATCACGCCAGAACTGGTACCACTTTTGCGATTCGTCAGGATGACAGAAGAACTCAATTTCCATTTGCTCGAATTCTCGCGAACGGAAGGTGAAATTCCGCGGTGTAATTTCATTACGGAAGCTTTTCCCAATCTGGGCAATTCCCAACGGCAGCTTTTGACGCGTGCTGTCCAGTACATTTTTGAAGTTAACAAAAATCCCTTGCGCGGTTTCCGGACGCAAGAACGCCGTTCCTTCTTCGCCAGAAAGTGCTCCCACGTAAGTCTTAAACATCAGGTTGAATTCACGAGGCTCAGTCAGCGTACCGACTGCTTTCGCGTCCGGGCCGAGGACTTCAGCCAAATCTTCAATCTCGGTCAAACAAATCGGATCGCCATCGTATTTAATGTCTTCGATGTTCTTGGCGCGAATCTTAAAGAACTTCATCGCCCTTTTCTCGATCAATTCGACTTCGTCGTCACCAGCAGCAGCCGTGATGAACACGCGCTGGTTTTTGGCTTCGACCCAACGACCGTTCAGCTGATCGTGGCGGTAGCGTTTCTTTGTTTCCTTACAATCCACCATGTAATCGTGAAACAGATCGTAGTGGCCCGAGCACTTCCAAACTTGCGGGTGCATGATGATCGTGCAATCCAATCCTTCCATCGCGTAGGGAGAAGGCGCCCCATCGAGAGTACTCATGTCGTCGTGGCAGACGACCATGTCCTTCCACCACGATTCTTTGACATTGCGTTTGAGTTCAACACCCAGTGGACCGTAATCCCAAAATCCCTGCAGCCCGCCGTAGATCTCGCTGGACTGGAATAGGAAACCGCATTGTTTGCAGAGAGAAACGATCTTTTCCATGCTCATAGGATGGCCTGGTAACTTTCGCGTTGTGTGGGTGAAGGGGCAGAAAGCTTGTGATTTTAGTCGGCGCTAGTGCCTACGGATAGATGAGTTTCCACGGTCCAAGGAAAGCCTCTCACCTCCGATTCCGACCTGTTTTCGCCCTAAGATTTCGAAAAAACGCAGTTGATTAGAAAAAAACACAATTGGTCCGTGACGTTGATCGCCAAGCTGCCACTCATTAAGTGGCGTGGTGGAAGTGGTATCAAATAACGGTCCACTCACGCCTGGAGACCCACCGACGAAGTGACCTTTGACAACATCAATCCAACACAAACTGTTTTTAAGGCGTGGCTATGAAAACGAATCCCTGTCCAGCGATTACTTTCGAGGCTGAGCCCCGCCGAATCAACTGTTATCGATTGCTATCAATCGCAATAGTGGCAACCAGTATCTTTCTCGCCACGACCTTTTCCGCGACAGCTCAAAACGTCGATCGCCCAGAGCTTCCAAAGAGTATCACCAAAAAGCTAAAGAAGAACGTCATCCCGCCACTGTTGTCCGGAGATCATGGAGCGTTCCAATCGCAACTTGCCACAATCATTGCCAAACTTGAGCCAGAGTGGTTCGAGCCGATTGAGGCTTTCGGACAAGCAAACAACGTCGGCTCTTTCAACAGAGCTTTTTATACAGCATGGAGAGACGATGTTCGTCGAGGAAGTGTACCGGCTGATGTGAAAATGAGACGACCGATCGCTGTGTACCTGACATTGAGCATCACCAAAGAACTTGACCGGTTATTGGCGGAACTAAGTGATCACGATTTGATTATCTCAACGGAGTTGCCTGAAGACTGGCGGCAGAGTCGCAACTTCTTCCTTGACGTCGAATCACTTGTGGCTCGCATGTCGGAGCTTCAAATAATGGGGCATTTCGTCGATGCAACTCTCGAACCCTATCGAGAATCAGGCAAGCTGTCTGAAGGCGAAGCGGGAGAAATCGTTGACAGATTCCAAACAGCGGCGAAATCATTTGCGACATTAAAAAAGCAGGCCGTCGAAAATGAGGCAATTCTTCGATTGCAACGGCTCGACGCAGCCGCGCAGGCTTTGCATACTCCAAGAGATTTTGAAACAGACTTTGTAGGCGTATTGTTTGTCGAAGAAGACGCAGCAGCACTCGACTTCTTCTTCAAAAACTCCACCGCGTTAGAGGCCGAAGAGCTCAAGCGACCCGGCCTTATCCAAACGACACTCGCCACCATTTCGTCCGTACGCAACTCAGGCAGCCCGGTGGTTGAAAAAGCAAAACTGTTGTCGAAGGGACTGCAGGCTTGGAAACGCGGACGCTATGGCATCGGCGCATTAGGAAACGGTTTGTTAAAGGCCAGCCTGAGAGGAGGCGACTCACTACGAATGCCGGAGACGCTGCTCGCGATCAGTCAGTTTCTCGGCAGCGACAGTGGAGAAGGATACGACCGAAGGCACTACTACACTTGGGATCTGGAATACCGCCCACTTTACCGAAGTTATGGCAATTCTTCTGATCGAAGTACGCGGACAGCAACGACGGGGCTTTCGGATTGGAAAACGGAAACTTACATCTGTGTTGATGGTAGTCCATACACTCGGCAAACGCGCCAAGCGGAATCCCAAGACACACACACCGCAGTAAAAACATCGCGCGTCTACAGCGACTGGGCGCCTCAAGATGATTCCATCCCACCGCGAATTGTTGGAACCCAAGAATATTCGGCGGCCCTTGTCTATCTGGAGAGACTTGTCGGCATGTCCAGCGCGGACGAAATTGAAGTTTACGATAAAGTTATCGCTCAGTTGCCTGAGTATATTTTTTACAGTGGCATGACAGCTGGGGTACCGCAGCCAAAACCTCTCGCCGGTAACAACCCAATCACGAATTTGGCGGAAGCGCAACCGCAAGACGTCGCAGACAGCCAATTTAAAAAACAGTCCCTCGCTTGGCTGATGGCATTGGCAAAAGTTGAGCTCAATGCGACTCGTTCAATGTACACTCCCGGTGATGATGCGTTCAAGGCGAAGGCTGGAGCAAAATTTGGTTTGCTTGAGTACTACCACGTGCTTCTGGATGACGTTGCGGCCCACCTGAAAGCGATCGAGACCGACGATCAGTTCAAAAAAGCGATTAAGAAATCATTTGAAATCGCCAGCAGTGAAACGGTAGCCTATTTACGTAGGCTGAAACTTATCAGCAGCATGCTTATCGCACTGGAACAATCCGGTGATCTCACGATTGCTCAGAAGTCAGCCGGCTACCGAAAAACCATCGATGGCTACAACGAAAAATTGTTGGCTCAAGCAGTCAGCAGTGCCAAAGACACCGTACAAATAACTCGCACGGTGAACGTTGATGAGAAGAAGCAGTTCAAACAAGCCAGACGGTAGCGGCTGAAGTAGTACCTGATCCTTCTTGATTCAAGACGCAGTCGCAAGGCAACTTAAACTACCGCACAACTTTCAGGATGTAGGGAGCATATTCAGGCAATTCTTCTCCTGGTATTTTTGGGTAACGCAGCTTGGCAATCGACTTGCTGGCCGAATAGTCAAACGGTTTTTCGGTCAGCGGGTCTGCGGGCGATGGCAATTCAAGTTCATCCAGTGACTTTGGCAACTGCCTGTCGTTAGTGGCCACATGATGACGGATTGACTCGATCGTCTGCAAGAAATTGACGCGCCGCTGAAATCGATATTCAAGCACCACACTCGAACAGCTATAGCCCCGAAACGGCGTTCCTGGCAAGCCTGTTTCCTTTCGCTGTGCCTCGATCTCGTCCTGTAGCTCTCGGACTTTCACCAACCGCATCGCAATGGGTAACTCCGACGCCTTCTTCCAACGTGCTGCGAAGATATCATTGTAAGCCAGTATCCAGCGCATCATGATTTCTTCGGGCGACATCTTTTTTAGGTCGTCCTTACTAAATTCGGTAACTTCTGGTAACTCTGATGTCGCTTTGAGCAGTACGGCCAACCTTGCCGCCATTGCCTGAGCCGGGTTGTTCAGCGAGATCCCGTACGACCGCACCATCAAGTCAGAGAATTGTTCCGCGATTGGTCCCCATGCTTTATCACCGACACCCGGAATCGGCTCGGTCAACAACGGCAATGACTTTCGGATAAACAGAGCCTCGGTATTCATCGATTCTCTCAGGTTAACAATCCGATCCGGTAAGCGATCAAGTGCATGGTACAGATTGGGAGAATTTACACCTTCAGAAATTTTTTCCACGCTACCGAGGCCCACGTTGGCAACAGTGAATCCCAAGATTTGTGTCACACCGAATGGAATCTCGGCAATGTGACGCGCGTTACCCAGCAGAACTGAAACTCCCCGGATTCCCTCCTCGTACTTCCCTGAAGCGATTGCCTGTCGATTGCGGATCCCGACCGCATCGCGCAACAGACGCGTAATCAACGCCGGTTCATCCAACACGATCTGGTCCCACGGGCCATCATCAAACCGCATCTCCCAGTCGGCACCAACCGTCTCGGCAGACAGCTTCAGCTTCTCCATCAAGCCATCGAGCGATTTCGACAGCTCCTCAGTCTCGGTGCTTTCAGCGCTTTCGTCAGACTCGGCCAGAAGCGTTTCCAGTTCCCGAGCATGGCTTAGATATTGCGTCTCCTGCGCCTTTTCCGCTTTGACAATTTCTTTAAGTAAATCTGCAGCGTTGCCTCGCTTCCGTTTTGTGGGATCGGGCAGCATATGAATCGCTTTGGACCGCTCGTCAACCGCAGCAGCTCGAATTTTCAGATAGACAGGCTTGACAACAGCCGCCTCCGCACCGGTATCCGATTCTGCTTCCTGTGCCAGCGAAACAGAACTCACAACGAACATACTGACGGCCAAGCTCAACCGAACAAATAGATGAAGCATGAAAAGAGCTTTCTGAAGAGCAGAATTGAAAAATGGTCGTATTGCCAACCACCCTACTTCGTTTGGCCTGCCACTGTACATTGGATTATCGCAACTTGAGCGTCACCGTCGCTTCTTCATCTCCGAGAATCACCGCTTCTGAAACGCCACCGCACTCGACCGAGTAAGTTCCCTTGAACCCGCGCAGACTCAACTTGCCATCCTTGTCCGTGGTCAACGTCTTGTCAGTCCACCAACGGTTTTGGGTCAACTCAATCCAATGCTTGCCAATAGCCGTTGGATTCCAGTCATTGTCAAACAGCGCCGCTTTGGGTTCCCAATGAGCTCCCTCCCAAAATCCCCAAGTCACGATTCCGTCCACTGCTTCGTGGCTGAAGCAAGCGATCAGAAAATCGCGCGCGAAATCTGACCGTAATTGTTCGTCTGGAACCGTCACATCGAATTCGGTGATCTGAATTTTAAGCCCCAGCGCGTTCCAACGGTCCAGTTCTGAGAGCAACCGCTTGGGCGGGGTCAACAACGATCCGAAGTGACCTTGAATCCCGATGCCGTCAATTGGCGCGTTGTTGTCGATCATATACTTAATCGTTCTCTCGTAGTGATCTTTATGCGCCGTCGGATGCCCACCGCGAACGAGACCTGCATAATCGTTGTAGTACAAGTCGACACCCGGCGAGACTCTACGCGCCTCTTCAAACCAATGTATCATCGCCTCGTCACCAAGCGCGTTGGTCAGATCGCGATTATCAAAAATCTCATTCACCACATCCCAATCACGAACCTTGCCTTGCACGGCGTAGCCAAGTTCGCTGATGTGACCATCGATGACTTTGGAAAGTACATCCGGTTGGTCCTCAATCGTTTTGATCCACTCCGGCAGATAACGATGCCCCGGCCACACCATCACATGACCGCGCACTGCAACGCCGTTTTCGTTCAACCAATCAATCGCTTCTAAGGTCTGCCTGCGATTGTCAGGGTACTTATCCCAGTACTTCCATTTGAGCCCATTTTCGATGGTTGCCACATTGAAGTTCTTCAACAGTACTTCACAGTACTTGGCCTTTTGCACATGGTCGCCCGCGATCATGTCCGACGTTGCTGCCGTGCCAAAATCAAACGCGTGAGCCTGCTGGTGAACCCTGACAGAAGCATCGACGACAGGATTTCCGTCGGCTCCCATCACAGTAATCTCAAGATCCGATTTACGAATCTTGTCGATACGTTGATCAGCCTCGGTTCGCCAGTCAGCATCCGGTTCTCGACCGGCATAGGTCAACGGCGTATGCGGTAGCGATTCAAATTCGGCATCACCAAAATTCCAAACTTCCAATCCAGCAAGTTCAAACTCTTCCTTTAGGTACCCTGTCTGAAAGGTCACTGTCGCGCCGCCTAGCGCGTAGTCTTGCAGACTACGAAAGCGTACCCAATAGTGTTGCCACGAACCATCATTCGGTGTCTCCACTAGGTACTGAACGCTCTTGGTGTAGGGCGCACCATTGGTCTCAAACACCACTTCTGCCACGCCGCCTCCAACTCCTTCCAGCGGTTTTCCACGCGCCCAAAAACCAATTAGCAACACGTCATCTTTCTTTACGGCCTCCGTCGTCTGAGTACTAATACTCGTATCCCAAGTGTTTTGTGGCTGCGCGGTCAGTTGCACTTGCAACGATTTAGCAAACGCAGCATGCTTAACATCTAACACCTGTTTTTGACCAAGCTTTCCTCCACCGAGATTGACTACCAGTTGATCAGGGGCCGTTTTCTCTTCAGCTATCAGACGCACACCACCGGCGGGCAGCTCTGATAAAAGATCACCTGCGAGAAGCAGCTCGACAGAAAACA
>CAZDBE010000001.1:2723-25389 GCA_964503675.1 uncultured Pirellulaceae bacterium | reverse complement strand
AACAGCGCAGACGCTTCGTAGCAGGGCAGGGCGGTAGTTCATCGAGATCTCCGAGGGAAAGTGAGTGCCCTCGATTATGACCTGCCGACAAAGGCAAAGAAACCCTCAAACATTTCGACTCGCAACCTAACGAATCGTCCACTGCTCAAGGTCCAGTACTGGCACCGAGGTGAAACTATCTATGTTAGACGCAAAAACAATATCCTCGTCGTGGCCAATACGAACCAGATTAATCCCACCTCGTGCCGCGCGGAAAAAGTCGGCCAACGGAGTTCCGTCCTGCACTTGGTGGTCAACACTGTGCCAATGATCAAGTGCGATCGTAGCGGCATCAGTTAGAAACGGTTGCTCCAAATTGGCCTCCATGCGTTTCAGCACGATTCGCTGCATCAGCAACCCCGCAAAACAAACGTCCTCACTGGTGATGATCCGATCCGTTCCCGAACACATCACACAAACTTTCTGTTCGGAATAAACTCGATCCGCCACCGCGTCGACGTTGACCATCGCGCCGATGATCACCTCACGCGCGGCGCGACACTGCTCCATGGCCACCGTGCCATTGGTCGTCGCCAAAATCAATCGTTTGCCCGCAACCACTTCCGGCGTATATTCAACGGGAGAGTTCCCCTGATGGAACCCGTCCACGATTTTCCCCTGTCGCTCTCCACCGATAATAGAACCGGCGCCCAACTGTTGGTGAAGCTCGCGCGCCGCTTCAACCGAAGGTGCGGGGATTACCTCTGCTGCGCCGTTGGCCAATGCGGAAACAATTGTTGTGGTGGCTCGTAAAACATCGACCACCACAACTACCGTGTCTTCGAGCGGTTCAGCGGCGGCGGGTAATAAGGCGACATCAAAACGGGTAGTGGAAGCGGACACGGCGGGCAAGTTTTCTACAAGATGACAGGGTAGCGAAAAACGGACTGTGTCAATTTTGACGCCGTTAATGTATCTTGTTGAGCCCGGTCATGAGAAGGGCAGATGGTCGCACTGCCACCGTGTAACCAGAAGCAATGTTAAATCAACCGAGAAAAGACCACCTCTGATGGCAGTTGACAAATCCAACCAGCGCGTTCGCAAAATGTTCGGCGATATCGCGCCTAACTACGATCGCATGAACCATCTTCTATCGATGAACGTCGACAAGTATTGGCGGTGGCTGACGGTACGCAAAACTTCACCTAATCAAATCGACCCGATTCTCGACGTTTGCAGCGGGACGGGCGATCTGGCATTCGCCTATGAAAATTCGACCGATTCCAAAGTCCCCATAATGGCGTCCGATTTCTGTTTTGAAATGCTGGACGTCGGAGAAAAAAAGAAAAAAGATCGCTCGTCACGAGTCAAATTTATCGAAGCAGATGCTCAGAATTTACCGTTTGAGTCAGACCTGTTTCAAATCGTCAGCGTTGCGTTCGGTCTGCGAAACGTTGCGGACACCGATCAGGGGCTGCGAGAGATGGCCCGAGTTTGTAAACCGGGCGGCAAAGTGGCCGTGTTGGAATTTTCGGTTCCTCGACGGCAACCGATCAAGGGCCTGTACGGTTGGTACTTCAAAAACATTTTGCCCAAAATCGGACGCGCCCTTGCGCCCAACGATTCTAATGCCTACGACTACTTGCCAGACAGCGTTGGCGAGTTCCCTTGTTATGAGGCGCTGGCAGAGAAGATGAAAGACGCGGGCTTGAGCCAAGTTGATTTCTACCCACTGACGTTTGGTATCGCCACGCTTTACGTAGGAGTCAAATAGTTGTGTCAGCAATAAGAAATCAAGGTGATGAGAATTTGCCTTTAGTGGTTGCAATCACCGGAGCCAGTGGCGTGGCATACGGACAGCGTTTGGTGGAGACTCTACTGCGAACCGATGTCCAAGTTCATCTTACGATCAGCCAATCCGGTAAACTAGTTCTCAAGCACGAAATGGGAATCGATGTCGACCTAGAGAATTTCAAGTTGAGCCAGTTGGTGCCCAGTGCAAGCGAAACCGATCAATTGAAGTACTACCATCACGGCGATTTCATGACACCCATTGCTAGTGGAGCGTTCAAAACACGCGCTATGGTGGTCTGTCCTTGCTCGGGTAGCACAATGAGCGGCATCGCCACTGCCGCCAGTCGCAACTTGATTCAGCGCGCCGCTGACGTGCATTTAAAAGAACGTCGCCCGCTAATCCTAGTGCCGCGCGAAACACCACTATCACAGATTCAAATTGAAAACATGCTCAAAACGTGCCAAGCCGGCGCGACCATTCTTCCTGCTTCGCCCGGTTTTTACCACGAAGCACAAACAATCGATGACATGATCAATTTCGTCGTTGCGAGAATTTTGGATCACCTAGACATCGATCACGATTTGATCAAACGCTGGGGCTCGTAGATCCGTCTTGAACACGCTCAAGAACATTCTGGAGATGATCCGATTCAGCCACACCATTTTTGCGATGCCATTCGCAATTTTGGCTGCGGTGATGGCGTGGGCGGCGCCTGTTACTGGAGACACTCAAATTCATTTCCGCTGGTGGCACCTAGTAGGAATCGTCATCTGCATGGTTGGTGCGCGCAGCGCTGCCATGGCGTTTAATCGTCTAGTCGATCGCTGGATCGATGCCGAAAATCCACGCACCGCCGCGCGACACTTGCCGGCAGGGAAACTCTCGGTTGCGTCAGTTTGGTTGTTTACAGCAGGATCAGCCGCGCTGTTCTTTGCCGGCAACGCATTGTTCCTGCCAAACTGGTTGCCGCTAGCTGTGTCACTGCCGGTGCTGTTAGTGTTGTTGGGTTACAGCTACACCAAGCGGTTCACGGCTTTGGCTCATTTTTGGTTGGGGATGGCGCTGGCGCTGGCTCCCATCTGCGCTTGGGTAGCAATCCGCGGCTTGATTGCAATCGAACAACCAGAAGACCTTGCTCCCGCAGTAGTGCTCGGGTTGGCAGTTCTGTTCTGGGTGGCTGGATTCGACATGATCTACGCTTGCCAAGACTACCAATACGACCGAGAGAAGAAGCTCAACAGTGTTCCGGTCATGCTGGGCATCGCGGGTGCGTTGCGATTGGCAGCAGTTTGCCACGCGATCATGATCGGGTTATTGATTCTGTTGCCGCTGCTGGGCCAATGGTGCGGCCCGCAGTTGGGATTTGGTTGGCTATATTGGCTTTGCGTAGTCTTAATTACCGGGTTGCTGATTTATGAGCACGCGTTGGTCAAGCCGGACGATTTGACGCGGGTAAATATTGCCTTTTTCAATGTCAATTCAACGATCAGCACAGGTTTATTGGTAGTGGGGGCAATTGATTTACTGCTGATTTAGCCAATCAGATTGGTTAGCACCGTTGATCCAAATTACTCACAGTTTGACCGCAAACTGTTGAGATGAGGTGGACTTTTTTGCGGTTGATAAATAGATTAGCGCATCGCATTAGCGCGACCAAAACCTCAGAGATAAAGAGCATTCGATGATTTATACCGTTGATCCAAAATTAGCGACCATTCAGGAAAAAGTTGAATCGGGCGAGCGTCTGACGATGGACGATGGTCTGCTGCTCTACAATCCAGAAATTCCGCTTAATGACATTGGGCAACTGGCCAATTTGGTGCGCGAACGCAAGAGCGGCAATGCGACATACTACAACATCAACACGCACCTAAACACGACCAACGTCTGCGTCTATCGCTGTACGTTCTGTGCCTTCCGTTCAGACCTACGAAGCGAGAAAAGCTACGTCATGTCGGACGAACAGATTCTCGCGCGTGGGGCTGAAGCGGTTGCAAATGGCTGTACTGAGATGCATGTCGTTGGCGGACTGCATCACCAGAAAAAATTCGAGTGGTACAAAAACACTTTGCAGATTCTGCATGATGCTTATCCTCAGATTCATCTGAAAGGGTGGACAGCCGTTGAATTGAATTGGTTTGAGTTTCTAACCAAAAAGCCGATGGCAGAGATCCTGACCGAGCTCAAGAATGCGGGACTTGGCAGCCTTCCCGGTGGCGGAGCTGAGATTTTCCATCCGGAAGTGCGTGACAAAATTTGCGAACACAAGGCCGATTCGAAAAATTGGTTCGATATTCATCGCACGGCTCATCAGTTGGGCATTCGCACGAACTGCACCATGCTGTACGGACATATCGAAAAGCCCTTTCACCGTATCGATCACTTGATTCGTTTACGTGAACTCCAAGACGAAACCGGCGGCTTCCAAACCTTTATTCCCCTGGCGTTTCATCCTGAAAACACTGGACTGTCTCACATCAAAAAACCAACGTCCGTTGAAGATCTGCGAACCATCGCAGTTAGCCGCTTGATGTTGGACAATATTGATCACGTGAAGGCATATTGGATCATGTTGGGCATCGGCACGGCGCAGGCGGCCTTGGCATACGGCGCGGATGACTTGGACGGAACCGTCCGGCATGAGTTGATCTATCACGACGCCGGGGCGACGACGCCGGAGTTCTTGTCTGTCGAAAAACTTGAGGCATTGATTCGCGAAGCGGGCCGCGAGCCGATCGAACGCAGCACGACTTACAAACGTATCGAACGCGATCCAGCGGACCGGTTGAAGTGGTCGCTGGGTGAAGAGATTGTCGTTAACGCTTAGCCAACACTTTATTAGCCGCGTTTTTTCCAGACTCAACACATGCCGGAATTCCGACGCCGTGGTAACTGTTACCGGCCAACGCGAAATTGGCATGAGCGCCAGCTAACTTTTCAATCCGTTCAACTCGCTCTACATGCCCAAGGTGATACTGTGGCATACAGTTTCGCCAACGGAAAACGCGTTTGAATATTGGCTGCCCATCAAGGCCGACTGATTTATCCAGTTGAGCCAACGCGATTTCAAACAGCGATTCGTCATCTAGGTCGACCAATTCGCTCTGCATCGCTCCGCCGATGAATACTCGTATCAGCAGTTGGTCTTCGTTGCAGCGACCAGCAAATTTATTGCTGGAAAAACTGATTGCGATCACCTGCCCACCGTCGATGTGTGGATAAATAATGCCAAACCCTTCAAATGGGCGCTTAAGCTGACTTTGATTGAGTCCGATGGCTACGATGGCAGAAGACGCCGTTTCGATGCTATCGAGTACCTTTGACAGTTCGGTGTCAACGCCGGCCAACATGCGCGAGGCAGATGCCGCTCCGGTGGCCACGATCAAACCATCGAACGACTGTGCGTTTTCATCACTATTGACCGTCCAACGCTGGTCTGATTTCTTGATGGAATCAACAACACTATTGGTCGCGATCGTCGTGTTGGGAAACTTGGCCAAAGCAGCGGTCAGTGACTCAATCAGTTGACTGATGCCGCCCACCGGAGCGCGGAACAAATCGTAGCGTGCTCCACGCGCGGCATTGTCTTCTGTCGAGAGCGCAGTGGCGGCGATCAAGCTGCCGTGCGTTCGTTCCATGTCGACAAAACGCTTCATCGTCGCCCGCATGCTAAGTTTTTCTGGATCCGCGGTGTAGATTCCACTGACCATCGGCTGAATGATTTTTTCGTAGGCCTCAACTCCAAAACGCCGAACGGCGAACGACCTGAGAGATTCGTCACCACCGATTTCAGCGGGTGGTACTTTATCTTCTGCAAGAAAGCGCTGTTTCCCCTCCTCGGTCAACAACTCCGTTTCGAGAATCGGTTGCTCGAGCGTCGGGACCATCATCGAAAGCCCTTGCGGCACAGGAAACAACTCGTCACCCAACCCAATATACGCTCGTTCTTCGACGGGCTTAGTCGTGACCAATTCGTCTTCAATGCCCAACTCACGGCAAAGCTCTAGAGCAAAACTTGGCCGTGCGACAAACATATCAGCCGCCTGCTCGATCAAGAAATCTCCCTCGCGCACCGTTTGCAGAACTCCGCCCGCTTCGGGGCCCGATTCAAAAACAGTAATCAGCGCCTCGGGACGCAATTTCTTCAGGTACCAAGCCGCCGAGAGCCCTGAAATACCGCCGCCGATAATGGCGAATGAATTCGGATCGTTATTCATGATGTTAAAGCGCGCACTAGCCGGATGTCATTTTCGTTTGCTGACCCAGTCAACGAACTTTCCAATTTCGGGATGAGCCAACAAAGTTTCGATAGAGCTATGGTATCGTCCCAGCTCTTTTTCGCGAGGCACAAATTTGTGAATGGCCCTGTGACAGTCACGACATACCGAAATAGTCACCTGCATTTGCTCCCGCGAATATCGTGCTTGAAACCACTTGTTGCGGTGGCAGCGCCGGGGAATCAAGTGATGCTCGGTCGTTCCCTGTTTGACGATTCGGCTGCACAGTTGGCACGGGTTGGCTGTATCGTTTGGAATTTTTCAGGAACCGAATGAAACGGAGACTTTACCCAATAGAGGGCATTTCAAAACGCAAAATTAGGTGGCGGCACTCCGTGACGTCGAAAATGTCGGTCACGGACTGCCCGATCCATATTTCAAAACAGGTTTTGAAAGGTCCTCTAGATACTCCATCGCGGGAACACAGTTCACGGGCCCGGATAGAATGCGGATAATGCGACGCGAGTCGAACCTATTGATATCCTATACTGAACCCTAGAGTTATTCTCCTAGGCTTAGATCTGTCAGATTATTCCATCTCAAGCGATTTTTAATGAGTATCCAGACACGTTGTATCGGAAAAGCCATCCTCGTTACTGTCATTTTGTTTGCAAGCGTCTTCCCGCTCGAGAAAAAGACTTTCGCACAGCAGAATCTACTCGTTCTGAAGGAAGTATCGCTCGACGCACAAGCCAGTTCGCCCCTGTCCGGCGAACATCTCTTGCGTGACGACAAGGAATCTACCGTTACCTCGATCCAGATAGATGCCGGACAATCGTTGGACCTTGTGTATCAGTTCCCAGAAACCGTCACCGTAAAAAATTCAGCAATCACAACCAAATCTGTCGCAGCGAAAAACGCCCAGATTGAAATTCTCGCGTCTACCTTGTCTCCGACAACAGGCTTTCATTCGTTGCGGGTAGAACCATTGCGAGCGTCAAACCGGGGTAGGCAATCGTTCAGTTTCGAGCAAGCCGCGGCGCGGTGGCTGATGGTTCGGATTACACCAACCCAAACACAAAAATCACTTTCAATCTCAATCGCTGAACTTGAACTCGGTGGCTACGTCGGTGTGCCAAAGTCGACATATCTGTTCGACAAATCACCCGCCGATGCGATCGAGGTCCTTACTCGCCTGTCGGGATCGATTGACTTAAAACTTTCCGCCGAGGAGAAACAGCTGTTTGAAGATGCACGCGATGGTAAGCTTGATGAGACATCTTTTGGAGAAGCGTCCCTGCTATCCTCTGGGATAACAGACGACCAGCGGCGAAAATCGCTGCTGTCAAAGATTGACGCACTTGAAGCTGATTGTAAGCGGTTGATCCCGAACGATCTTTCAGATTTTGAGCGAGGCGAGCGGCTGCTAGAGTGGTTGCACTCGGGTCCATTTCGACAAGGTTACGTAGAAGCGCAGACGGACGTTTCCACCGTACTCGACCAAGCGACGTTCAATTGCGTTTCGTCGGCAACGCTTTTCAATATCCTCGCCCGTCGGATGGGTCTTGATGCACGTGGAATCGAAGTCCCCGATCACGCCTTTACGATTCTCTACGACGGTACGAAACACGTAGATATCGAAACTACCAACCGGCGCGGGTTTAACCCGTCTCGAAATCGTCAAGCACTTGACAGCTTCCAACAAGCGACTGGATTCGTCTACATTCCCGACAGTAATCGTTCGAAACGCCGGGAGGTTGGCGAACCCGGCATGGTCGCGCTCAGCTACTACAATCACGGCGTCACTGCGCTCAAGAAAAAACAATACGGCGCCGCGATGGTCAAGTTCTTTAAAGCGCTTAGCTTAGATCCTAACAACAAATCTGCGGTAAAAAACGTAATGGCTTCGCTAGGCAACTGGAGTCGCCAACTCTACGACGAAGGCCAGACAGAAAATTCTCTTGAGGTACTGCAAGTAGGAAGAGAACTTGCCCCCAATGATTACCAGATCAAACACAATCACAAAGCAATTTGGCAACGACATGTTCAAACTTTGGTCAATAGTGGAAAAGCAGATGAAGCACTCGCGCAATTGACCGCAGCTCATGAGCGCACGCAAGACCGTCAGTTGGCTGAACTGCAGTCGTGGGTGTTCGTACTTGAAGGTCAAAAACTGGTCGCTGCCAAGGATTGGGAAAGAGCAATGGAAAACGTTAACGAAGGGCTGAAGGTTGTCGATCAGCAGGCTCGCAAAGACCTACAGAAGTGGAAAGACTCGATTGTGTTTTCTTGGTCCTCCGAATTGATCGATCAAAAGAAGTTTTCTGAGACCGTTGATGTCCTAGAAATTGGCTTGAAGGATTCATCCGACTGGAAACTCAAACAGCGTGTCGCCTACGTAGCGCAAGAATGGAGCAGGCAGGAAACGAAGGACTCTGGTACCGCCGCCGGGCATGCGCTGATCAATGAGCTTGCCGAACGATTCCCAAAGAACTATCGCTTGAAAAAACTGGCTGGTGGATTGGCCGACAGGGACGCGAAGGCATTTATTGATGCCAAGGACTTTGAATCAGCGTTGAAGGTCTACCAAACTGCCCGCGAGCTAAATCCCGACAACAGACAAATCAAAGGAAGAGAGAAATCGGTGTGGATGATGATGGCCAAGCCACACCTCGAAGCCAAACAATGGGACAAGGCAGCTGACATCTACGAACGGGCTCATCAAAGTTTGCCATCCGAACGTGCCTTCAAACAAAACTTGGCCTACATCGCACAAGAAAAATCGAGGGATGTCTTCAACAAAGAAGGCGTAGTCGCTGCTGAAAAGATGATTGCGAAAATGGCCGAGAGATTTCCAAAAATCAACGAGGTGCAAAAACAAAGAGGAGCGCGGATCCAGCGTGAGGTCACTCGCATGATCAAGTCCGGCGAGTTTGACTCAGCCGAAGAAATATTGAAGGAACACCAAGGCTTCTTTCGTTACAAGCACCAAGTGCACCCTTTGGCCACGAGTCTCTATTATCGTCAAGCCAAACCAGAAATGGATGGCAAGCAGTGGTCAGAGGCGATTAAGATTTTTACCAAAGGTAATAAAGCATTTCCAGGCAATCCAAAGATTAAGTCCAACCTAGAATATGTTTGGATTAACAGCGCAAAATTATTGCTGGAGGATGAAAATTGGGAGGAGGCGGCAGCCGTTTATCGAAAGGCAGCTAAGTCGATGCCGCTGAGCTCGAAGATTCGCAACAACCTGCGCTTCTGCGAGGGCAAACTCAAACAGTCATCGGAATAGACGGAATAGATCGACCAGAAAAGTCGAAATGTTGTCCACAATTCTTTTTGAAACCAACCTGTGTTGGTATCATCGTGGTTCAACTGAAAACGGTTGAAGCAACCGGTTTTGAAAACATCTGGAGATTGTTTGATGATATCCAAGGAGAACCCAACGTTGTGTGGTTCACAGTACTGGCGATGGATCGTTTGCACAACGCTATTGATTGCTCTCACACCCACACATGCACAAGCCCTTCAACAACAGGGTAAGCCGACACGCTACTCTCATGGACCTGACTCAATGATTGACAAGGCTGCGCCGCAAGGGACGATTGAAGAGTTCACTCATCTGGACAGCAAAATCTATCCCGGAACCAAACGCAGATTCTACACGTACGTTCCCAAGCAATACGACCCATCCAAACCCGCAGCGCTGATGGTATTTCAGGACGGGCACGCTTACGTTAATCGAACTGGCGAATATCGAGCTCCTGTCGTGATGGACAACCTAATTCATATGGGCCAGATGCCGGTCACGATCGGCGTGTTTGTCGATCCGGGTCACAAGAAGGACAAACTTCCTGAAAAACCGGGTTGGCGGCCATCGCCTGAAAATCGCGCCGATGAGTACGACAGATTGAGCGATGATTACGTTCGATTTTTGCTTGAGGAAATTTTGCCAAAGGTCGAATCCAAATACAAAATCACCAAGGATCCGGCAGGTCGGGCGATCTGCGGTGCCAGCAGTGGAGGCATTTGTGCGTTCACGGCGGCTTGGGAGAAACCCGACCAATTCTCCAAGGTCATCAGTCACATTGGCAGCTTCGTCAATATTCGTCATGGCGACACCTATCCCGGAATTATTCGCAAAACAGAGAAAAAACCAATTCGGGTCTACCTGCAAGACGGCGACAACGACCTCGACAATTCTCACGGAAACTGGCCGCTGGCCAACCAGCAAATGGTCAAGGCGTTGGAGTTCAAAAAGTACGACGTCAAGTTCGAGTACGGTGGCGGAGCTCATAATGGCAACCATGGAGGCGCCGTTCTCCCGGATGCGATGCGATGGATCTGGCGAGACTATCCCGGTATCAAACCACTCCCAAAATCACTCACGGCAAACGTCCAAACCGACTCATGGGCATTGGCGTGGTGGGATGATCGCCACCTCGAAAAGCTGGAAGAGAAAAAGAAGATGAAGAAGGTCGAGATGATCATGATCGGGGATTCGATCACCCATAATTTCGAAAACCAAGGAAAGAAAGTTTGGAAACAACACTTCAAACCTCTGCATGCGCTAAACCTTGGCTTTAGCGGCGATCGGACCGAAAACGTTCTGTGGCGGCTTCGCAACGGTGAAGTTGAGGGGCTATCGCCGAAACTGATTACATTGATGATTGGCACAAACAACACGGGGCACAGAACCGAGCCACCGGAAGAGACGGCTGTTGGAATCAAGGAGATTTTGCGAGAGCTACGCGCTCGCATGCCCAACGCGAAAATTTTGCTGTTAGCGATTTTTCCTCGTGATGCAGAACCGAATGGAAAAATGCGCAAGCAGAACGACGCAATTAATGCGATCGTCAAAGATTTTGCCGACGACAAGGCCATCTTTTATCTGGACATCGGTGACAAGTTCCTCGATGACAACGGCAATTTGCCAAAGAAGATTATGCCTGACGCACTTCATCCGAATGGAGACGGTTACCAGATTTGGGTCGATGCGATGATGCCGGTTGTGAAAAAACTTCTCAATTAAATCGCTGAACTCATTCCTCAAATTTCAGGAGCCCATTATGGCTGGCGAGTATTACGAACTGAGAACCTATAAGATCTTCGATTTTGAAAAACAAAAAATCGCGGACGAATACCTTGAAACGGCATTGCTACCAGCCCTCACGCGGCAGGGCGTCAAACAGGTTGGCGTTTTCCACAATCTCAAAGACGAGAACGATCATTCGATCTACGTGCTGATTGTTTGGCCAGCTCTTGATGCGCTTGCCCAGTGCAATGAGAAACTTGGGGCAGACTCGGCCTACCAAGAAGCCGCAAAACCACATACCGACCGCGCGCTCAAAGATGGCGTTTTCGCCCGCATTGAAACGCGATTGCTGAAGGCGTTTTCTGGAATGAGCAACCTTGAATTGCCGGCAGCCTCAACCGGAGGAGGCAAGCGTATTTTTGAATTGCGGTTGTACGAAAGCCACACCGAAGAACATGCTCGTCGCAAAGTCAACATGTTCAATGATGGCGAGATCCAATTGATGAAAGATGTCGAACTAGGGCCGGTGTTTTTTGGCGAGACGATTGTCGGCCCATTAATGCCGAATCTGGTCTATATGCTTTGTGCAGCGAACGAAGAGGATCACAAAAAGCACTGGAAGGCGTTTCTCGACTCTCCCCGTTGGAAAGCGATGAAGAGTTTGCCACAATACAAAGACACTGTCTCAAAAATACAGAACTGGCTCCTCAAACCGGCTCCCTATTCAAAGATGTAGCCCTAACTGTCCTTAAAAGTAAATCTGAGTGTCTGAAAAACCATTTGAATCTGAACAGCGTTACCGCGAAATGCTCGGCGCGACGAGAGCTAAGTTTGCCGCTATCAGTAAAGACTTTGCTTTTCTGTACGCCAATGAAGCCTACGCGAAACAATGGGACAAACGGCCAGATGACCTTATCGGTAAACACGTCAAAGAAATTTTGGGGTCCGAGAGTTTTGAAGATTCGCTTGACAAATTCGTCGATGCAATTGGCGGAGAAACCGTCGACTACGAAGCGGAATTCACGGTTGGCCTACGCACGTTCGTTCTCGCTATTCGTCTGGTACCCTTCTACGGTGCAGATCAAGACTCGACCGATCCAAACAACATTGAAGGGTTCTATGCCTTCTCTCAATACGTGACCGCAAAACGAGTCAGCCAACAAGCGCTGTCGCTGATCCTAGCCAGTGCCCCCGCCAGAATCTGCTTGATCAATCACGGCTACGAAATCACCTACGCCAACAGGCGATTCCACCAAGAGTACAGCAGCGATGCTGAATTAAAAGGGGCCAATTTCAACGAAGTCATCGGCAGCGAAATGTGGAGGTTGGCTAAGCCTAATATCGACCGAGCTTTTACCGGCGATTTTGTTAGGTACCGTGAAATTGTCGGCGGCGATAACTGCCTGGTCTACCTAATTCCCGACCGAGTTAAACCACCTCGAAACGTCATTGGCGTCTACTGCCTGATTTTTGATGAAGCTGAGCTCGAAATGGGGAGGCAACGTCTTCGCCGAAGGGAGCGAAACGTAGAGCTGGCGCTTCAGGGACACATGGTGGGAATCTGGGAGATCGATCCAGACCGCGATGACTGGCTATTGACCGAACACATTGAGAAGCTCTTGGGCTTGCCCGCCGGCGATTTGGAAAACTCAAGATCGTTGGCCTTCAAAAGAATCCACCCCGATGATTTGCACGGCGCGATGCGTACTCGGGAATTAGCCATGCAATCTAAATCGGCGTATATCAACGAATTCCGCGTGAAGCATGCCTCGGGCGAGTATCGCTGGTTGAGAGCCATTGGGCAGTCGGAAATCGACACTGAGGGAAACGTCACCTATTTCGCTGGGACCATCGCAGACATAAACGATTTGAAAACGGCCGAACAATTGGCTGCGGAACAAGTCAAGCAGCGCGACTCCTTTCTGTCGATGCTTTCCCATGAACTACGTAATCCAGTAGCGGCAATTAAGTACGCGTTGGACGTTTTCGAGCGCCCGGCTAAACAACAAGTTGTACTTCCGGATGACCACCAAAATTCGATTGGAATAATTGCCCGTCAGACCAACATCATCTCGCGCCTGCTTAAAGATTTGCTGAACGTCAATCGCGTCAGTTCTAACGAAATCTTGTTTGACGACGCACCGGTATGTCTTGTGAAATTGATTCGCGAAATCGCTGAAGTAAGCCTACCGCGGTTCGCCGAAAAGAAGCAACGCTTGATCGTTGAGTGTGAGATCGATGAATTTCAAATTAGCGGCGACGAAGTGCGCCTAAATCAGGTGTTCGTTAATTTGCTCGATAATGCTTCAAAGTACTCACCGGAAAGAACGGCAGTCACGCTCACCTGCAACGTCGATCCAGACTCGGGCGATTTCGTTACCGTCATTTCCGATCAGGGACAGGGCATCGAATCCAAATCACACCGAAATATCTTCGAGCTGTTCTTCCAAGCGTGCACGACGCTCGACCGCTCTGCTGGTGGCCTTGGCATTGGTTTGTATCTGGTCAAGCGTATCGTGGATGCTCATTTTGGCACTGTGAGTGTCGTAAGCCCCGGGAAAAATGGGGGATCTGATTTCGAAGTCCGCCTTCCGCGCGAAAGATCGAAACCCGTCTCTGCCGCAAACCAATCAAGCACCAAAGCGCTTCGTAAGCTTGTTCTGGTCGAAGACAACGATGATTCGCGCGTTGCCCTGTCTCTGGCCCTTGCGGCGCGTGACTTTGAAGTACAGACATTTGCCGATGGCGAGACAGCCGCTTTGAAACTACCGCTGATTCGTCCCTGCATCGCCCTGATCGATATTGGTTTGCCGCGAATGGACGGCATGTCTCTAATGAAGGAACTACGACAACACGAAGAACTAGAGAACACTTTATTCATTGCACTGACCGGATATGGTCAGGACCACGAACACGCGGCCATCATGGATTCAGGATTTGACCATCACTTGGTCAAACCGCTGGACATGGGCGACTTGCTCAAGATTGTTGCCAATCACACATGGGAATAGGTGATAACCCTCACCGGCTGTTGAAGTTTACTTGCGCTTCGAGAGTCAATCAACTCTCCGGTTGACCATCATCGATTGTCTCAGTCGGCAGATTAAAAAAGGCAGACGCCAAGTGGTTATTCATTTTCTCGACATGCTCAGTCGCCTCATCCGCATCAGGATCTAGCTCATAAACCACTGACAATAAAGCTGGTCGTTCGGAAACACTTTCGAAATCGAAAGCATCCATTGCAAGCACTTCGTCTATTTCCTCGTCGGTGGGACCATCCTCCTCGTCAATTCCCTCGGGTTCTAACAACAAAAATTTAAAGACCTGCAACAGATCCATTTCTGGTCCATCATTGAGGCCTTTAAGCAGCAGCGAAGCCATAATTAGTTCGTCGTGAAAGTAGTACAGCACAAACGCGCCTCCCTGAAGATCAGAACCAATTCGGAACTCAACGTGTTTGATATCTGGTACGGGCCGTTCCATCGGCAATTCGAGATCACCGGAAAGCGACTTCAGATCACCGGTAAAATGATCGACAAGCGTCTGATCAAGGTCGCCCGTGTCAATCGACGACGTCGAGTCAAGTTCACCGTTTTCAAGGTAGCGGAAGGTCTTCAGAATCATGGCAGATGTTTGCAATCACAGGTTTGTTAGGTGCCTAGTATTTGATGCGAATTATGACATTTAACTCCATCTGCAAACAGGACCCAAGTTTTTTGGGCAGCGCCCAATCGAATCCTCGTTGCTTAACAGTCACTTCTTTTTAAAGACACAGTAGAGGATTGGGATGGCGACAATTCGACGTTTGCACACTACAATCACGTCTCAGACGACTCTTATTGAATATCAATACAAGGTATGGATTTGTGACATTTCACGTGGGTGTAGATGTTGGTGGCACAACCACCACCGTAACAATTGGCGGAAACGATTCTGACGTACTTTTTGTCTCCGATCAGTTTGCCACACGCGCCTCAGACGGTCCCGAGGCAACGATCGCTGCCATTGTCGAACAGGTCCAGAAAGGGATGCTGGGGCTTGATGCGACCATTGATCAAGTCGCCGCGTTAGGACTCGCCACCCCCGGGCCAGCAACCCTCGACGGAATTTTGCTCAAGACGCCCAACCTTGATCCGGCCGTTTGGGATCGCTTCCCAATTCGTTTGGAGCTGGAGAAGGAATTGCAGAAGATCGCCCCACAAATCGCGGTCCACTACGTCGGTGACGGTCAAGCGGCCGCCCTCGGTGAATACGTGATCCGCAAAGGTGAGCTCACATGGGAATCAAAGCTTGGGAAGCGCTCTGTGGAAAACGTTTCGTCATTGTTTATGGTGATCGTGGGAACGGGACTTGGAGGTGGTGAAGTCCGCAACGGCCAAGTGGTACGTGGACTCGAAGGCCGCGCCGGCCATGCGGGGCATATGCTACTACCCGAGTTCGCTTTTCGGCACGAACACGACAGGCAGTTGGTCGTCGGCAACGCGACGGCGACAATCGAATCGGCAGTTTCGCTGACCGGCCTCACCCACCAGCTTGAATACCGGTTGTCACTTCCAGAGTGGAAAGACCATGCGCTGAACCAACAGTCGGGCAGTTTCAAGGACAAAGCAAAACAACTGCGCAACCTCGCCGATGACAACGACGCTTTGGCGTTAGAACTGTTTGACGATCAAGCGAAAGCTTTGGGGATTGGGCTGTTAAGCATCAACTATTTGGGGGACTTCGATTTGGTGGTCATTGGCGGCGGCGTCTGCGACCTTTCCGAGTCCGTGCGCGAGCGCTATCGCAAGGCTGCCGAAGACGCTTACCGCACCTACTGCTTGGACGGATTCAAGAACCTGGCTCAGTTCGAATTTTCAGTCTGCGGCGACGATGCACCAGTACTGGGTGCGTTGGCACACGCGTACGCCATGACGAAATAGGCCACTAACGGGGCTTTTTTGTGACTGGTGGTCGTTACGCTTGATCGACGATGTGGCCGTAGACCTCATAAGCTCTGGCAAGACCGTCTTTGACTTCTTCAGGTTTTAGCACTTTGCGGGCGCTATAGGTCATGATACGGCCAAAGCCGCCCTCGACACTAACCCTTTCCTGTGTCTCAAAAAACTCTAGCAGTTGAGGAGTGAAGAATTTGCGTACCGCTTCCTCATTCGGGCCCTGCAGCACAAACATTTTTGAGAATTTTGGATGGCTTGTAAAATCGATGTCCTGAAATCCTAGAGCTTTTCCAAATTTATCAAAGAAGCCCTGCTGGCGCATGGAAAATGCGGGAGCATGAATGTTGGCCGACTCCAACAAAACGATTGTTTGCTTGTGAACCGTTTTGTTCTTACCGCTGCCGGTGGTGTAGCGGTAGTCAAAAATTGAAATCTTGACGTCGCCCGCATCTCCAGTCAGAACGTTACGCGTTCGCTTGCCGCGGCCACGTTTAAACAACGCAAAATCACCGAGCCGCCCTATCAGTTCGTCCGAGGTCTCAGCAAAATCCAAGCCCATCTCATTGGCTTGAGCTTGGAATGCCTCGGTTCGCTTTTTGGCCTGGTGAACGCTGTACCAACCGAGACCGCCAAACACGACCAATGCGACAACGATAAAAAAAACCGGTCCCATGGTATCTCCTTGCGTTTTCCCAAAAGGATTTTTGAATACTGTGCGCCAAAACTTAGAAGCTTTGGGCAACCATAGCATTCCACTTGAGAGAGTCCTATTTCAGTTGCACCAAATCCGAGCCATCTCCACCGTTGTGTGCATTCGATTCCGTTTGTGATGATTGTTCCAGCTCTGGATCGGACCAGTTCTCAGCTTGGAAATGCTCTTCATAAACACCGTAGTCATGGTACGCAATTTTCTTAGCGATTCGATAAGCCCAACTCTTCTCGGGAATCGACGCCGCTTCAGGATCGTATTGCGAACGGTGCGAATTGGCTGCCTGAAGTTCAGCGATCGCCGTCTTGCGCGCCGTTGAATCCTTGGCGCCATGACGATCGGCCAAGGCTTCAATCAAATCAGGACGCTCCAAGACAATACAGCCGCGCGTATGCTGAGCGGCCGTTTTACGGAAATCACGGAGGAAATCTGACTCATTGAACACTTCGTCGAGCGGACGCTCATCATGGATCGACTCACTGGCAATCTGAATCACAGGGCAGGGCTCAATGTCGCCCCATGGGTTAATGTGATGGGTAAATCCTGTTGCCGCTGGGCACAAGGCTTGGCCGTCTGCGTCGTAATACGCGTCGATGAAAATGATCGGTTTCTTGCACCGCATATTCACGACGAACTGACGCGCCTCGCGCGTCTGCTCAGGAGTCAGCACCAATTCAGGAGACGCCTCAGGACCAACTGGACGAAAGACGTGATACCACGTGTACATCACACCCATGTCAATTAGACGGTCCACCCATTGTTCAGTCAGCAGGTCGTCGATGTTACTCTGACAGAGACTCGTGCAGACGCCAGTCATGACTTTGTTGTCCAGACAGTTCTGTAAACCTTCCATCGTTGCCGATAGTACTCCTGCTTTTCCGCGTCGCTGGTCGCTGATGATCTCTGAACCTTCAACGCTGATCAGTGGCGTAACGTTGCCGCACTTCCGCAGACGCTTGGCGACTTCGTCGGTGATGAAATGTCCGTTAGTGAAGACTTGGAAATAAGCATCCGGATGTGCTTCTAAAATTTCAAACAGCTCTTTGTGCATGAATGGTTCCCCGCCGAGCAGCCCAAAGAATGAGTTTCCCATTTCTTTGGCGCGATTTATCATCCGATTCATCGCGGGCACATCGATTTTCTGCTGCTTGTGAGCAACGTCCACCCAGCAACCTTGGCAGCGCAAATTGCAGCTGTTGATGATCGAGATGTAGAGGTAGGGAGGAAAGAACTGCCCCTTGGCGAGCCGATTTTTGTGCTTCTGCACACTGACGAGTCCTTTGACGCCCATGTTCCACGCCAGTTTCCACAGCAGGCGTTTATCGGTCTCCATCAGCATTCGTTTGGCGAGTCGAAAATACATCGTGATCCTGAAATCGTGCGAGGGAAAAAACGGCCGATCGTTCTTTATCAAAGCCAAGGCTTGAATTGAACGTGAATTCTACGCTGCCGTGGACCGAAAACGTACCCAAAATCATACCGTTGGAGGAAGGCTTTGGTAACATTTCCAGTAACCGTTGGCCGCATTTCGAAGTCGGAATCACCCAAGGCTCAGGCAATTCGGTTGACAACCGAATCTAGGTAGCATTTAAAGAAGTAGCACGGACATTCTTGTCCGTACTTTCCGACAGAGGACAGAAATGTCCATGCGACGTCATGATCGACTTAGGCCGCGCGGCGGGTCTGACGTTGTTCGATCGCATCGCTAACATCAGATGAGAGCTCTTCTTCGTGAACTCGCAAACCCGTTTTCTCAATCACTTTTTTGCGGCGGATGATCTCGGCAATGCGCTCCGCAAATGCCTTGTCCCCTAATCGAAATCGTGACGCTCCAAATCGTCCGATTGCATGCTGAAACATTCCGGGCGAAAGAATTCCTGAAAACAACTCGCAAACAAAAGAAACCCAACCGCGACTAAACGCAGATTCGTGGCCCGCATGTCTTGCAATGGAGCGCTGCGCCGACAGACCGTGTGCTTTTTCAGCTTCCCGGATGATTGCCGCAGGTCGCTCAACAAGACAAACACACTCTGGTATCGTGACACTGGAATAACCCATCGCGCCGAGCGTCAGCGCCAAATCCAGATCAAAGTACTGATCTTCCAACTTCAAGTCCAAGTCCCCGATCATCGCCAACGTGCTCCGGCGATAGAAGCCGGCCCAGCTAGTTGGCCCCAGCGGTTTGAGTCGGCCGAAGACGCGCTGAGCCAGTTTGTTTCCCTGCCCAACCAACATACGGCGATAGTGATAGTTGGTCTTTAAGCCAGCAGAAATGATTTGATCGGGCTTACCATGCCCAACGATAATCGGTACAGCTGATCCAATAGACGGATCGGAAAATTTATCCTTGACGATTCCGCCCCAGCCCTCTGGAAGCTCGACACCCGGTCGCACTACGGCGATAACATCCCCGCTGGATTGTTCGAATGCGGCGGCGAACTGGGATGACAAGCGTTTTGTACCTGCATCAACCAGCGTTAACTCTTCACAAATGTTATAGGTGTCTTCGAAAGTTCCATCGTGAACCAGAATCACTTCGCTTCCATCGGGCATGTCGCGCAGAATCGAAGCAAGGGTGTCGTCGAGCGCAGAAGGCTGGCCAACAACTGGAACAATAACGGAGTAACGAGAGTGAGTCCCATTCATGGACTTGGCCCACTTTCAAAAAGATGGTCAGAGAATCGTAGCCGAAGTAGCGGCTCTGCTTTATTTTCGGTCGGTAATTCGACGAAATCGAGGCCTTTCTACCTCTTTACGGGTTAGGTAAGTTCTACCCCCTTCCGCCGGCATGGAGCGTCACTAGAAAGCATTGTCTGAAATAAGCAGGTCGTGCTGTCACTCGTGCATTCAGCTGTCAGCTTATCTACCTCCCAAGCAGGGTCTTCTACCTAACTGGGCGGAGCGGGTGGGTTCGGGGTTCAAAATGGGAGACGTAGGTGAATGTTCTTTCTCAACAATTGAATCATCAATCCGCTCCTTGAAACTGCCGATCCTCTTCAAAAGGCAACCATCGTGCGACGATAAACACCTCGGTAGGCCTCAGCTCGAGTTAAACAACCACCAAACACGATTCCTAGAAAAGGTTCCTGCGTGAGCGTCAATCAAACCGACCAAGAAAACGAATTGAATGAACTGCGTTCACAGGTCGAGGTGCTTACCAAGCGGCTCAACGAGTGCCAGCGCATGACGGCCCTTGGTGAACTGGTCAGTACAACCACTCATGAATTCAACAACGTTTTGATGACGATCATCAACTATGCCAAAATGGGTATACGTTACGATGACAAGCCAACGCGTGACAAAGCGTTCGACAAAATCAACCAAGCCGGTAACCGGGCCGCAAAGATCACTAACGCCGTTCTAGGCATGGCTCGCAATCGCAGCGAGCATTTCGAACAAACCGACGTCGCAAAGCTGGTTGATGAGACCATGGTTCTGTTGGAGCGCGAGCTGCAAAAGTATCGTATCTCCGTGGAAGTTCAGGCCGAGGATAACCTGCCCACCGCCTCGGTGATTGGCAACCAGATCCAACAAGTCTTGATGAACTTAGTCATCAACGCTCGTCAGGCGATGTCCGAGGGAGGCCAGTTGCTAATTCGAATGGCCCAAGACGAACAGGCTAAAACTGTCGACCTGAGTGTACGGGACTACGGGAATGGCATGGATGAAGCAACCATGCGAAAAATTTTCGAGCCCTACTACAGCACCAAGAATGGTCCCGACGAATCAGGCAAAGGTGGCACTGGTTTGGGATTGGCAACGTGCAAGAACATCATCGAGGCACACGGCGGTAAGATCCGTCTTGAAAGCTCCTTAGGTAAGGGAACTTGCTTCACGCTGAAGCTCCCAATGGAGCGACAGTCATCTCCCGTCCCGGCTGCACGCGGTATCGCCGGCGCGGTCAACCAGATGAACGCAGCAGCTCAAGCTCGATAGTGAACTCAGAAGCTATTCTGCCGTTAGCGTTTCTTCTGACACTTCTTACAGAAAAACGTTGAGCGCTGGCATTGCACGATGCGTTCGATCGTCTGCTTCTGGCATGTGGGGCATTTTTCTCCAGCGCGATCGTATACCCGGTGCTGATTTTGATATCCACCGGGATCGTTGAGTGCGTTGCGGTACGTTCCGTCAGAGAGCGTTGACCCTTCGTGTTCAATCGCTATCTCTAGCACTTCAACCATGCGGTGATGGATCCGTTGATACTGTTTTTTTGATAGACGATTGCATCTAGCTTGTGGATGAACGCCGGCCAGATGCAGAATTTCACTGGCATACAAGTTCCCGACACCCGCCACCGCCGCTTGATCCAACAGGGCAACCTTTATCTCACGTTGCTTCTTGTTGAACGTCTCAAGAAATTCCGCTGGAGTAATTGCCAAAGCGTCTGGGCCAAGTTTGCCGTTGGTAAGTTTCTCTTGGTACTGCTTGTCCGACAGCAGGCTGACATTCCCCAAGCCTCGCCGGTCCCAGAACAGCACCTCTTTCACCGGAGATTTCCTCAGCTTCAATCGAAACCGCAGATGCTCTACCGTTGGTGGATCGGCAATTAAAACCAGCCCCGTCATGCGCGGCTCAAAGATCAGCCGGTCCAAATTCTCCATCACTACCACGACGCGTTTGCCCAGCCGATCCACACGAAGGACTTTCTGTCCCTTGAGGCGTTTATTCAATCGATCAATCCGAGGCGTGATCGCGATGGGACGTTTTGAGCAGGCTGTGCGCTCTGCGGCCACGATGATCGAACCCTCGATCTCCAATATTCCCCGTCGCATCGTTTCTACTTCAGGCAATTCGGGCATGTTGGAGCTTAGATAAAGTCAGATAGTGGGAGCAAAACGCGGTGGCCAATTGTCGGGCCAGCAGGTCCGGTCCCGCAAGGTGCTACAAAATTACTCACCCGATTTTCCCGAGCTTTTCCACTGCCTTTTCTCGAACCATTATTGCGCGAGCATCATCCTGAGTATGTTCGATTGGGCGGCTGGCGTTTAGACTGTTGCTCCAAGGATCGGTCGCCGGTCCAACCTCGGGAAACGACGATCTGACAGGTTTGCACTACGAGAGTTTAATGACGACTTCATTTTTAAAACAACCTAGCCCCGACGCGGCTCTACCTGATAGCCAAGGCCGATTCGGCGATTTTGGTGGCCGATTCGTTCCTGAGACGCTCGTCGCAGCGCTGGATCAACTAGAAGAGGAGTATCACAAAGCCAAACAAGATCCGGAATTTCAATCGGAATTGGACGTCTTGTTGCGAGACTTTGTCGGTCGACCCTCGCCGTTGTACTTCGCCAAGCGCCTGACTGAAAAATGCGGCGGCGCACAGATCTGGTTTAAACGAGAAGACCTCAACCACACCGGCGCTCACAAGATCAATAGTACCATAGGCCAAGCCTTGCTAACGCTCCGCATGGGCAAGACGCGTGTGATCGCCGAAACAGGTGCGGGCCAACACGGTGTGGCAACCGCTACGGCGTGTGCTCATTTCGGTTTGCCCTGCATCGTCTACATGGGAGAGGAAGACGTCCGCCGGCAGGCACCCAACGTGCGGTCGATGCGCAGCATGGGGGCCGAAATCCGACCAGTCACAACAGGGTCGCGCACCTTACGGGACGCGGTGAACGAAGCCATGCGAGACTGGATGGGCAGCGTCAAAGACACACACTACATCTTAGGATCTGTTGTTGGGCCGCATCCCTTTCCAATGATCGTCCGTGATTTCCAAGCCATCATCGGGCGCGAAACAATCAGCCAGTCGCAAGAGCGATTTGGCCGATTACCGGATGCAGTGGTGGCATGCGTCGGCGGCGGCAGCAATGCAGCAGGCATGTTTTTCCCGTTTGTCGCCGAGACCGACGTCCCGCTGATCGGCGTCGAAGCGGGTGGCTACGATGATGAGCCCGGCCATCACGCGTCGAGCCTGACTTACGGCAAACCAGGCGTGCTGCATGGAAGCTTCAGCTACGTCCTGCAAGACGAAGACGGCCAGACCGACGA
>CAZDBE010000001.1:2499-2713 GCA_964503675.1 uncultured Pirellulaceae bacterium | reverse complement strand
GTCCAGAACACAGTCACTGGAAGAAAACCGGACGCGTCGAGTACCGCAGCTGTCGCGATGACGAAGCGCTCGACACGTTTGATTTGATTGCAAAAACAGAAGGTATCCTACCGGCCCTCGAATCCTCGCACGCTATCGCCAAGGGTATGGAGGTCGCATCGGAACGCGGGAAAGACGAAATCGTCGTGGTCTGCTTATCGGGACGCGGTGATAA
>CAZDBE010000001.1:0-2489 GCA_964503675.1 uncultured Pirellulaceae bacterium | reverse complement strand
GACGCCGACGAAATTCAAAGGCTCCGATCAGAGCAATCCTAAGTAGGATATGATTCTCCGCCACGGAGAATCACACTATTTTTCAACAATCTAACCAGCACCAAACACGCCAAACTCATGTCCGCAATCGACGATCTATTTGCTCAATTGAAATCCGAAGGCAAAAAGGCTTTCATGCCATTCATTACCGCCGGCGATCCCGACATTGAGTTTACCAGCGCGTTGCTGCAGTCGCTCGATGAAGTCGGATGCCACTTGGCTGAACTTGGCATCCCCTACAGCGACCCGATCGCTGACGGCCCCGTCATCCAAGCGTCTTACACGCGCGCTCTGAACAAAAAAATCAAGCTAGAATCAATTTTGAACATGACGGCCGCGGTAGCACCAAAGCTGAAGATGCCGATCGTGTCGATGGTTAGTTACGCCATAATCTACCGTCAAGGTATGGACAACTATTTGAAGAAGGCTATCGCCTCCGGCATCTCCGGCGCGATTGTTCCCGACATGCCGGTCGACGAGTCGGCTGTGTTTGCTGAAAAATGTCGCGCTCTTGATTTCAGCCTAATTCAAATGATCACGCCCACGACCGCTCGCGCCCGCGCCATTGAGATCACCAAACAGGCGAGTGGGTTCATCTACTACGTATCGATCGCTGGCATTACTGGCGAGCGTAACGAACTTCCGCCGGAGTTGATTGAAAACATCCGCTGGCTCAAGACCCAGACCGATTTGCCGATCTGCGTCGGTTTTGGCATCAGTCAGCCAAAACACGCGGTGGCGTTAAAGGAAGTCGCAGACGGGATGATTGTTGGATCGGCAATCGTCCGAAGAATCGCCGCAGCTGAAGAAACTGACGGTAGTAAGCAAGCCGTCATCGACGATGTAACATCGTTCGCCAAAGAGATGCTGACGGCGATCAACGGCTAACTCCCGATTTCGTCACAACGGCCATTGCAATAGAATGATGGCATGTCCGACGCGTCTTCCAAACCGAATCTCGACCCTCCCTCGCAAGGTGAGGCCGCTGACGAGCGTTCGCCCATGGAACTGCTGACGCAGCCGATTCAATTCCTCAAAGGTGTTGGGCCGGCCCGAGCTGAAATGCTTGAGAAACTTCATCTGCGAAACGCGGCTGATATCTTGTTCTTCTTCCCTCGCAGCTACCAGGACTTTACGCAACTGCATACCATTGGCGAGATGGCTAACGAGCAACTGGCCAACGTCGTGGGAGTCGTCGATGACGTCGACCAACAGATTGGCCGATCGGGTACGCATATTTGCTACGTCTTGATCAAGCAGGAAGATAAATTTCTCCGCGCGGTCTGGTTCAATCAGCAATTCCTGATGCGAAAATTCTTTCCCGGTCAGAAAGTGATGCTTCAGGGAAAAGCGAAATGGCAGGGCGGTCGGTTCCAGATGAACCATCCAAAAGTCACTTGGCTGGATTCCGACCAAGCCGCTGAGCAACAGCAATGCTTGATGCCAATCTACAAGTTAACCGACGGCATCAACCAGAAACAAATGCGTAAGATCGTCGGTGCCGTCGTTGAGCAATGCTCGGGCATAGTTACCGAAGCCTTTCCTGACGACTTACGTAAGAGTTTGGACCTGTGTGGAATCTCCGAAGCAATCCGTCAGATTCACGGGCCAAAGAATCAAGAACAGGTCGAATCGGCACGAGCCCGATTGGTCTATCAGGAGCTGTTTATTCTTCAATTGGCGCTTTCCATTCGCCGGCACCGCATTCGTGCTGAGAATAAAGCTCCAGAAATCGAGATGACGCCCAAAATTCGCGCCCGGATCCTTGGGCGACTGCCGTTTGAACTGACTGAAACACAATTGCAGGCCTTGAGCGAAATCGCAACGGACATGAATCAGCCGTGGCCGATGAACCGGTTGCTGCACGGCGAGGTCGGCAGCGGCAAAACGGCGGTAGCGGTGGCGGCGATGCTGCTGGCCGTCGCCGATGGGCACCAAGCGACGCTGATGGCACCAACAGCCGTGCTGGCCAATCAACACTTTGATACCATCCAGAAACTGCTGGTTAACACGCGGGTCCGGTTTGCGCTGTGGACTGGTGGTGTCAAAGGAAAGGCTCGCATAGAAACGGCAGAGCGCATTGAAAACGGCGAGGTCGACATTGTCATTGGAACTCAGGCCGTCGTCGCATCCAAGGTTCCCTTCAAACAACTGGGGCTGGTGGTGATCGACGAACAACACAAATTCGGCGTCAAACAACGCGCCACGCTAAAGCAGTCGGGCTTCGATCCCCACTATTTGGTAATGACTGCAACGCCGATTCCCAGAACGATCTCCATGACGTTGTTTGGCGATTTGGATGTGTCGACGCTCGAACGCACCAGCGGCATCGGCCAAAAAGTGAACACTTATCTGGGCAAAGAAGAAAGTCGCGCGAAGTGGTGGTCGTTTGTCAGGAAGAAACTGCGCGAGGGACGGCAGGCGTTTGTGATCGCGCCACTGGTCGCCGG